>NZ_JALQDB010000033.1:0-35781 GCF_023631465.1 Caballeronia sp. GAWG1-1
TAGTCATATACACAGTCTTATGCCTACCCGCTATTGTAAGTGGGAGACTGTGTCCGGTCTTTCACGGGGCTGTTCCACCGCCGACCGCGCTCATGCAAGGCTGAACTTCCAGTTCCTTTAAGTTCGAACTATCCGGTTTTTGGTTCTCTAGAGAGCGTCAAGCAGCACGGCCGGTCGTGCCGCTTGACGCTCTCTAGGCAGAAGCTCCAAATCGCCTGACCTACGGTGTATTAGCAGAATTAGTGCACCCAGTAGCAGAATTAAAGCCCCTCAACAACTTCAGCGTCGACGGCACGCTCATTCAAGCGTGGGCGGGGCACAAGAGCTTCGTGCCCAAGACGAAATCGAATGACGATTCAACGCCTGGGGACGGAGGCGGCTCGCAGAAGAACTGGCGCGGCGAGAAACGCAGCAACGCTTTCGCCTCTTGCAAGGACAAGCGCTTCACGCCTTCATCGTTCGCCCGCCAGTGGGAAAAA
Organism: Caballeronia sp. GAWG1-1; assembly: GCF_023631465.1. Classification (NCBI taxonomy): domain Bacteria; kingdom Pseudomonadati; phylum Pseudomonadota; class Betaproteobacteria; order Burkholderiales; family Burkholderiaceae; genus Caballeronia; species Caballeronia sp. GAWG1-1. The sequence continues at coordinate 480 of NZ_JALQDB010000033.1, forward strand.
TGTCACCTAGAAAGCCTGCCAGTCGCCATCGCTTGATACGGTTGCTTGCCTCGATGCTGGCGGTCGAATTGAGGCGCTCATCTTCTTTGAATGTTTGGGACGAGCTAAAGGTGGAAAAGAAATCAGCGGCGGCGTAGACAGTAATTCGGTCGAGACACGCACCTCGGCGCAACTGATCCCAAGCTGGAAAACCGATACCACATCGCGGAGCGCGCCTGATTGCTGAGCCATCGATTGGGCTGCCGCGCTCGCTTGCTCCACCAAGGCGGCATTCTGCTGCGTAACTTCATCCATTTGAGAGACGGCCACGTTTACTTGCTCGATACCGGCGTGCTGCTCGGAGGACGCGGCCGAGATCTCACCCATCAGGTCGGCGACGCGCTTGACCGACTGTACTACCTCATTCATCGTCTGACCGGCTTCTTCGACGAGTTGTGAGCCGGCACTTACCTTCAACACCGACACGTCAATGAGGTCCTTGATCTCCTTGGCAGCGGTCGCGCTGCGCTGAGCCAAGGTTCGTACTTCACCGGCTACCACCGCAAAACCCCGGCCCTGCTCGCCTGCGCGCGCGGCCTCAACTGCCGCATTTAATGCAAGTATGTTGGTCTGGAAAGCGATGCCTTCGATTACCGTGATGATTTCCGCGACCTTCGCAGAGCTCGCGCTGATCTCCTTCATCGTATCGACCACACGGCTAACGACCACACCGCCGCGCGCGGCCACTTCCGACGCATTCGCCGCCAGGGTATTGCCTTGCTGCGCATTTTCGGTGTTTTGCTTGACCGTTGATGTCAGTTCTTCCATGCTGGCGGCCGTCTCCTGAAGCGACGCCGCCTGCTCTTCCGTGCGCTGACTAAGATCAGTGTTGCCAGCCGCGATCTGTGCCGAAGCCGTGGCAATGCTCTCGCTACCACTGCGCACACGTCCGACAATGTCGGCAAGCCGCTCGTTCATATGACGCAGTGCGCGGAGCAGTTGTCCCGTTTCGTCCGCGCCATCATCGATAATTTCGGAAGTCAAATTTCCTTGTGCGACGGTCTGCGCAACCTCAAGCGAACGGCGGATAGGCGCGACGATTGATCGAGCGATTAAGATCGCCCCAACAACGCTGAATGCAATGGCCAGAGCTACCAGCACAATGGTAGTGACCAATGTCTTTTGATAGTCGTCAGCGGCTGCTGCTGCGGCATCGTTGGCCCCCTTCGTATTCAGTACGATGTCGCGCGTGATCAGATCAGACACCGTCGAGAATAAAGCCGAGGACTGATTTGCCGCCAACTCCCTAGCTTCAGTGTAATGGTCTGCTCCACCATCGTTCAGTGCGTTGACCTTGTTGTCGACCGTCAAATAGGCCGCCCAAGCCGTCTTGAAGTCCTCGAAAAGCTGCTTTTCATCCGGCGAAGATATAAGCGATTGGTATTTAGCCAGCGCGCCGTCGAGACTCGCTAATGCATCGCTGCGCTTCTTCTCTTGCGCGGCCTTCTCGTGCGCGTTGGTTGCCAACAGCGCCCCCGACGAACCACGCCTTACCGCATTGGTTGCCGAGCGAACTTCCCCCAGCGTCAACACGCTCGGCATCCAGTTGGTCGCAAGGTCATTGGTGCCTTTGTACACCCGCGACACCTGTACCAGTGCGAGCCCGCCGATCAGGCAAAGCGCAACTAGCGTCAACCCGAAGCCAACGCCAAGCTTCGCCCCGATACTAATATTTCGTAAAGCTTTCATTGAACTCTTCCCTAGTTGTACCACGCAAGAACGGGCTACGAATTCGACACGTCCGATCTACCTTTTCATAACTAACGGCGATAGCGCGTGTAACTTTAGATTTTTCCAATTCAAGAAAGGGTGTTCGACTAGAAATCAACAAATAAAAGGAAAAGCCGGCACAAAGGCCGGCTCTAAGAGCCTGTAACGCGGGGAACGAAACAGGTGAAGAGCGCTCATCATACGATTGGTGGCACTGCATCACAACTTCTATTTTTGCCAATTTTTTCTATCGGATCGATTGCATTCCCGCAAGACACGACCTTTTATCCCTCAAAAGGAGCCCTTAACGGCCAACCAACAATCCTCTTAAGGCCGAAGCCATCGCAGTTTTCTATTGAAACTTCGTTTGCGTAATACCGCGCGGCAGCCTCAAGCATGCGCCGCTTTTCCGCCTTGACGTAGATCGAGGTCGTCTGCAGCGATGCGTGACCAAGGATCGACTGCACAACATGACGCGCTCCGTATGATGCGCCGTTATCCTAGATCAATTCGGTCTCAAGTTACCGGGGCAGGTCACAACCTCTGGTTTTGACAGTGTGTGGCTTGCGCAAATCTATCCGGAATCGTGCCGGACGCTCGTCCGTTGTTTCGAGATGAAAACCGCACCAGTCGAACCTCAAAATGTCGGCAGCTGCTAATGAGCTGTAGAACTTGTCAGGTTATTCGTCCGGTCGCTGAGCCGTTGGCCATCAAACTCCAGCAGTCGCAAAACCCGGTTAGCAAAATCTCAACTTTTGTGAATCAACAACGAACCTTGATATTCCGTATGCTTCGTCAGAACGGCCCAAGCGATCCGAGCAAGCTTGTTGGCAAGCGCGCATGCAACCACATTCGAGTGTCGTCGAATCAACATCGAACGAATCCAATTCTCCAAGCCTGTCGTTACGTTTTTGCACGCGCTGTATGACAGCACGCGCGCCTTGCACGAGCAGACGGCGCAGATGTTTGTCACCGCGTTTGCTGATGCCGCATAAGGTCGTTCGTCCGCCCGTGCTTTTCTGACGTGGGACTAGTCCGATCGATGCGGCAAAATTTCTTCCACCCGCATACTGTGTGATGCTTCCGATCTCAGATGCGAGCAAGCTTGCCGTGATGGTGCCAATCCCCGGAATTGAAAGCAATCGAGCGGCGTTTTCGTCCTCGCGAAGCTGCGCGACCAGTTCCTTCTCGATTTCGACAACTTGGGCGTCAAGATATTTATAGTGTTCGTGCAGTCGTTGAATGATTTGGAGAAGCCTCGACGGGAGATCATTGAGCGCGATGACATCAGGCAAACGACGCAAGGTTACTTTGGAAATTGGCACCACGACGCCAAATTCGAGCAAGATACCGTGAATTCGATTGATGGTGACCGTACGCTCCGTTACCAAACCCTCACGCGTTCGATGTAGTGCGGCTAGAAGTTGCTGGGCTTCCGTTCGAGGCTCGACGAAGCGCATTGCTGGTCGGGACGCGGCTTCACAGATCGCCTCAGCATCAATGTAGTCATTCTTATTGCTCTTCGCAAACGGCCGCACATATTGCGGCGAAATCAGCTTGCTCGCGTGCCCCATCGCATTCAGCTTGCGTGCTAGCCAGTGTGAACCAGCACAAGCTTCCATGACGACAGTAACGGCTTTGAGATTGCTGAAGAAGGAAAGCAACTGCTGACGCGAAAGCTTCTTGCGAAAGACCGCATGGCCCTTCGCATCCTGCCCGTGAACGTGAAACACATGCTTGCCCAGATCGATGCCGGTCAGCGTGACCTCGTCCATGTCACCCTCCATCTACGTTGGATCGAACCTCTCATAGTAGGACGATCGCTGGGTTCGGGCTGGCCATTTCATTATGTCGTGTTTCTGCCAAGTAGATGGAATGGTCGCCTCCCGCCTCAAGGTGCCGTCCGGCGCTGCAGACTTTCGTTCTGAGCATGCGACATTGATGGTTCGGCACTACAGCCGCCAAGGAGAACCAGATGGAACCGACGATCATTGCCATTGACTTGGCCACGCGCGTTTTCCAGATTCACTATGTCGACCCTGAATCCGGCGCGATTCACAGCAAGACACTCAAACGCGCTCAACTGGTGCCGTTCTTCTCGAACCGGCCAGCGAGCCGCGTCGTCATGGAGGCATGTGGTAGCGCCCATTATTGGGCCCGTGTTCTGGCGCGGCTTGGTCACGACGTGCAACTGATTGCAGCGCAGTTCGTGCGGCCGTTTGTGAAGTCGAACAAGAATGATGCGGCCGACGCCGCGGCCTTCTGGGAAGCAGCCCAGCGCCCGGGGATGCGGTTCGCGGCCGTCAAGACGGAAGACCAGCAAGCAATGCTGGCAATGCATCGCATACGCCAGCAACTGGTCCGGATTCGCGTCATGCAGATCAACCAGCTTCGTGGGGCTGCTCTATGAATTCGGTGTCGTGCTGCCGCAAGGCCGGCGTGCGTCGGTCGAAGCCGCCAAGGCGGCGCTGGCATCACTGGCCGATCAGTTGCCGGCGATGCTCACAGACAGCCTCCAGGATCAGTTGTCCCGACTACGAGTACTTGACGAACAGATTGCGCGACTCGAACACCGCATCATCGAATGGCGGCGCAATGACGATGCGTGCCGACGCATCTCCGAAATCCCTGGCGTTGGCGTACTCACGGCGACTGCGGCGGTTTCAGTCATCGGACAGGCAGGAACGTTCCGCTCCGGGAGGGAGTTTGCCGCTTATCTGGGCCTCGTGCCGCGACAGAATAGTTCCGGCGGCAAGATAAAACTTGTCGGCATCAGCAAACGTGGTGACGTGTATCTGCGAACCTTACTGATCCACGGCGCGCGCTCGGTCATCTCAAGTTCGAAGCACCTGTCGGACCAATTGCGCGCGCTGTTAGCCCGACGCCCGACCAACGTCGTTGCTGTTGCGCTCGCGAACAAGATGGCCCGCACGATCTGGGCGTTGCTGGCGTATGGACGAACGTATCAGCCTGCACCAGTGCAGTAAGCGAGCGTCAATCCTATAGCCCATTCACGGTTGTACAGGCGTATTGATCGATGGCAAGACAGGTTGGACCGCGCAGAGGCAAGCCTGAGACATTACTCGGACGTAAAGTCCGACAAGTAGATTAGGACCTTTGCGGCGAAATCCATCGGGGCCGGCGAGTACATCTCGCGATCGAGTCCGGATATAGTGGAATGGCCTCGTCCTACCTTCGATGGAGGAATGCTAATGATCTCGATGGAAGTGCATGGCAATATGACATTGTGTTGATGTAATCGAATTAACGATTACAAATCAATTAGTTAAATGGCATCTCCATCGATCTTAAACTTGTTAGCTACTAGTCTAGCTACTAATATGTAGACCGCTCGCTCATGCCCGAACACAACTTCAAGCCAAAGATTGTTTGCTGGCTCTTGGATCACACCCACCGCTGGAATAAGGCGCTGCACGAAGAAATCGAAATACGAATTCATCGCGCTCACGCTGAGATGTATCCGCGCGGTAATGACGAAGCCGACGTCACTATCAACAGAATGAGAGAGTTCTACTATCAACGAATGATGATGACGGCAATGCTTTTGCTCTCGGCTTCCGCTCTCGTGGTTGCCCTTGCCTCGTTGGTGGTATCTGTCATCGCGCTTCGGACTCATTGATGAACTAACGTCATGGCTAAACACCGAGCCATCACTGAGCGCCGTCGCGGCGAGTACGACGCACATCGAAATGACCTGTACGCGTTGCGGCCGACGCGGCACGTATGCCTCAATCCGTTTGATCGCTCAGTTCGGCGCTGACTTCGCGATGACGGACATAGGTGCTGAACGCGCAAGATTCCTTGACCGCACGGCATCAATTCAGTGCGCGCAATGGCGAGACGAGAGTGAATGCAATGCAAGAGTTTGGCTGCGCGTTTGGGACTCGGGCGACAGAAACAGACGACGAAGACCCGCAAAACAGACGCATCCAGGTGTTTGATTGCTGACATAGAAAAAAGCCCGCAGGGAGAAGCGGGCCAAAGCACTCAAGACTTGCGCCATAGCGACGCGAACCTAGTCTAGGAAACTTATCGCCGAAGTGCCAAGAAAATGCGCAATTCGGATGCGCCAGCGTGTTACCTTGGAACCACTGCGCCGCTTTCAGCGCCATTCAAGGCTACCTATGTCGCGCGACGTCGATGTATCCCACATTGTACAAGTCATACAAGCCCGATTGCTTGCTGCGCAAGCATTCGCCGACAGTTCGGCTCCACGCCGCGACGAAGTCACGGCTTGTTGGCACCTACTCATTCGCTTTTTCAACGAGCATGATGTCAGCAACGACCACGCGCGCCGCCTTATCGCGATGATCGAAAACGCTGCATAGAGAAAGAAAAGCCCGCCATGAGGCGGGCGATCCTATTTCAACTACCGCTAGAAAAGCGTGGCATGTAGGACATTATGCTTGGGTTAAAGATTCTCATCGAGCCACGTGATGCGCTGTTGAAGCCAGTTCTTCACGTAGTCCATTTCACCTTGATATGATCCAGTAACGACCGGGTTGGGCCACACCTGCTTATCCAGGATCGGCCAACGCACAAAATTGCGCTGCTCGCTCCCACTAGTTTGCAATGCCGCAGCGCTACTATCGAAATAGGAAGGCAGTGTATCGATGTGGGCTGCTTTCTCTTGCACCCATTTCGCTCGTATGCGCGTCTCGAAGGTCGGATCCACGCTCTTCATCCGTGAAATCCATGTGTTGTCGGAAATCCACCATCCGAGCGGGTACTGCGCACCTGAGTAGTTGACGTTACCCGCCGCGACGTCGAAATCCCAAAGCGGGCCGTATTTCAGTTTGCCGCCGGCATCTTTGTACAGGTAGATGCTTGCATACCCTTGCGCATCCTGATTCTTGAAGACCTCATTGACGAGGTACCAGTTAATCAATGAGGCAACATCAAAATATTTCTCATAGCCAGACGCAGGATCGGTAGCCGCGTTGGAAAACAGCGTGTCCTCTGCTGCTTGTACATACTGCTTGATATACGCCGCCTGCGCAGTTGAAGCCGGCGACGGCGTATCGATGCAAATCGGCACTCCATGCGTCGTGGTCCAACACACGTCATCGTCCAAGCGACCGTTAATCTCCAAGATAAAGCCAGTGTTCTCCGGAGCAACGGTATTGTCGGTATCGGCGATATTGACGCGGTTTTTATCGATCCTGATCGACTCGACCAGATCATAGACCCCCAGGTATTCGCCGTTGAGCGTCACCTCAACGGGCTGGTCTTGCGGCGTCCATGCCATCCCCAGTCGCTTGCCCAGCTCGAATGCCGCTCGGTTTCTTAGCAGCGTCTTGTCGGAATAATTTGCCAGCAAAACCCAATTTTTGTCCTTGGGCAATCCCAGTAAGGCAGCCTTCTCATCGAGCTTAATCTTATAAGGCTTCTTCGGCATCTCCCACGTACTATTTCCACGACCTCGAATGGACGCTCTTCCGGAGTACACGTAATTGCTATCGGTTTTAGCGATACTGAATGTCGCGCCAACGTAGTTGACCTTATCCGCTATGGGCGCACCGCCATCAGTGGTGATTTGCACGGTGGCTGGGAGCAGGCTGTTACCAGTGACAGCCGGCGTGGACGCACCAGTGTCGGCGGTCGGACTTGAAGTCCCACTAGCCACCGCTGGGCTAGATGCCCCGCCGCTTGATACAACGGGGGTACTAGCCGGCGCGGTTGAAGCGTCGGAATCACTTCCTTGCGCACTTCCTGATGACACAGTCCCGCTCTGCGAAGGGGACGATGCAGCAGGCGTCCCGCTTGAAACGGTGGTCGGCGCACCCCCAGCGTTTGTCGCCGTCGGAGACGATGAGTCAGAGCCCCCACCGCCGCACGCTGTTATTACGCTCGCCAGTAACAGGGACGCCGCCCCAGCGACCAATGCGCGTTTTCGCATCGATGTATGTACGTTCGGCAATACTTCTTTCATATTTTAATCAACCCCGGTTCTTCAGCTTTAAGTTCTATGAAATGACAAAAAATCGCGTTTTTCGCGCGAATATGAAAGTTTCATGAATATAAAGAAAAGGCCGAGTTATTAATAAAGAGTTACCAAATTCTTACAAATTAAACGGTCACTCCCCGCAAGGTGATGTCCAGCGAAACGTCAGAGAGGTTAGACGTGATCGCTCTAACCGTCGCCTGCGTAAAGGGGTGCACGTTGGCGTCGCCTAATCAGGTCGCAAGGCTTACGTCAATACTCCGGGAATCGATCATGCTCAACAGTCTCGTTCCTGTGAGGGCTTGACCATGCCATTGACCATCGAAACCTTCGAACGGCAACTTGCAATGCTTCCGCGCGATGAGCCGCATGCCACCAATAGACCTATCAAAGCACATTGTCATACGCTGGCTATTCGGTACAGGGCTTGCTCGAACACCGGTCGAGTCTAACCACGAAGCCGGCTTGCTATGTCACAATCCACGCCCTCACGTACCCGGCCGGTCACGGTATTACTTATTGACGACGATCCAGACATCGTTCAAATCTGGGAACTCGTGCTTTCGTTTGAAGGGATGGTAGTCATCACTGCTCGAACGGGCAGTGATGGTTTAGCGAAAGCCTTGCAAGGAGGAGCCGACGTCATAGTCTGCGACTACATGATGCCCGGCATGGACGGTCTAGCAGTATGCCGTGCATTGCGGTCCGACGAACGAACCCATAGTCTCCCAATGATTCTTTGCTCCGCTGCAAGAGGCATTCAAGCGGAAGGCTTAGCCAACGTCGTCTTAGAAAAACCCCTTTCAGTTGAAACATTAGTCGAGCATATCCGATCGCTTTCGCGCCGTCGGTCGAGTCATTAAGATTTTCATTGAGGTTCGACGCGCTGCAGAAAACAACGCGCGCTCGAGCATATGTGTGTGTCTAATGGCCGCCATTAATCAGGGTTATGCAAGGCCTATGCCCTAATTAGAGGGCCGATCTCTGCCGTGCTCCTCGAATTGCGCCGCAACGATCCCAGTAAGATTCATGCAAGAGGCGACTTCGCCCGTGGTCGGCTTGACTGGTTTCCAACTGGACATCGATGATGACACCCTTCACATCCAATTCTTGGCCGAGCCCCAAGAGGCGAGTTGAGAACATTTCGCTGAACTCTGCCCGTTTGGCCGCCGATCCGGTCCTAAAACGGCAGCAGGAGTTTGAGGAACGGATGCATGTCTACGACGTTCTGATCGTCATCGGGCTTGTGACGGCCGCAATGGGCTTGCCGACGGTGTTTTTTATGTTGCACTTTTTGAAAGCCTAATAGGCATTCGTTCTCAGACGGCATTCTTTCTTCTTGTCGAAAATGGACGGTGCGAGGTTGCGATCCCTCGTGCAGTCAAAACGCGGGAAGGGGTGCCGAAAAGAAGGGCCCGCCACCGAGGGCGAGCCAAACTACTGAGAGACAGCAGCCGAGGCGCTGCATCACGGCACCAACATTGCAAACTTGAGCGGCTCGTTTTCACAAGTCTCAACGGGTCGCCTTCAACCTGAACGAGACGCCGATAAACAACCGCGTCGTCGACAACTCGTCTTGCAAAGGTTGAACAGATTTCGTTGCGGGGTAGCCGCGCATGCAGTCAGGCGAAGTTCGAAGGTACATTGCGTTCTCGCTTTTGAATTGGTCATTGCGTTGCTTGAACTGCGGGCGGAGTCCACGTTCCATTAAGCACGGCCGGCTCCGGCCAAAGATGCTCCGTGATTGTCGAGCGCCGCGAAAACAACGCCCGCGAAATCGAGGCGGGCGTTCATCCGTCCTACATCTGAAAATCCATTACGGCTTTGACGCATCGTCGGCCGCGTCCTTCAAATCCTCTTTGGCGTCGCCTACATCTTTGCGCACTTCGCCTGCTGCTTGCTGTGCGTCGCCCTTCGCTTCTTGGGCTGGATCGTTCGTCATTTTGCCAACGCCCTCGTTGATCTTGCCCTTTACCTTCTCCCCGACTCCCTTGACCTGGTCTTCATTCATGGCATCGCTCCTTTTCGCCGGCAACATGCGGGCATCCACTCTACGCAAGGACGGTGCCTTCTCACTTTCCAAACTCACGTTTTGATGACGGTATCCGCGACGTCGGTACGAGCTCTTTAAGCAGGTGAGTCTTCTCTTCGAAGCGGCCCACCCGTCTCAATAACGCGCCCGGCGAAACCATGTATTAGATTTGAAAGCGCCAGCTGAAAAATCTGGCTAATAGATGAATGAATTTACGACTGAAGCTTTGCATCCAAATCAGATCGCGCGCGAGGTCAATGCTGAATAGACCAAAAGGTGCCTTCGACACGAACGTTACGATTACAGCACATGAAGCGGCCAGTACAGGTGATTCTGACCGCCACGGATTCCGATTCTGCGCAGACGACGGCGTCAACAGTTTCTGCGAAGGATTCGTCACGCTGCGCACCGCGCGCGTTATTGCGCTCGAGTTATCGAGTCTCACAGGTTTGTGACGCCATGATGCACGCAATTGTTGTTGAGGCCCATTAATTCCGCTAATGTGGTGCACTAATTCTGCTAATAGAATCGCGATAACCGCTGATTCGCCTGAAAAATTCGAACTCATCGAACCTGTCTCGAATGCCCAATGATGTCTAAATCAAAGTCGCGAAAACCGATCCGTAGCGTCGCAAAAGCGGCGAGGCATAAGAAGGTGCTTTATCTTCCGCTCGATCCGGATTCGGTCGCACAAATTTCCATCCAGGTCCGCATGGCGCTTGAAGTCGCTCGTGTCGGGCAAGGCGACGCAGCGACTTTGCGTTGCCTATCGCAAGCCGTGGCCTTAACGGGATTAATCGCAGCGGCCGGGCACGGCGAGATCGACGAGTGCAGCCTTGCCTCAGCCGAGGCTGCGCTTACTGGCGTCCTCGCGTCGGGAAACTTGAGCGGCTGGAGATTGGGCAGGGATGAGATGGAAGTTGCGACAGCGGTGGTCAACGAGCATGACCGCCAGCTTAGAGAGACGCGTCTTGACGTAGTTGTGCGCGCCTTTGAACAGATCGAGCGAGGGCTTGGAACAGGGATGACGCTCACCGGTCTGTTCGCGCTTCGGCGGCTAGTTCTTCATGCCCGATAACCTCGCACTAGAAAAATCATACAACCATCTAACGGCGTTGCTTGTCAGGACGGCGAACCGAGGCCTAGTCGTTGCGCATTGAACATCTGCGCATCGAGAAAAGAGCTGTTTTGCTAGCTTCCTATCGGAAATATGCAGACCTGATGCAACATCTCACACGCATGAAAGCTTTGCAGCCGACATCTTTTTAGTCGGCCTTTGAGAACGTCAAGATTGCCCGAGTAGACGTATGTCCAGGGACCGTATCGACTAACTTATAGCCTGTCGGATGGCCAACCTCCGCCCTTCGACTGCTGCCGACGCTCGCCGCTCATCCACTGTGCGGCTGCATTTCGTCACTTCGCCTTCGTTCGCGATGCGGCGCATTGTGCGTCGGCCTCCCCGAAAGCGATCGAGTCAAACCGACCCATTTCTGCCGGCGGGGCCGTCGAAGATCCAAGGGCAGGTATCGGAGCGGGAACGGACAATCCGTGCCGTCACTCAAGGACACCGGCCAAAGCCGACAGTCAGGCAACCGCGTTGACGAAGCCGGTATGAACACCAGGTGTATCCCGATGTTTGAAACGCGAAAAAACGCGCGATCGATTGCGGCGAAGTCGGCGGTACATGGTTTCCATCGGCGACAGGGCACGGCAGTAAAGCGGTGCGAGTTCACGCGACGCGTCGTCGTAGAAGATTACCTCGAACCGTCTCGTCATCCCGTCTCTGAGTACGGAGTTTGGCACCACGGATTGCCTCGTCGAAGCTTTCGTCCGTGGCGACGTGACGATGATCGACGCACACCAACCAGCTACCTGGCAAGACACCAGCGAATGCGGCGTTCCTCGACAAGGTTAGCAAACCATCGCCAGATGTCCGTATCTTCGGCGTTCGCCGCAATCGCTGCGCTTCGCCGGATCTCTTGTGAAAGAGCCAATGGTTCCTCCGCCAGTGAACGCGAGCAGCCAGTCATCAAGGGCCTCATATGCTCCCGTCGAGTTCGGGCATTACGTTAAACAGGTCATCGACGAGGCTGTAATCCGCGACGCCGAAAATGGACGCTTCCGGGTCCTTGTTGATTACCGACGAAACGCGGCATCTTTTCGATCTCTCCGAATTCGAGCGAATGAAGCGCAGCGCGTCACTTGTGAACGCCGCACGCGGCGGTATCGTCGACGAGGGGGCGCTGATCGAGGCGCTCGACCGCAAGCTGATAGCCAATGCCGCGCTCGACGTCCTCGAGCAGGAACCGCCGGCGGCCGATCATCCGCTGTTGACCAGCGCCGCACCGATCTGATCGTGACTCCACATGTCGCATGGCGGACTCAGGTGGCGATACAGCGGCTTGTTACACTGCTCGCGCAAGGCATCGAACAGCATTACGTGCGTCGCTGAGAGCGAATTCGACGAGGTGCTGCTCCGCGCCGTCGCGGCTGAAAGGCCGAGAGCATCGTTGCGATTAGCAGCTGGTGCGAAGGCCGGCGATGAGCTTCTCGTTTAACATCATCAATGACCTTGTGCTGGAATCCGAGAGGACGGCCCCGGGCTCTCGCGCAGCCTACTGTAACGAGGTCGACTGGCATGCACTCGCCTGCCTGATCATCTTCCAATGACATTCACATGCGGGAAGTCAGCGGCTGCCGCGCTCATTGCCTGAGTGACTGACTGCTTTAAGGCGCGGACAGCCATGGGTGGCCGGTTGGCGGTACCATGTCCGTTTCGCCGCACGGCTGTCACATGGAACTGAGGCACATCCAGTATTTCATCGCGCTGTTCGAGGAAGGCACCGTCACGCGAGCGGCCAAGCGGCTCAACATCGCACAACCGGCGCTTAGCATGCAGATCGCGAAGCTGGAAACGGAATTGCGGCAGACGCTTTTCGAACGCGGACCGCACGGCATGGCGCCGACCGAAGCCGCGCGCCTCATGTACCGGCTCTACACGCCGATCATGCGCGACTTCGAGCATGCGCGCGAACATCTGAGCCGGCGCGATGTCGTTGTGACGGGCCGCGTGTCGCTCGGCATGGTGTCGTCGGAAGCGCAAAGCGTGCTGCCGGAATCGCTCGTGCGGTTCGACGCGCTCTTTCCGCAGGTGGAAGTATCGGTCGCGGACGGCTTCAGCGCGCAACTCATCGACGCCGTGGAGTCCGGCCGGCTCGATGCGGCCATCATCAACAAGCCGCGCGGAAGGCTCACGCTTGACGTGGAGCCTTTGCTGGTGGAGGAAATGGTTCTCGTAACGAGCGCGGCGCACGGGCCGGATTTGCCGGAGACGATCGACGTTGTCGCGCTCGCCGAGATCGAACTGGTGCTGCCGACGCGGCGCAACGGCCTGCGCGGTGCGCTCGACGCCGCGCTAATGGCGGCTGATGTGGTCATCAAGCCGAAGTTCGAGATCGATCTTCTCAGCACGATCGTGCAGTTCGTAGAGCACAGCCACATTGCGACGATCCTGCCGCGGGTCGTCGTGCAGTCGAAGGTGGACGAAAGGCTGCTTCGCGCCCGCACGATCGGCTCGCCTCCTATCGTGCGTCACATCATCCAGGTCACGCATCCGAAGCGGCCCATCGGGCCGGCGGCGCAGGCGCTCATTGCGATCATCACCGAAGAAATACGGCGCGTGACGACGGGCGCGCCGGCTGGATCCCCATAACGAAGCGATACCGTTCAGCCGCCGCGCGGGGTCGTCGGCTCGCGCACGGTGCGCGGCGCATCGCTGCGCGTGCCGAAAAGCGTGTCGCAGATCGGGAAGGTGAGATTGAAGTTCTGCGTCGCCATCTGTTCGGGATCGTGATGCGTCACATGCAGGCGGCGCACGGTATTGACGAACGGCACGCGGTCGAGAAACGGACTGTCCGTCACGTGCGAAAGCGTGTGCAGCCCTTCGTACATCAGGTAATACGCGGCCATCGTCAGCAGCGCGATATAGCCGGCGTTGCGCGAAAACACCAGGCCGATCAGCAATGCGAGCGGCGCGGCGGCAAGCACGAACGCGACCGGCGCGAACGGCGGAAACAGCAGCGCCCGCCAGTGCTTGTGTCCCTTGTACTCCAGCGTCACATGCGTGAAGAAGCGATGATGCACCGCGCAGTGACGCTTGTAGATCATGCTGAAGTATTTCGTCGGCCGATGCAGCACGTACCGGTGCGCGGCCCATTCCGCCCAGTTGCCGAACAAGAAGAGCGGCACGACCGCGAGCCATTCCGCGAACGTCGGGACGTGAAGCTGCGCGGCGCAATACAGGATCACCGCCGTCGTGAACACGAGCGTAAAACCCAAATGCATCTCTCCGCGATACCACCACGGCGTCGCGCCAACATACTCGTCGCGGAACTTGTGGGATCGCGTGCGAACGTCCTCGTCATATTTCATGATAAGTGTCTCCTGTCTTCGATATCGGACGATGCGGGCGCGATCGTCGCGCGCCCGGTGTTGACTGCGCGCTTCAGGACGGATTGCGCGCCGCGCCGTTGTCGAGCTTGCCGAGCGTCTCGGGCACGACGAACGCACCCACGAGGAAGATCACGCTGATCGCGCCGACGAAGATGGCGAGCGTCGACGGCAACTGGCTGGCGTCCTTGGCAACGAGCGAGACGAAGGTCGGCATCATCCCGCCGATGGCGAAGCCGATGTTCCATGAAAGACCCGTGCCGGTCGCGCGGATCGCAGTCGGGAACCGCTCGTTCAGGAAGATCAGGATCGGCGCGTAGCCCGCGCTGCCAAGCGCGGAAAGGAGAACCGCGTACACGCCGATCATCGTGAAGCTCTGCGCCGTCGGCAGCAGCAGAAACAGCCCGGGCAGCGCGATCAGGCGGATCATGCCGATCCACACGAACGCGCTCTTGCGCCCGATGAACGTGCTCAGATGCCCCGCCGCCACCGACGCGATCACCACCGTGACGCTGCAGATCATCAGGATCGCGGCGGCCGCGCCGTTGGGCGCATGGCTTACGACCTTGAGGAAGGTCGGCAGATAGCCCGACGTGAGGTAGTAGCCGCTGCCGCCGCCGATGGTGAGCAGCAGATTCACCAGCAGCACGCCGCGATAGTCACGCGAAAACAGCGTCCGAATGGGCGAGCGCACGACTTCGACCGGCGCGGTCTTGCTCTGCGTCGCGGCTTTGGCGGCTTTGGCGGCTTTCTCGGCGGCGAGCTTCTTCCAGAGCGGCGATTCTTCGAGGCTGTTGAACACGAACAGGCCGAGCACCGAACTCACGATGCCGGTGAAGAACATGCAGCGCCAGCCCCAGACATCGAAGAGATTGCCGGGAAAGATCGACGACATCGCGAGATACATGAGCGACGCAAGCAATGCGCCGAGGCCCGCTCCGCCGCCGCCGATCAGCCCGGACACCGCGCCGCGATACTTCGGCGCGACGGACTCGGTGCCGATCGTATGCGTCGATGCCACCACGCCGCCGACGAACACGCCCTGCACCAGACGCAGCAGCAGGAACAGAATCGGCGCGACGAGACCCGCCTGCGCAACCGTCGGCAGCACGCCGAACGCCGCCGTCGAAATGCCGACGCCGACGACCGCGAAAATCATCGCGCCCTTGCGGCCGTGCCGGTCGGCATAGGAGCCGAAGAGCGCGGAGCCGAGCGGACGCATCAGCAGCGTCACCGCGAACGACGCATAGACCGCCGCGAGCGACAGCATCGCGTGCTCGGACGGGAAGAACAGACGCCCGACCACCGGCGCCACGTACAACAACACGAAGAGGTCGAACAGATCGAGCGCCCAGCCCATGCACGATGCCAGCACCGCGCCCATGATCTGCCGCTGATTCACCGGAAGCGCGGCGGCCCCGTCTTGTGCAGCTACGGACATGTGTATCTCCTAGTTTGTCACCGGGCTGTCTTTCGATCGGCCCTGTGTCGCAGGCACGCTTATCTTTTGCGTGCTCTTGTCGAGGTTGAAAGAAACTTCAGTGGGCGGCGGCGAGCGGCGGGCGGCCCGACACGCTCCGGTCGACGCTCGCGCGCCGCGCCGCGACCATCGCGTCGGCGATCTTCTCGGCGATCATGATGGTCGGTATGTTCGTATTGGCCGATGGCAGCTTCGGCATCAGCGATGCATCGACCACGCGCAGGCCTCGCGTGCCATGCACGCGCCCTTCGGTGTCGGTGACGGCATCGCGGTCGTTCGCGCCGCCCATCCGGCAAGTGCCACTCGCGTGCCACACGCCGAACACGTTCGCGCGGATGAACTCGGCGAGTGCACGGTCATCGGCGAGCAGCGCGCCCATCTTCAGGCCGCGCGTAAAGAAGCGTTCGATCAGGAACCGGCGCATCGGCGCGGGTGTGTCGAGCAGCATGCCGAGCGCGGACGTCAGAAGCGCGTTGCCTTCGCCGACCCGGCTCAATGCCTTCACGCGCGGCGAGAACGCCGCCGGGAAGAAATTGCGTCCATCGCGGCCGAGCCCCGACGCATCGACGATGCGCGCCAGCATTCGCACGCCCGCTGCGAGCCGCTGCAGATCGCGCTCGTCGTCGAGCAGATTGAGATCGACGCGCGGCGCGGCGGCGGCATCGGCGGAAACGAGCTGCACACGGCCGCGCGAATACGGCCGGTTGCACCACAGAAAGAACAGCCCGAGCCGGTTGCCGAGTTCATGCCATGCGGCGCGTGTTGCGCTCGACAGATAGAGGTCCGACTCGTCGCAGCCCGCGACGCCCGAACTCAGGCGTGCGGCCATCATGCTCGCGCGGCGGCGCGTGAGCGGCATGCGAAAGCGCGGCTCAAGGAAATGACAGAACGTGAGCGACGGATGATCCTGCAGATTGCGTCCGACGCCCGGCAGATCGACCGCGCACGCGATGCCGAGCGCCGCCAGTTCGCGCGCATCGCCGATACCGGCGCGCATGAGCAGCGCGGGCGATTGCAGCGCGCCCGCGCTCAAGACCACTTCGGCCGCATCGAAGCACACGCGCTCGCCGTTTTCGGCCACCGCGATCACGCCGCGCGCCGCCGCGCCTCCCATGAGAATCTGCTCGACGCGCAGCTTCGAATACACCGTGAGATTGGGGCGCTTGCGCGTGGCTTCGTCGAGATAGGCGATGGCCGTGGACACGCGCTTGTCGTCCTGATTCGAGAACGTGCCGGGAAAGAAACCGTTGCCGAACTCGCCGTTCTGGTCCTGCAGTTCGGCCACGCCCTGCGCGCGCAAGCCCTTCGCGAACGCATGGCAGAACGCCGGCCAGTCCTTCGGCATGATGCGGCGGATCGGCACCGGGCCATGAGCGCCGTGCAGTTCGCCGCCGGGAAAGTCGAGGTCGCGTTCCAGCTTGCGAAAGTACGGCAGCACGTCGCGCCACGCCCAGCCGTCGGCGCCCGTCGCGGCCCAGTCGTCGTAGTCGCGCGGCAATCCGCGATTGGCCGACTGCACGTTGATGCTCGACCCGCCGCCCATCACGCGTCCCTGCTCGTACACGCGCGGCGCGGCGCTTGTCGTGGCCTTCGCTTTGAGGTCTGGCCAGATGTACGTGTCGCCGCAGAAAACCGGCATCGGATAGCTGTCGAGAATGGCTTCCGGCACCGCGCCCGGCGGCGTGTCCGCGCCCGCCTCGATCAGCGCGACGCGCAGCGACGGCAACGCCGACAGCCGATGCGCGAGCACGCATCCCGCCGAACCGCCGCCCACGATCACGTAATCGAAGCGTTCCATGTCATCTCCCTTTGTTCTGCGTTGTCAGAACCCGCGGAACTGCGGCTTGCGCTTGCCGTGGAACGCTTCGACGCCTTCGCGGAAATCGTCCGACGAGCGCAGGCGGCTGTAGCAATGTCCTTCCAGTTCGATGGCGATGGAAAGCGGCGCGTCTTCCGAGTCGTTCAGGAGCTTCTTCGCGGTGCGCTGGGCGAGCGGCGAGAACGCGCGCAGTTCGTCGACGAGCGCGTCCGTCGCGGCTTCCAGTCCGGCGTCCGGCACGCAGTCCACGGCGATGCCCCACTCGTACGCCTGCTTGCCGGGAATCCGGCGCGAGCGCATCACGATGTCCTTGGTCCTGCCGATGCCGACCATCGCCTGCAAGCGCGCCGAGCCGCCCGAGCCGGGAATCTGGCCGAGCTTCTGTTCGGGCAGCGCGTAGAAAGTCGTGTCCGTGACGATGCGGAAGTCGCACGCGAGCGACAGCTCGAAGCCCACGCCGAAACAGAAGCCGCGATTGGCCGCGATCACCGGCTTCGAGCAGCGCGCGGGCGCCGCGATATTCCACGCGAGCTTCGACACGTGTTCCGGCGACGCCTCCAGAAAGCCCTTGATGTCGCCGCCGCTCGAAAAGTGCTCGCCTTTCGCGCGCACGACGATCACGCGCACCCGTTCGTCGTCGTCGAGTGCTTCGAAGGCGGCGAGCAACTGGTCGCGGGCGTGCATCGAAATGACGTTGAATGGCGGGCGGTGCAGGATGATGTCGGCGCGCTCGCGCTCGGCGTCGATCTCGACCGAGAAGCCGTCGAGGTCTTGCAGCAGCGTCTGGGCGCGGTGGTTCAGGTCGGTCATGTCGGGTTACTCCTTCGTGGTTTCTGCAGGTTGCGCGGGCGTTGCCTGGCTGTCGGGCGCATATTCGCCCGCCGAGAGCTTGCGGCGCAGGATTTTTCCGACCGGCGACTTCGGAATGTCATCGACGAACACGTAGTCGCGCGGGCGCTTGAAGTTGACGAGGTTGGACTGGCGGCACCAGGCGTCGAGACCTTCGGCATCGACGTATTCGTGCCGCTTGATGAACGCGACCACACGCTGGCCCCAACGCTCGTCCTTGACGCCCGCGACCGCGACTTCATCGACGGCCGGATGCAGCGAGAGCACCGACTCGATATCGACCGGCGAAATGTTCTCGCCGCCGCTGATGATCATGTCGTCCACGCGACCCGTCACGTAGAGATCGCCGTCGGCGTCGAAGTAGCCGGTGTCGCCGGTGAAGTACCAGCCGCCGCGCAGGGACTTCGCGTTCGCGTCGGGACGGTTCCAGTAGCCTTCGAACGCTTCGTCGCCGAGCAGGTCCGCAATGATCTGGCCTTCCTCGCCGGCGGCGGCGGTTTCGCCGGGCGAGACCGCGTCGAGCGTCACCACGCGCAGCCGCGTGTTGATGCCCGCGCGCCCCGCGCTGCCCGGCTTTCTCGTTGCGTCCTGGTCGATGCTGAACGTGTACACCTCGGACGAGCCGTAGTGATTGACGAACAGCTCCGGCTCGAATGCGGCCGACAGGCGTTTGAGCAGGCCGTCGTTCATCGGGGCGCCCGCGAAGCCGAGCTTTCTGACCGAGGATGTGTCCGTGCTCGCAAACCCGCTGTCGGCGAACAGATCGTGATAGAGCGTGGGCACGAGATACAGGCACGTCAGCCGGTGTCTTGCGATGGATTCGAGCGCGAGCTTCGCGTTCCAGCGGCGCACGCACACGAAGACGCCATCCACGAGCGCCATCGAAAGCAGCGAGCGCACGCCCATCGTGTGATAGAGCGGCATCACGCCGAGCGTGCGTTCGCCGCGCCGGTACAGGTTCTGCGCGACGTGCGCGAGCGCGCCCGCGCGTTCGTGCCGGTGACGGCGCGGCACGCCCTTCGGCTTGCCGGTGGTGCCGGACGTATAGAGGATGAGCGAGATGTCGTCGGCGGTGGCGTGAGTCGTCTCGCCGCTGCCTTCCTGCGCGCGTTCCGCAGTCAGTACGTCGAACGTCGCCGTGCCGCCGGGTGCATCGTCGAGTGCGACGCGCGGCAGGTTTTGCGCCGACGCGCTCTGCATCACGGCATCCGCGCAAACTGGTTCGTAGACGATGGCCTTCACGCCGGCATCGGTCACGCAGTATTCGACTTCCTCCAGCTTCGCGCGCCAGTTTAGTGGCACGATCACGATGCCCGCGAACTGCGCCGCCCAATGCAGCGTCGCCATTTCCCAGCGGTTCTGCAGGACGACGAGCAGCCGGTCGCCGCGTTGCAGGCCGAGCGTGCGCAGCGCATCGGCGACATTCAGAATCACGCGATGCCACGCCGCATACGTCAGTTGCAGGTCGCCGTCGACGAGCGCGAGCGCGTCCGGGCTGCGCTCGACGCTTTGCAGGAAAGTGCGGCCGAGATCAAGCATGTTCGGCCTCCTTCGCGCCTGCCGCCGCCTGACGGCGCGCGGCGACGTCGAGCACGGCCGCGACGATCGGCGTATAGCCCGTACAGCGGCAGATATGACCCGAGAGCATCTCGCGCACCTGTTCCTCGCTCGGATTCGGGACGCGTTGCAGATAGTCCGCGCACGACATCAGGATGCCCGCCGTGCAAAAGCCGCACTGCAGCGCATGATGACGCTGGAACGCCTGCTGCAGGTCGCCGAGCGTCTGCTGCGGCGCGAGACCTTCGACGGTATCGATGCGCCTTCCGTGCGCCTGCACCGCGAGCATCAGGCACGAGCGCGCCGCGACGCCATCCACGTGTACGGTACATGCGCCGCAGACGCCGTGCTCGCAGCCGACGTGCGTGCCCGTCGCGCCCAGTTCGTTGCGGATAAAATCCGACAGTAGTTCGCGCGGCTCGCCATAGCCGCTGCGTTCATGGCCGTTGAGCGTCAGCATGATGCGCTGCTGCTCGCCGTGCCGCATGAGGTTGTCCGCCGTGTTGCTCACTTCGCCTCCTCGATTACGCGCCATCCCAATTGCCGGACCAGATTCCGGCGATATTTCGCGCTGATGTGCGCGTCGTCCTGCGCGTTTAGTTTCCAGCTCAGGTCGTTCAATGCGCCCCGCAAGTCGTCGCCCGTCAGACGCGGCCAGGTCTCGGCAACCGGCCGGTCCGCGACGCCGCCCACCGCGATGCGGATCGCGTCGTCCGTCACGACCGTCGCGCACGCGACCACCGCGAAATCGCCGTGCCGCGCCGAGAACTCCGCGAACGCGTAACGCTCGCCGGGCTTTTTCAGCGGAAAGCGCACGGCTTCCACCAGTTCGTCCGGCTCGCGCGCCGTCATCAGCATTCCCTGGAAGAAGTCCTGCGCCGCGAGCGTGCGGCGCTTCTTTTTCGAGCGCAGCATGACGTCGCCGCCGAGCGCGGTCAGCACGAGCGGCAGTTCCGCGCTCGGATCGGCATGCGCGATGGAACCGCACACCGTCCCGCGATTGCGAATCTGAAAATGCGAGATGTTCGGGAACGCCATCGCGAGCAGGGGCACTTCGTCGCGCAACGAGCGGCGCCATTCGACGCTGCCCTGCGTCGCCGCCGCGCTCACGACGAGATGCCCTGCGCGGTCGTCGACGCGCACCGCGTCCAGCTCGGCGGTGCGCGAGATATCGACCAGCACGCGCGGCTGCGCGAGCCGCATGTTGAGCACGGCCATCAGCGACTGCCCGCCTGCCAGCACGCGGGCGTCCTCGCCGTTTTCCGCGAGCGCGGCGAGCGCGTCCTGCGTCGTCATCGCGCGCAGATAGTCGAACGGCGCGGGCTTCATGCTCGCCTCCCGAAACGGCCGAAGAGCCGCGCGATCCACGACCTGCGCTGCACAACCGGCTTGCCCGCCGCCTGCCGGCCGAGCGATTCGAACAATTGCCTGAGCACCACCTTCGCCGCGCCTTCGAGCATGCGTCCGCCGACCGCCGCGACCTTGCCCGAAACCTGCGCTTCGTAGTCGTACGTGAGGCGCGTGCCATTGCCCTGCGGCGTCAGTTCGACGAGACCACTGCCCCGCGCGCTGCCGAGCGGGGACATGCCCGCGCCCGCGAGACGCAGCCGTCGCGGCGCGTCGATCTCGGACAAGCCGATATGCGCCTCGAAGCGTGCCTTGATCATGCCGACGCCCACCGTCACGTCCGCGCGATACTGGTTCGGCGCGGTCTCGTCCAGCGCGTGACAGCCTGGAATGACGTTGGCGAGCGCCTTCGGGTCGAGCAGCACGGCGAACACCGCTTCGGGCGTCGCGGGCAAATCGACCGTGCCCTGCGCCGTCAACGCCTTGCCGCCGCCCGCCGCTGCGGGCTTCGTGGCAGCGGCGCGATACTCGGGCCGCGAAGGTTCGGGATCGTCGATGCCGATCAGCGCCATCACCTTCTGCGGCGTGAGCGGCAGACAGATGTCGTCGACTCCGAGCGCGTCCGCCACCGCATTCGCGATGCACGCAGGCGTGCTCATGTTGTTGCCTTCGCCGAGACCTTTCGCGCCGAGCGGCGTGAACGGCGACGGCGTTTGCAGATGCACGATCACCGGATCGGGCACTTCGCAGGTCGTCGGCATCAGATAGTCGGCGAGCGTGCCGGACTGGAAGCTGCCGTCCGCGCCATAGCGGAACTCTTCCATCAGCGCCGCGCCCAGCCCTTGCGCGAACGCGCCGCGAATCTGGCCGTCGGCGAGCGCGGGATTCAGGATCGTGCCGGCGTCGTGCGCGGTCACGTAGCGGTCGATGCGCACGCGTCCCGTCGCACGGTCCACTTCGACGGCGCACATGTCGAACGCGAAGCCATACGCCGCCGACGTGTTGATCCGGTCCTGCTCATCCGGCGCGTCCATGTGCGGCGGCGACCAGAAGACGGTCTCGCGCAAGCCCGGCTTTTCGCCCTCGGGCAGAAGCGCGGGCGCCCAGTGCGGCGCGTTGCTCGCCGCGCGCGCAAACGGCAGAGCGCGGTCCTCGGCATCTTTCGGGAAGATACGTGCATGCTCGAAACAAACGTCGGCGGCGGCGCACCCGAACTGCTTCGCGAGAATGCGCGCGAGCTTGTCCCGCACGCGCGTCGCGGCCAGATGCACAGTGCCCGCCACCGCACCCGCGAAGCGGCTCGAATAGTTGCCCGCCGCGACGGACCACGCGTCCTTGTGCGTGTCGAATTCCACGTTCACGACGATGTCCTGCGGGTCGAGTCCGAGCACATCGGCGACGACTTGCGCGCACACGGTCATGTGGCCCTGGCCCGCGGGCGTCGAGGCAATCGTAACGATCACGCCGCCCAGCAGATCCACGCTCACGGTCGCACTCGCGATCGCACCGTTCTTCGGACCGGCCTTCTTCCGCGCGTCGGGCGGCATCACGGTCGTGATATAGCCCATGTTCGACACGGATGGCTCGACGATCGCCGCGAAGCCGATGCCATAAAGGCGCCCTTCCTTGCGCGCGGCGTCGCGCCGGGCGACGAGCGCTTCGTAGCCGCCTTGCGCCATCGAAAGACGCAGCGCCTCCTGATAGTTGCCCGAATCGAGCAGCGCGCCGGCGGCCGCGCGGTACGGAAACGCATCGGCGGGAACGAAGTTGCGGCGGTACACGTCGAGCACATCGAGCTTGAGTTCGATGGCGATGCGCTGAATCAGCCGCTCCAGCGCGAAATACACTTGCGGTCCGCCAAAGCCGCGCACGAGGCCGGTCGGCGTCTTGTTGGTCAACACGACGCGGTTGCGCACGGCGAGATTCGGAATGGCATAGGCGCCTGTGAGGCAGCCGTGCATCCGGTAGAAAGTTGCGGGTTCGGGCGCGCGCACGTAGCCGCCGACGTCCTCCAGCTGATCGTATGACAGCGCGGCGATGCGCCCATCGCTTTCCACTGCCGCCTCGATCGTAGAGAGGCGCGCGGTCGCGGAGGTCGCCGCGCTCAGGTGTTCGAGCCGGTCCTCGACCCATTTCACCGGCGCGCCGGCCTTGCGCGATGCGAGGCACATCAGCACGACGTACGGAAACACCGCCTGCTTCACGCCGAAGCTGCCGCCCGAATCGCGCGGCGCCTTGTGCCGCAGACGGTTCGCGGGGACGTTGAGCGCCATGGCCATGACGGCATGCAGCGAGAACGGTCCCATGAAATTCGAGGTGACGTCGTAGCCCTCGCCGCCCGACAGATATTCGGCGATCACCACGCCGCATTCGATCGGCGCACACGTATTGCGCGGATAGTGCGCGACGAGTTTCACCCGATGCGGCGCGCGTTCGAACGCGGCTTGCGGATCGCCATAGCTGAAATGCCGGTCGCTGATCACGTTGGTGCCCACGCGCTCGTGCAGCACCGGCGATTCGTCCGCCACCGCCTGCTCGATGGACGTGACCGGATCGCGCAGCGCGTAATCGACCTTGATGAGATCGAGCGCGTCTTCGGCGATGGCGCGCGACTCCGCCATCACGACCGCGACCGGCTCGCCGACATAACGCACGCGGTCCATCGCGAGCGCCCACTGCTCCATCGGCGACTTCACGCCGACGACGAACGGCCGCGACCACGGACGCAAGTCCTTGCGCGTCAGAATCGCGCGCACGCCGTGCAGCTTCGACGCAGCTTCGATGTCGATGGACACGAGATCCGCATGTGCATGCGGCGAGCGCAGAATCGCGGCCTGCAACGTGCCGGGCTTCACGGCGAGGTCGTCGCCGTAGCGGCCACGGCCGGTCAGGATCGCGGGGTCTTCGACGCGCGGCATCGGACGGCCGACGTGGCGCTCAGGCGCGGCGGCGGCGTGGTCGGCGACGCGCGCGCCGGTATCGGCGAAGCCGGTCTCGCGCTGGTTCATGGCGTCACTCCCTGGTCTCGGTCGGTCTCGGTCCCGGCGCGGCTGCCGAACTCATCGGCGAGACCGTTCCAGCGGCGCGCAATCTCGCCGTGCTCGATGCCGAACAAATCCAGGATGCGCCCGACCGTGTGATCGACCACATCGTCGATGGTCTTCGGATGCGCGTAGAACGCGGGAACCGGCGGCATCACGATCGCGCCCATTTCGGTCGCGAGCGTCATGTTGCGCAGATGCGCGAGGTTGAGCGGCGTCTCGCGCGCAACCAGCACGAGGCGGCGGCGCTCCTTGAGCATCACGTCGGCGGCGCGGGTCAGCAGGTTGTCCGCGAAGCCGATTGCAACGCCGGCGAGCGTCTTCATCGAACAGGGCGCGATCACCATGCCGTCGCTCAGGAACGAACCGCTCGCCACCGCCGCGCCGATGTCCCGCACGTTGTGCACGATATCGGCGAGCGTGTCGAGGTCGCCGCGCGTGAGGCCGAGTTCCTGCGCCGCCGTGACCGCACCAGACGCCGAGACGATCAGATGCGTCTCGTGCGTGCCGAGCCGGCGCAGCGCGGCGAGCAGCCGCACGCCGATCGCCGCGCCGCTCGCGCCCGAGATGCCGACGACGATGCGCTTCTTTCGTTCAGCCATCATCGCGTGTGAGGTAGGCGTTCAGTGCGCTGTCGTCGCCGGCGACGAGCGCGTCGAGATCGACCGTGTCTTGTCCCGGAATGCGCACGCGCGTGAAGACGTGCGCCGGATAGACGACCGGGCGCGTGGCGTCGAGACCCATCTTCGCGCTCACGCCTTGCAGATGCGCGGGCGCGTCTTCCGGAAGGCCGACCGTTGTCGAGGGATCGAGCGGCGACCCTTGCGCGCCCGCCACCACCACGAGGTCGCGGTCGGCCTGGAAGCGCGTAGCGATCGCCCATTCGATCTCGGTGGGATCGTGCACGTTCACGTCGGAATCGACCACGACGACCTGCTTGATGTCGTAGTGCGCGCCGAACGCGCACAGAATCACGTTCTTCGCCTCGCCTTCGCGCTTCTTGTCGAACTGCACCCACAGGTGATAGCGGCACACGCCGCCCACCGACAGATGCACGTCCGTAACCGCCGGATGGCTGCGTTGCAGATGCGCGAGCAGCGTGGCTTCGCGCGGAATCGCACCGAGCAGCAGGTGCTCCATCTCGGCCGGCACGATGGTATGAAAAATCGGGTCGCGCCGATGCGTGAGCGCCGTGACTTCGATGACTTCGCGTGCTTCCTTCGCGCTGTAGTACTTCGGGAACTCGCCGAACGGGCCTTCCGGCTCGCGCACGTTCGGCAAAATGCGGCCTTCGATGACGATCTCGGCAAACGCCGGCACATGCACGCCGTTCGTCACGCATGGCACGACCGGCAGCGGTGCACCGTGCAGCGCGCCCGCGATCTCCAGTTCGTCGTGATCGATCGGCGTGATGGCCTGCGACGCGAGCATCGTCAGCGGATCGACGCCGATGGCCACGGCCACGTCGAGTGCATCGCCCGCTTCTTCGGCTGCGCGCTGGAACGCATACAGATGGCGCGGCAGCAGCAGAATCGCCATGCGGTCGGGGCCATGCACCTGGATCCGGTTGATGGAGACGTTCTGCACGCCGGTGCGCGGATTGCGGGCGATCACGAGACCCGCCGTGATGTACGGGCCGTTGTCGTGCTCGCTGTGCGTGGGAATGGGCAGGAGCGCATGCAGGTTGATGCCGTTCGTATGCACTACTTGCTGGCACGGCGCGTCATCGCGCGCGACGACCTTCGAGGCGAGCGGCGCGGCGGCGGCAGCGGAAAATCGCGCGAGCAGCCCGGCTTCTTCCACACCCATTGCTTCGGCGATCCACGCGCGCTTCGCCATGAAGCCGCTTACGACCGGGATCGCATGTCCGCCCGGACGCGTGAAAAACGCGGCTTTCGAGCCGTCGAGCCGCTTCGCAATGGCCGCCAGTTCGTGTTCGAGCGCCACCGGCTTGTCGATCGCCGCGACCCGTCCGGTCTTCGCGAGATACGCAAGCCAGTCGCGCAGCGAGAGGGAACCCGCGTCCGATTCCGGGCGAGCCCACTGCAATGAGGAAGTGCCGTGCGGTGCGGCATCGCGTGTGTTCATCGTGCCTCCAGCTGTTGCCTGCTCGTCGCCTGTCGATGCGGCCAGGACGCCGCAGCAAGGTACGGTTGAAGCGTAGCGAGATCGCTCCATAAGTTCTAATACTGTTTTTTGATGCGGCGGATCATCGGCTCTTATATCCGTGTTAGCCCCGATGACAGCGTTCTTACAGTTGC
This sequence comes from Caballeronia sp. GAWG1-1, assembly GCF_023631465.1. Classification (NCBI taxonomy): domain Bacteria; kingdom Pseudomonadati; phylum Pseudomonadota; class Betaproteobacteria; order Burkholderiales; family Burkholderiaceae; genus Caballeronia; species Caballeronia sp. GAWG1-1. The sequence goes on from NZ_JALQDB010000033.1 coordinate 27,029, forward strand.
GTATCAATAGCTCCTTTACGCACGCAGCTGGCGCAGGCGTTTCGCACAGAACTGCGTTAATGAGCGATTGCTACGTCGTGATAATGGACGCAGAAGGTATTAGCGTCGCTGATGCCGAAGGGATCGAATGGACCTCAAGCAAATCCAGTACTTCATCGCGCTCTTCGAAGACGGTTCGGTCACGCGTGCGGCCAAGCGGCTGAACATCGTGCAGCCGGCGTTGAGCATGCAGATCGCGAAGCTGGAAGACGAACTGCATCAGCAACTCTTCGAGCGCGGCGCGCACGGCATGGCGCCGACCGCGGCGGGGCGGCTCATGTATCGACTCTTTCTGCCGATCATGCGGGACCTCGCGCACGCGCGCCAACAACTCGTCCAGCGCGATGAAGTCATGACGGGGCATGTGGGCATTGGGCTGATCGCATCGGTGACGGAGAGCGTGCTCGCGGACTCGCTCGCGCGTTTTCACGCGCGCTATCCCGATGTCGAAGTCACCGTCGCCGATGGCTACAGCGCGACGTTCATCGACTGGGTGGCGGGCGGTCAGCTGGATGCCGCGATCATCAACAAGCCACGCGCACGCCTTTCGCTGGATTCGCGTGCGCTGCTCGACGAGGAGATGGTGCTCGCGACGAGCGCCGCGCACGGTCCGGACTTGCCGCACACGATCGAACTGGCACAGTTGCCCGAACTCGAACTCGTATTGCCGACCAAGCGCCACGGATTGCGCGGCGTGCTCGACAGCGCCGCGCAGCATGAAGACGTGCTGCTCGCACCACGCTTCGAGATCGACGTGCTTTCCACCATTCTCAAGCTCGTCGAGCACACGCGCTTTGCGACGATTCTTCCGCGCATCGTCGTGGAGCGTGCCGCGCGGCATGGAACCTTGCGCGCGTACCCTATCCTCGCGCCGCGCATCGTGCGCCATATCGTCTGTGTCAGCCATCCGCGCAGGCCGTTGAGCGCGGCAGCGGAGGCGCTCATTGCGATCATCGGCGACGAGCTGCATCAAGCGTCGAGCACTTCGTCATCCGAATCGAAATCATCACTCAAGGAAACATCAGCATGAACGCATTGCACTGGATCGGCGGCGAATGGACCGGCACGCCGACGCTCGACAGCATCGATCCCGCGACGGGCGACGCCCTCGGCCAGTACGCCGACGGCGGCGCGCACGAAGCCGACGCCGCTATCGCCGCCGCGCGCCACGTGTTCGACCGCACGACCTGGGCGCAGGACGCGCGTCTGCGTCAGGACGTACTGCTTGCATGGGCCGTCGCGCTCGAACAGCAGCGCGAATCGCTCGCCACGCTGCTCACGCGCGAAAACGGCAAGGCGATCGGGCAATCGCGCGGCGAGATCGCGGGCGCCATCTCCGAAGTGCGCTATTACGCCGGGCTCGCGCGGCATATCGCGGGGCACGTGCTCGAACCGGAGCCGGGCGTCATTTCGACGATGCTGCGCGAAGCCGCTGGCGTGGCCGCCATCATCGTGCCGTGGAACGCGCCGGCGGTGTTGCTCGTGCGTTCGCTCGCGCCCGCGCTCGCGGCGGGTTGCACGGCGGTCGTGAAGCCTGCCGCGCAGACCTCGCTCGTCACTGCCGCGATGCTGCGCTGCCTCGAACACACCGCGCTGCCGAAGGGCGCGGTGAATCTCGTACACGAACAAGGGCACGCCGCCAGTCAGCGGCTTGCGGATTCACACGGCGTGGACGTAGTGAGCTTCACCGGCTCGACCGCGACGGGCAAGAAGATCATGGCGGCGGCGGCGGACAGCATGAAAAAGCTGTCGCTGGAACTGGGCGGCAAGTCATGCTGCGTCGTTTTCGACGATGCCGACATTGCCGCCGTCGCGCCACGCCTTGCGCGCGCCGCGACCATCATCTCCGGCCAGCAGTGCACGGCGGCGCGGCGCGTGCTGGTGCATGCGTCGCGTGCGCAGGAAATGCGCGAGAACCTCGCGGGCGCGCTGGCGGCGCTGAAGGTCGGACCGGGTATCGATCCGGCGACGGATATCGGCGCGCTCATCGATGCCCCGACGCGCGATGCGGTCGAGCGGACCATCGAACGGGCATGCGATATGAGTGATCGCGTATTGCTGCGCGGCGGCCGCTCGGGCCATGCGTTTCTTTCGCCGACGCTCGTGGAGCACGGCGATCCGAAGGCGTTCTTTTGTCAGGACGAAATCTTCGGGCCGTTCGTCACGCTCGAAGTCTTCGAAAGCGACCAGGAAGCCCTCGCGAGGGCCAACGATAGCGTATTCGGCCTGTCAGCCAGCGTCTGGACTCACGACGGTCCGCGCGCCTTTCGCATGGCACGGGCGCTGCGTAACGGAACGGTCTGGATCAACGATCACAACAAGCTGTTTGCGGAGGCGGAAACCGGCGGATACCGGCAAAGCGGGCTTGGGCGCCTCCATGGTCACGATGCGCTCGCCGACTTCACCGAAATCAAGCACATCTGTATGCCGGCTGGCGTGGCCGAGGGCATTGCTCCGCTTCGCTGATCATGATCGCTCGGTGGGGCCCTCGAGTCCCGCTTCTACGCAGGGATGAACCAAATGTATTTTGCGGGCCAACAGCGATCGTCTGAAAACTGTACCGCGCGAGATTAGTTTGTCTTCGGCGAAAGTCGCGCGCTCCGGCGGGGTTGCCGCTTTTGCAGCGCGCTGCGTGGCTCATACGCGGTCGGTCTGGATTCTGCACGAACGATTGCGCACGCGCAGTCTCCGCATGATGTGTGTCGTTCTTGCCTGCGTCTCGCTGTTACAACGGCGGGCTGAAAAACGCGAACTGCCAGGCCAGGTTTCGATCCGTGGTGCCGGCATCAGTTCGCGTCTGGTCGAAGGATGTCTATGGCAGTGCTTTCCCCCGGGCGCGAGGTTGCAGATCGCAGACACCGGACGCCTTGTTGGAGTGCGTTGCTATCCGAGGTCCGTGAGCGGGTTTGCGGATCGAGCTGTCATCATATCCGCCCGACTTTTCAGATGGCGTTGCGGCGCGAGCGACCGGCACGGGTCGACCCTAATGGGACATTGGGCAATCCTGTGAGCGGCCGTTCGATTGGCTGGAGCAAACACTTCATTCGGCATCGCGAACGTTGTCAATTAAAATCATTCGCGCCTCGCGTGCCAAATCTTGACCGTGCTAAATGAGTCGCAGCATGATCACGAGGGCGTTCGCCAGTGCATGAGTGACGTAAGTACTGAGTACTGGGCGGCCAAGTCTCTGAGCTTCTATGACGAACACGGCGGCGAGCACCGTCGCGCCCAAGAAGATGCTAAGGACGGCGCGATCGGTGTACCCATGCAGGCAGGTAAATGCGATGGCTGAAGCAAGCCCACCAAGCCAAAACGGTTGACGAAGAACTCCGCTTACCAGGCGGATCGGAAGCCATTGCCCAATTAACGTCTCGACGAACGGCATGGCAACGACAGTTACAAGTAGCTGAAACGCAAACGAGTGGTTCGCGAACGGCTTTGCATGCCCAGGCGAAGGTCCCCAAGCCCAAAATCCAACAAGGATAAGCGCTATCTGTCCGATAAACATGACAGCCGCCCCGCCAATTATCAATCCCCATCTTGGTATGTCGACTAGGCGCATTTACGGGCGGACGTCCAGGCTAGATGGCAGAAGAAGCTTTGCGTTGAGTTAAGCAGAATGTGCGGTCGATGCCGGCGCTTTAAGGCGGTCATCCAATCGAGCAATCCTGTCGATTGACCGGGCATGGCCGAACTCGGCACTCGAACTAACGACGGGATCAACCGTCCCTCCTTCGACGTAATTGCCGGGCGAAGCATCGCTCAGTATGAGACTTCAAAATGCGATTCACGCTGGATCACGTGTGCAAGGGCGGCGCAATCGGCTTGAAGCAGCTGACGAAGAAATACGGGCCGCACATCTATCTCAGACAGCCCTCGCCGAGGAACCCACGTGAAGGTAAGGCGTTTGTTCCCCTCCGAGCCATAATGCGAAGCCGTTAGATCGAGCAACGGCGATCCGGGCTCTAGGCGCGCGAACATGTAGAAACCGATCTCATGGTGCAGCCGTCCGTTATAACCAAAGAAATTCTCAACTATGCAGAGCGTTTTCTCGATGTGGACCGACGCGCCAACCTCTTCTTCCATCTCGCGGATAACAGTCTGTGCGGCATGTTCTCCAGGCTCGACTCGGCCCCCGGGAAGGCACCAGAAGTCGTCACCTTCGGCTTGATGCAGCAGGACATAGTCGTCTTGAAATATTACTGCGGCCGCCCGCAGATTGAAACGATGACTTCCGGTGTCGAATGAAATCACGGTTTTAAATTGAAAGATTTGTGAGCGGCCATTTTAGGCCCAGAATTTTAGTGCGTCGGCGATTGCCTGCGATCCTCGCACGGATGTCGACGGACCAATATTAGCCGACTGCCAGTGGGGGTGCGGCTAAATTCTTGGACTCATTTATGCCGCGATTCCGAGACATTGCCGGTACTCGACCGGACTAAGAGAGCCGAGCGAGACCTTGATCCGTGTTGCGTTGTACCACCGGATATAGGAGTCGAGGACTTCGATAAACTGATCAACGGTCGTAGCTCGCCAATCACGAAGATAGAACATTTCCGTCTTGAGTCGCCCGAAGAAGCCCTCACACGCTGCGTTGTCCGGCGAACATCCTTTGCGTGACATCGAGCGAACAAGTCTTGCATCGCGCATTCGGGATAGCCATCCCGGCCATCGATAGTGAGCACCGCGATCAGAGTGGACCACTGGCCGATCATCGCTGTCGGCTACCGACTCGATGGCAGAGTCCAGCATGGCATTGACAAGTTCAGCATCGGGCCGCGTGCCGATCGACCAGCTCACAACGAGTCCGTCGAAGCAGTCTATTACCGGCGACAGATACACCTTGCCGGCAGGGATTTGAAATTCGGTGATGTCCGTGAGCCATTTCTGATTCGGGGCGGCTGCACGGATATCACGATTGACGAGATTCGCCGGAGCGGGAGTGATTTCTCCACGATAGGAGCCATAGCGACGTCGTCTGGTTGTGGCAGCGGCCAAGCCTTCCTGTCGCATCAAACGTCGCACGACTTTTTCTGAGATAAATACTTGCTGCCTGCTCAACGCCGCCCGAATTCGACGATAGCCATAACAACGGTAATTACATTCGAAGATGTCTGCAATCACGCGACGCGCGTCAGCATGCCTGTCAGCGACAAGCAGACGTGCACGGTGGTAGAAGTAGGAGCTGCGGGCAAGCATCAGGGCGGATAACAGCTCTGGCAACGGATAGGTCTGTTTCAGGGCATCAACCAGCATCGTTTTTTCCCGGTTGCTCAGGAGATGCGGGTCGATGCCCATCCCTTTTTTTACCAGTTCGTTCGCCTTCTTGAGGATATCGCGCTCGAGCTCCAGCTTGCAGATGTCACGTCGAAGCGATTCGACCTGCTGCTCCAGCTCCGCACGCTCAAGGTTCGGTGCTGGCTTCTTCGGACGCTTCATGGATGCTGGAACCTCCCGACCAAGTAGCTGGTTCTTCCAGTTGTATAGCAGAGGCCTGCTCACGCCCGCTCTCTGAGCAATCATACTTGCGCTTTCATCTCTGGTGCACAGTTCAATGACCGCCGCCTGCCTGGCCTCGCACGATTTCGGTACGCTGCCAGCCCCTCTGCCGAAAATACGCTTTCCGATCTCCGGGCACAGTTCTTCGATCCATTTGGCAAATGTCCCACGACTCGGGTAGCCCAAAACCTTCAAGGTAGCAGCAGCACATCGGTCATGGCTCAGATAGTAATCGACGGCAACCTGTTTATCTTCGGCCGAATACCTCGGCGCGGCACGAACATAGCCGGTTCTCAAATCATGGCACTGTTCGTATTCGCGATGCCACGCCTTCAGAGAATTCTTTGTCGGGTAGCCCAGCCGTCGGATTGTCGCCTTGATACGCTTGCCCAACTTCAGATAAAGCTGAACTGCTCGAATGCGGTCTTCGTACGAGTACACAGACTACCTCCAGGTAGTCCAAGATTTTGTCCGCACCCCCTGTGGGTCAGTTTTGCGCGCGCATCAACAAGCCGCTTCACACCGTTCGAGATTCCGCGCTGGCGTGAGAGTGAAACCTTTCGCAGGCTGCTGTCCGCATTCGAGCGCATTCTACCGTTGCGTTGTCCGTCCGGGCTCGCTCAGCGAGACATCGCCCAATACGTCCTGGCTGCCAGTTCCGGCCTCACTGGTGAAGTCTCCCGAATCTTAAACGCTGCCGCTGAATGCGCCATCCGTAACGGCGACGAAGCAATACGGCTCGATCATCTTGAACAGGTAAGCAGCGTTGCGGTCCAATGACCTGCGTCCGTGGCCGGTTTCGCCTCGCCCCTTCGCCGATGAGGCGTTCGGAAGCTGGCTGGGACGTGTCGCCAGTCGCTATCAGCTGAGCGTCGCTCAGATATGGGAGTTTCATCGGCTAGGCGAATTCCCCACTCTGGCTAATACCGGCTGGGTTCTGTTTCCTCCGTTATCGGAAGGTGCGCTCCTCTCGCTATCAAGTTTCGCCCGTCTGGACCCTCACCGACTTGCGCGGATCCAAACCCCGTCCAAGTGGATGTCAGACCGTCCGCACCTGGTCTACTGCTTTCGATGTCTTGTGCTCAATCCCGTTGATATAGCCGCCCCCCGTTGGAAGCGGATATGGCTCGACACCAACATCGCCGCCTGCGAGGTGCACGGCATAACACTCGAGCAGTTTCCAGCAGCAATTGCGCGGCGAGCACGAAACATGGATCGGCTGCTTATTCTGGTAAGCAAGTACCGGCAGAAGCTCCAAATCGCCTGACCTACGGTGTATTAGCAGAGTTAGCGCACCCAGTAGCAGAATTAAAGCCCCTCAACACCAGCCGAGCAGGCTCGGCACCAGCACGAGCACGAGCATCGCGAGACCGTTGCCGCCCATGATGGTGCGCCACACCTCGAAGAGATCGCGGCCGCCTATCGCAACCGCGCGCGCCGACACTACAACCATGCGCCGGACCTGGAGAAAAAGGCGCTTCAACCACACAACCGAAGAAGAGGTGAATCATGCCGATGCCGTGCTATCTGACCGTCGAAGGTCGAAATCAAGGAAAGATCGAAGGCGCAACGAAAGTTCAGGGCCACGAAGGCAAGATCCTGGTGCAGGCCGTGGATCATGTGATCGAAATCCCCAAGAGCCCGCAAACGGGGTTGCCAACCGGCAAGCGTGTTCACGGCGCGATGACCGTCGCCAAGGAAATCGACAAATCCAGCCCGAAGCTTTTTCAGGCGCTGACTTCCGGCGAGCAGCTCAAGTCCGTGCTGCTTGAGTTCTACCGTATCTCGCCCAAGGGCACGGAAGAGAAGTACTACACCAGCGAAGCTGGAGAACGCCATCCTGACCAGCATGAAGTCATGGACACCGAACTGCCTCGACCCGAACAACCGGCAGATCGGCCATATGGAAGACCTCGCTTTCACCTATGAAAAGATTACCTGGACCTACGAGCCGGACGGCATCGAAGCCGAAGATTCGTGGCTCGCGCCCAAGGTGTAAAGCGCTGGACAAAGCTTCGAAGCCCTTGTCGTGAAAGGTTTTCGATGCATCGAACGAAAGATTTCGACGATTGGCGTATGCGGCTTTGCCCGGTCATTCTTTCGTGCATATGAACTGATAAAAATGCGTTGGGTTTTTGAGATACGTCTGTTTATAATGAGCCGCACTCAAATCCGGGCAAGGCTTGCGAGCTTCGGGAAAAGTTTCCCACCTGGACTGGCCGATCCTTGCGCTCAATCGCGAGCGAAGCATCCGACGGTCTGGCTCAAGCAAATCCGGCCCGCGCCGTTATCCGCAATCAGCGACACGTAATTTCTTTAGTTATCCCGCGCTCAGGCGATGGCATGCCGGCCCGAGCATGCAATGGCAGCGGCCCGCGTCAAGTCGGTGCGATCCCCGACGCGCGTTTTCATCGATGTCGCACTGCCAACGCGGCGCCGTGAATCTGGAGATGGCAGCAATGGCAAATGATGGTTCGGTAGCTCCGAAGGAACGCGTCAATATCGTCTATCGTCCGGCCACGGGCGACGCGCAGGCGGAAGTGGAACTGCCGCTCAAGCTGCTTGTGCTCGGCGACTTCACGCTGCGTCAGGACGACGTGCCGATCGAAGACATGAAGCCGATCAATGTCGATAAAGACAACTTCAACGAAGTGCTCAAAGGCCAGAAGCTGGGCCTGCAACTCTCGGTGCCGAACAAGCTCGACGAAAAGGCCGGTCCCGACGACGTGCTCTCGCTCGACCTCAAGTTCGACTCGATCAACGACTTCACGCCTGATGCGCTCGCCGAACGCATTCCCGAGTTGCGTCAGATGCTCGAACTGCGCGATGCGCTGAAGGCGCTCAAGAGCCCCATCGGCAATCTGCCCGACTTCCGCAAGCGCCTGCAAGAGCTGATTCAGGACGAAGGCGTGCGCGCCCGGCTGCTGGGTGAACTCGGCGCACAAGACAAGTAACGCGCGGCAAGTACCAGCGCCAGCACTTCGTGGACGAAGGAGATTGAAGGTGAGCGACGAACAACAGCAATCCGGCGCAGCAGCGCCGGCAGAAGCCGCGGCGGGTGAAGTCTCGCTGCTCGATCAACTGGTGGAGTCTGCCCGCGTCAAGCCGGGCGACGAAGCGTACTCGATCACGCGCCAGGGTATTCAGGCGTTCGTCGCGCAACTGCTCGAACCGCAGCGTTCGGTGGAGCGTGTCACCGCCGCGACCGTCGACGA
>NZ_JALQDB010000034.1:0-287577 GCF_023631465.1 Caballeronia sp. GAWG1-1
AGAATGAACGGCAGCGACACGAAAAGCAGCAAGCCGCTGATGCGATGCAGGATGGACACCTTCCCGGCGAGCGGCAAGCGATACTTCGCGAGTTGACCAAGCCCGATGTTCCGGAACTCGGGCCTTGGTTTTTTTACGGCTTCAGCCACGGGAAGACCCCTTCTCACTTTGGATTGAGCAACCGCAGCACGTCGCCGGCACGCTCGTCGAGCGCGACTCGTCCCGTCGGCCTCAGTCGAAAACCGGCCGCGTGTATTGGAGGAAGAGTTATAGGCGCGCGGTCTGCGCGATAGCGTTATTTTGTCGCGTCGTTGTTATACTGTCCAATATCTATCTCGTCTTTCTGAAATAGCTTTAACAGATATCGCATGGAATTGCGCCATATTCGTTATTTTCTGGCCGTGGCCGAAGAGCTAAACGTGACGCGCGCGGCGGAGCGGCTTGGCATCGGGCAGCCGCCGCTCAGTCAGCAGATTCACGCTCTAGAAGACGAAATCGGCGTGCGTCTGTTCCGTCGCACGGGGCACGGCGTGGTGCTGACCGAGGCCGGAGAAGCGTTTGCGGCCGATGCCAGACGCATCCTGAACGACACGCGCATTGCCGTGGAAAACGCGCAAAGCGCGGGACGCGGTGAAATGGGGCAACTCAACATCGGTTTCACGGGTTCCGCGGCGTTCAATCCGGTCGTGTCGCAACTGATTCGCGCGTATCGGCAGGCGTTTCCTAACGTTACTCTTACGTTGGCCGAAGGCAACACCGCCCAATTGCTGGCTTATCTCGATGCAGGCACCGTCGATGTCGCGTTCGTGCGGCTCGGCAGCCAGTCGCCCGTGGGCGTCGAGTTTCACCACATCGCGGTAGAGCCCATGCGTGTGGTGCTGCCCGTTACGCATCGGCTGGCGAAGAAAAAGAAGATCGCATTGTCAGCGCTAGCCGAAGATCCCTTCGTCATGCTGCCGCGCGTGGCGAGTCCGACGCTGCACGATGTGATCGTCGGCGCATGCAGGGAGGCCGGTTTCGAGCCCGTTGCGGGCCAGCAGGCGCCGCAGCTTTCGTCGGTCGTGAACCTCGTCGCAGCCGAGTTCGGCGTGTCGCTCGTGCCGGCTTCCGTGTGCCAGATACAGGTCGAAGGCGTCGTGTATGCCGACATGACCGGCAAAGCCGTATCGATCAGGCTTGCGTTGGCATCGCGGATTGAAGCCACGCAAGCCAAGACCGCGAACTTTCTCGATATGGCACTGGGTTTTGCTCAGGTTTAGGGTGGCCGCTTCCGCGTGAGCGAAGCCGCTCAATCGGCCTGAGCGTCGTGCAAATCGCCGAACAAATCCGACGTCGCACCGCTCGATGGCTGCAACGACTGCAACGCGCCGCTCCTGACCTGTTCGAGCACTTGCGGCGAGAGCCACCGCTCTTCCATTGCGGCGATGCCGCTTTCGATCATCTGCTGCAGAAAAAACGACTGCTTGCGCCCAGTCGCTTCCGCCAGTATGCGTAATCTTTGTTCGATCGCGGGCTCGACGCGAACCGCGACGACCTTCAACTTGTTTTCGGCGGACCTTCTCAACCTTGACTCCCAATGCATGTCCCGCGTCGATAACGGACGCGTGCGTGGCTCGGCTTTTATCACAAAGAGGCGGCGCATCGCAATGCTTCTTTGTTGCGGCCTTCGCAAACATGCCTGCGCGCGGCTTGAATCGCACGCTTATTCACGCATTCACCGCTACACGCATTCACCACATCACGCATTCACCGCGAGCTTCATCGTACCTTCTCTTGCGAGAAACGCGCGCACGAGTTGATGCGCCTGATCCTTGTGCGCGGATTGCCACGATGCGGCGAGCATTTCGGTATCGAACATGCGTGACAGCGTGTACGCGTTCGATTTGTGAAAATACGCGAGACTCACCAGCGTGACATAGAGATGCAACGGGTCGATGCCACGTCTTAACGTCCCTGCCGTCTCGCCACGACGGATCAGCGTGCGCAGCATGTCGAGCACCGGCGACGACATTGCTGGAATGACCTTCGAACGCTTCATGTAGCGCGCGCGATTCAGGTTCTCCCATGAAAGCAGACACAGCAGCTCGGGGTGTGCCGCGAAATGGCCTTCGGTGAAGTCATAAAGTTGCAAAATGCCCGCGGCGGGATCGACGGTATGCGCGTCGAGCGTGACAGCTAATTCGGCTTCGCGAAGGCGCGCGAGCACATGCTCCAGGACTTCGACATAAAGCGCTTCCTTGCCGCCGAAGTAGTGATAGATCATGCGGATGTTGACCTTCGAACGGCTCGCGATGGTCTCTACGCGCGCACCGGAAAAGCCCTTGTCCGCGAACTCGCGAATGGCGATCCTGAAGATGCGCTCCTTCGTCTTCGCCGCGAGCTGCGTGCGGCGTGTGGGCGCTGCATCTTCTTTCGAGGCACTTTTCAGCTTGGGCGGGGCCATGAGTCGTGTCGTTGATAAGGACATGTCGATGTTACCCGCCTTTAACGTCTGAACGGCAGCGTGAGCGCGGGCGGTGCGGTCTGTCTGCCGATGAGCCCCGCCACCGCGATCAACGCAAGCAAATACGGCAACATGATGAGCAACGCTGTGGGCACGTGCAGACCAAACATCGGTAGCTGAAACTGCATGGCCGTGGCGGCACCGAACAAGAGACACGCGAGCGCCGTGCGGCCGATCTTCCAGTTGCCGAAGATGATGGCGGCAATCGCCAAATAACCCGTACCGTTGGTCATATTCTCCGTGAACGTGTGTATGTCGCCGATGGAAATGAAGCAGCCCGCTGCCGCCGACATCACGCCCGAGTACAGCACCGCGCCATAACGAATGCGCGTAACAGGCAGCCCCGATTGATCGACGGCGCGTGGCGCGACGCCTGTCGCATGCAGCGCAATGCCGAGCGCGGTGCGGCGCATGATGACCGACGTTGCGATCAAAACGGCAAGCCCCGCATACAGCAGCCACACCTGACCGAACACCGGCTCGCCGATCAACGGCAATTTGCCGAGCACGGGCGGCGACCAGTGCGCGAGGCCGGGAATGACCGCGCTGGAACGTTCGCCGAAAACTGCCCGGTATGCGAGCGTCGTGCCACCAAGCGCGAGAATGTTGATGCCGATGCCCGTCACGATCTGATTCGCGCGCAAGGTCACGCTCAGAAACGCCTGCAGCAAGGCAAGCGGAATCACGCCGAGCATGCCGCATAAAAGCCCGAGCGATGGATGCCCCGTCAGCCAGGAAAACACCGCGCCGAGAAACGCGCCCGTCAGCATCATGCCTTCGACGCTCATGTTCAACACGCCTGCGCGTTCGCTGATGAGTTCGCCGGTCGAAGCAAGCAACATGGGCGCGGCCAGGCGAATGGATGCGCCCGCAAAGACCGCGAGAAGTTCGAGGTTCATCGCGAAGTTTCTCCTTTATCGAGCCACATTGCGCCGCCTGCCAAAGCGATGGTGACGATGCCCTGCACGATCAGCACGAGCGCTGATGGTACTTGCGCGACCATCTCCATGTTGATGCCACCCGAGCGCAAGAAGCCGAACATCAAGGCCGCCGCGAACACGCCGGTGATCGAACCACGCGCGAGCAAACCGACGACGAGGCCATCGAAACCGTAGCCCGACGAGAAGCCCGCCTTCAGCGAGTATTGATCGCCTTGCAGCATCAACGCGCCGGCGAGTCCGCTGAACGCGCCTGCGATCGCAAGCGCGCCGACGAGCGATGACGTAATCGGCAAGCCCGCGCGCTTGGCGGCAACGGCGTTGAGCCCCGCTGCGCGCAACGACAGGCCGAAGCGCGTGCGCGCGAGCATCACGGCCGATGCAACAGCCAGCACGAGCGTCACCGGCAAGCCGATATTCAGATTCATGCCGCTTGCCATGAAGATGGCCGGCAGCTTGGTTACGTCGGGTATTTCCAGCGATTCAGGCAAGGTCGCGCCGCTCGTCATTGGTTGACGCAACAGTGCATCGCTTTGCACGCACCAGTAAAGCAGCCACACGGCGATGAACGAAAGCAGCAGCGTACTGATGACTTCGTTGGTACCGGCGTTAGCTTTCAGCACGCCGGGCACGCCGCCCCATACCGCACCCGCGGCGGCCGCCGTGAGCATCGGCACGATGAAGGCGAGGCCGAAAGGCAAGTGCGCGCATCCGCCGTAGAGACTCATCGCCGTGGCAACTATGCCGCCTATCGCCAGTTGCCCTTCTCCGCCCACGTTGGTCAGCTTCGCGCGATTTGCGATGACGAAGCCCGTGCCGACGAGCGCGAACGCGAGGCTGCGATTGACGGAGGCCCCGATTGCATAGGGCGAGCCCCACGCGCCATCTGCGAACGCGGCGAGCGCATCGGCAATGGATACGCCCATCAACGCGATCAAGCCGAGCGCCGCGAGCATCGCAAAGAGCACGGCCGCCGCGATCACGAACGCAACGCGTAATTGCGGCGCATGGCGCGCGCCGGACGTTGCCGCGAACGGCCGATGCAACTTCATGTTGACGTTCATGCGTTATCTCCCGAGCCCGCCATCCATGCACCGATACGACCGCGATTGCTCGCATCGGGCGTACATGTGCCCATGATGCGACCGCGATACAGCACGACGATGCGATCGGCGACGCTCATCAGTTCGTCGAGTTCAGAGGAAATGAGCAGCACGCCCACGCCGCGGTCGCGCGCCGCGCGAATATGCGCATAGACGGCGGCCACCGCGCCGACATCGAGCCCGCGCGTGGGCTGCGCCGCAAGCAGGAACAGCAAAGGGTCGAGCGTGAGTTCGCGTGCAAGAACGGCTTTCTGCTGATTGCCGCCGGACAGTCCGCCGAACAACGCATCGGGGCCGCTTGCACGCACGTCGAAACGTTGCATGAGTTCGAGCGCGGCATCGCGCATGGCGCGGCGGCGCAGAAAGCCACCGCGCGTATAGCGGTCGAGATGATTGAGCAAGAGGTTGTCGGTGAGACTCATGCCGATGACGCAGCCTACCGCATGACGATCTTCCGGCACGATACCGACGCCCGCTTCCGTTAATTCGCGCGGGCTGGCGTTGGTCATGTCGCGGCCAGCGATAAAGAAGCGCCCCGACGATGCGCTCAGCATGCCCGCGAGCACCGCGCCGAGTTCGCTTTGACCGTTGCCCTCCACGCCCGCGATACCGACGATCTCGCCGCGATTCACGACGAGCGTGCAGTCCGCGAGACGCGTGACGCCTTCCGCGTCGCGAGCGCTCAGGCCGTCAAGTTGCAGTACTTCGTCATCGAGCGGTCGCGAGTACGGCGAGCCGCTTTGCACGAGTGACAGACGCGTCGCGAGATCGTCGGCGGCATCGCTGTCTTCGCGATGAATCATCGCGTGCACGAGCCGGTCGATATCCCTCGATGGATTCGACGAACGCGCGACCACGCGTCCGGATTGCAGCACGGTCGCATGTGTCGCAATGCGGCCGATTTCCTTGAGCTTGTGCGTCACGAGCACTACCGCGCAACCGCGTCTCGCCACGCGTTCGCACGTGTCGAGCAACGCATCGATCTCGGCGGGCAAGAGCACGGCGGTGGGTTCATCGAGCAGCAGAAGACGCGGCTCGCGCATCAGGCATTTGACGATCTCGACGCGTTGCCGTTCGCCGACGGACAAGTCCGCGATCTTCGCGTCGAGCGCAAGATCGAGACCGACGCTCGCCAACACGTCTTGCACGCGCGTGGCTTCCGCTGGCCGGTCGAGCCAGCCGCGCGCCTGACCGAGCAGCAGGTTGTCGAGCACGGTGGCATCGTCGACGAGACTGAAATGCTGATGCACCATCGCGATACCGTTCGCGAGCGCTTCACGCGGATTGCGCGGCCGATACGGCGCGCCGTTGACGCGCATGGCGCCTGCATCCGGCTGATGCACACCGAAGATCACATTGCACAGCGTCGACTTGCCCGCGCCGTTCTCGCCGAGCAGACAATGCACGTCGCCGGGATACAGGTCGAGCGAGACGTCGTCGAGCGCCGTGAACGCGCCGAAGCGTTTGCCGATTCCCTGCAGCGAGAGAATGGGCGAACTATCGGCGGATGGGGAAGCCAGCGTGCTCATCCTTCAGAAACCTTGATCTTGCCGCTCTGGATATCGTCTTCGATCTGCTTGATCTTGGCGTCCATGGCGGGCGTGGATTTGCAGATCACCATGCCGGATGCTTTCGGCCCCATTGCAAGGCCGAACGCTTTATAGCCCGGCTGCCATTGCCCCTTCTCCAGTTGCTCGATGGCGTACTGCGCCTGATAGCCCACGCCGGTGATGCTGTATGCGATGTAAAGCGGATCGCTTCCGCAACGGTCCGTATAGCTGCCGATGATGTGCGTGTCTTTTTCCTTCGCCGCTTGTTCGAGCCCGCGCAAGCCGAGATTCAGGATGTGATAGTGCACGTCCGCGCCCTGCGCGATGGCCGCTGCCGTCGCTTCGCGCGCCTTCGCCACGTTGTCGAAGTCGCCGGTATAAGCCTCGAAGTACTTGACCTTCGGATTGATATAGCGCGCACCGTTGCCGAATTCCTTACCCGCATTCACGATCGACGGGATCTCCATGCCGCCCACATAACTCACCGCGCCGTTCTTCGACAGCATGGCTGCGGCCGCGCCCGCGACATAAGCGATCTCGGCCTGCTTCACGTCATAGCCCGCGACATTCGGCGGCATGTTCTCGCCCTTGTTGCCGCCGACGATGGAGAACTTCACATTGGGAAAGCGCTTCGCGACCTTGAGTACCGCAGCCTGCGTCTGACCGCCGATACCGATCACGAGCTGATTCTTCGTCGCGAGATTCGTGAGCGCCTGCTCCATGTCCGCGTAGTTGATGTTCTCGATGATCTGCGTCTTCAGCTTCGGGCCGAACTCCTTTTGCGCGGCCGCGACGCCTTCATACCCCGACTCCATCCAGCCCTTGTCGGATTTCGAACCGGGGATCAGGACGCCCACGCGCATCGCTTCATCGGCCGCGTGCGCAGGGCGGATAAAGAACGCCGGCACGCCGAGCGCAACTACGCCGGCAATGGCCACGACGCGTTTCATCAGGATGGAAGGCTGTTGCGAACGGAACATCACTGGCACTCCTTTTGCGTTGAGTTTCGGTAAGTAGGTTATTCATGAGCGAAATGCACATTGCAACTTCAATGCCATGTTCGACCCGCGCGTGAATGACGAATACGTCGCGTCAGTCGCGTTCGGTGTCATCGGCGACCTGCGGCAACATCCTCAACTCTTTCCGATGGAGAACACGATGGACCACGCCCCGAACCCCGCCACGGCAGGCGCTGGCTTGCTCGGCGCATTTGCGCAGACGCGCTGGCAAGCGACGGAAACGCTCGTCGATATGGCCGTGCCAACGCCCGTTCCGCGCCTCGCGACACTCGATGCCGAGCCGCAGAAAGTGCGCTTCGACATCGAGAAAACAGCGCTCGTGATCATCGACATGCAGAACGACTTCTGCACCAAAGGCGGGTGGGTCGACCATATCGGGGGCGATTACGGTGCGGACCGTGCACCAATAGCGCCATTGCAGCGCCTGCTGCCGATCGCGCGGGAAAGCGGCGTGCCGGTGATTTGGGTGAACTGGGGCAATAGGCCCGATCTCGCCAACATGCCGCCCAATCAACTGCATCTGTATAAGCCGAAGGGAACGGGCATCGGGCTTGGCGAGGCCTTGCCTGAACATGGCGCACATGTCCTCGAAAAAGATTCGTGGGCCGCCGCCGTGGTCGATGAACTGAAGATCGAACCGCAAGACATCAGCGTGGACAAGTACCGCATCAGCGGCTTCTGGGACACGCCGCTCGACAGCATTTTGCGTAATCTCGGTACACGTACCGTGTTTTTCGCGGGCGTGAACACGGATCAATGCGTGATGCACACACTCACCGATGCCAATTTTCTCGGCTACGGTTGCGTCATGCTCACCGATTGTTGCGCGACTTCATCGCCCGACTTCTGCACGGAAGCGAGTATCTGGAACGTGAAGAAATGCTATGGCTTCGTCGCGGATTCTTTGCAATTCGCCGACGCATTGAACAGCGCGGCCGCATGAACGCTTTCGTTCCCGGTCCGCGTATTCGCGTGAACGCAACCGGCAGCGGCGCGCTCGATGGCTTGCGTTTTGCGGTGAAGGATTTGATCGATATCGCGGGCGTGACGACGGGCGGCGGCAATCCCGATTGGTTTGCCACGCACGATGCCGCGCAATGTCATGCGCCGTGCGTGGCGAAGCTGTTAGCGGCGGGCGCATCCGTGGATGGCAAGACCATCACCGATGAACTCGCCTATAGCCTCGAAGGCGCGAACGAACACTATGGCACGCCGCTCAATCCGCGTTGGCCGCATGCGTTGCCGGGTGGATCGTCGAGCGGATCGGCATCGGCGGTTGCTAGCGGCAGTGTCGATTTCGCACTCGGCACCGACACCGGCGGCTCGGTGCGTGTGCCTGCCGCGTTCTGCGGACTCTGGGGCATACGGCCAACGCACGACGCGGTATCGCTCGATGGCGTGCTGCCGTTTGCACCATGCTTCGACACGGTCGGATGGTTCGCGCGCTCGGGTGATGTGCTTGCGCGCGTTGCAAACGTGCTCCTCGATGAGGTCGCTTCCCACGATGCTCCCACGCGTCTCGTGCGCTGCAAGGAAGCATTCGACGCGCACGGTTCCGCGCGTCTGCGCGAATTTGCACCCGCATCCGCCGAGATCGAACTCTTCGCGGGCGAGGGCTCGGACTGGCTGCATGTCTATCAGCAGTTGCAGGACGACGCGATACGTGCGTCTCTTGGTTCATGGATCGACACGCATACGCCGCGCTTCGGAGCGAACATCGCGCCACGCTTCGCGCGGCTCAGATCGATCGACGACGCGGAGGTGAATCGGTGCCACGCTTTACGCGAGGAATATGCGGCACATATTGCGCATATCGTCGCCGATGCCTTGATCGTGCTGCCAACTACGCCCGTCTCGCTTTTGCGCCAGAATGAAACGTCGGAGCGTATCGGCGCGTTCTATCGCGATGCCTTGACCTTCAACGCCATCGCGGCATTTGCCGGACTGCCGCAAGTGACCATACCCATTGCGAACGAGTCGACCGGCCCGCTCGCGTTGTCCTTGATCGGTCCGCGTAACAGCGACCGTGCCTTGATTGCGCGGGCGCGAAGTCTGTTTTCCAACATCGAATGAGGTAGACGACCTTGTCTACTCATCATCGCTTTCAACATCGAACGAGACCATGAACAAGCCACCGGAAATCGATGGAACGCTCGACGCTTATGCCGACGCCGCACTTCGGCTGCACTTCCCTCATCTAACGGATGACACCGCCGCGCGTGTCAAGACGCAATTCGCGCGCATCGCGCAACTCGCGGCACCGGTACTCGCCTATCCCGTCGATGCCCAGGATGAACCTGCGCCGGTGTATCGCCCATGACCATCAACGACGCATTCCCTGCTGGCGCAGTTGCCATTGCACGTGCCTATGCCGAAGGTGCATTCAGTGCGCGCGAATTGATCGAAACAACGCTCGCTCGCATCGACACGTTTAACGCGCAGATCAACGCCTTCACCACGATCACGCGCGAACGCGCACTCGATGAAGCCACTGCCCTCGACGCACGGCGCGCGAGCGGCGCTGCTTTGCCACCGCTCGCAGGCGTTCCCTTTGCGGCGAAGAACCTGTTCGACATCGCGGGCGTCACGACGATCGCGGGATCGCGCGTGCTCGCCAATGCCGCGCCCGCCGCTGCGGATGCAACGCTCGTTAAACGACTCGCTGATCATGGCGCAATCATGGTCGGCGCGCTCAACATGGACGAGTTCGCTTACGGCTTCACCACCGAGAACAGTCACGCGGGACCGTGCCGCAATCCGCACGACCTGACACGCTCGGCGGGTGGATCGTCAGGCGGCAGCGCCGCGGCGGTCGCGGCGGGCTTCGTGCCTCTCACTCTCGGAAGCGATACGAATGGGTCAGTGCGCGTGCCTGCATCGCTGTGCGGCGTGTTCGGCGTGAAGCCGACCTATGGACGCTTGTCGCGGCGCGGAACGTATCCGTTCGTCGCGAGTCTGGATCATATGGGTGCATTCGCGCGCAGTGTCGAGGACCTCGGCGCTGCCTATGAGGCGCTACAGTTCGCCGATCCACTCGATATGGCTTGCGCGCAGCGTGAATTCGAGCCCGCGCGTGCGATGAGCGGAACCTTGCGCGTTGCACGTCTGACCGGCTATTTCGACGACTACGCACACGACGATGCACGCAACGCATCGCTCACTGCGTCGGCCGCGCTCGATGCGACGGATACCGTCGAGTATCCGGATGCCGATGCGGCGCGTGGTGCAGCGTTTCTCATCACCGCTGCCGAGGGTGGCCAATTGCATATGAAGGACCTTCGCGCGCACTACGACGAGCGTGAGCCTTTGTCGCGCGACCGCTTGATCGCTGGTGCGTTGCTACCTGCCGCATGGATCATTCAGGCGCAACGCGTCCGCGCTTCGTTGCGGCGACGCGTGCTGGAACTCTTCGAGCGCTACGACGTCTTGATCGCGCCAGCGACGCCAGTCGTGGCGCCGCGCATCGGCGACGAGTTCATGGAGGTCCGCGGTGAGCGAATGGCAGTGCGAGCCAGCCTCGGCATGTTGACGCAACCCATCTCGTGCCTTGGGTTGCCCGTTGTGACCGCGCCTATGCGAACGGAAGCCGGCTTGCCGATGGGAGTTCAGTTGATTGCCGCGCCGTGGCGCGAAGCCCTGGCATTCGAAGCCGCCCGGCGCCTGGAGCAAGCTGGCGTAGCGGGTTGTGCGACACCGCGTTTTGCCGAGGAGAAAGCGTGAACGAGATCAATCGACCGGATGTTCTCGAGGAAGTGA
Source organism: Caballeronia sp. GAWG1-1 (assembly GCF_023631465.1). Taxonomy (NCBI): domain Bacteria; kingdom Pseudomonadati; phylum Pseudomonadota; class Betaproteobacteria; order Burkholderiales; family Burkholderiaceae; genus Caballeronia; species Caballeronia sp. GAWG1-1. The sequence goes on from NZ_JALQDB010000034.1 coordinate 10,870, forward strand.
ATGCGGTGTTCGACGCGTATGAACGGGCCCTGACTAGCAATGACGTCGCGATGCTGGATGACCTGTTTTTTGATTCATCGCTAACGGTGCGCTATGGGGCGACGGAAAATCTCTACGGCTACGACGCCATACGCGAGTTTCGTGCGGCACGGTCCGGAACAGGTTTGGCGCGCGAGGTGACGGCACGAATGGTGACGACCTATGGAGATTCGATGGCCGTTGCAAATATCGAATTCCAGAGGGAAGGCGACGCGCGTATAGGCCGACAAAGTCAGACGTGGATACGCTTCGAGGATGGATGGAAGGTCGTCAGCGCGCATGTCAGCTGGATGACCTAAACGCGACCGCGAGCGGCGATCCTCATGCAGACGGATCGCCGCGCCGCCAGGCATCATCACTCGTACCCGGGACCCGTGCGCGCTTGCCGCATCGTCAACGCGCCCTCTTGTCTGCGCCGATAGCCCGAATCCCGCGAAGCCAGCCAGTAATAAAGCGGCGAAGTCAGCAGCAGGCCAATGACCCACGACAGATCCGCGCCATCGAGATACTTCGGCACGGGACCGGCGTACATCGGCGTATTCATGAACGGAATCTGCACGATGATGCCGATTGCATAAGCGATCATAGCCTGCGGATTGAAGCGCCCATAAATGCCGCCATCGGCTTCGAAGATCGATTGAATATCGTACTTCCCTTTATGGATGACATAGAAGTCGATCAGATTGATCGCGGTCCAGGGCACGAGCACCACGAGCAAGGCAAGCACCAGATCGACGAGATTCCCCACGAAGTTGGTCGATGCGCCAATCGCTCCATAGCAGCAGGCAAGCAGAATCGCGACTGAAAGCACGGCGCGCGCTTTGGCCGTGGGAATCCAGCGATAAGCAAACGTCTGCAACGAAGTAATCGTGGCGAGCACCGCGCCATAGAGATTGAGCGCGTTATGACTAATCACGCTAAGCAGAAACAAGACGAGCATGGGCAAGCCGAGGGGGCCGGTCGCAGTCTTGACGGCGTCCATCGTATCGGCGCCGGGCGCGACGGCAAGCGCGGCGACCGCACCGAAGGCAAACGCAAGCGAGGAGCCAATGGTGCAGCCCAGATACGTCGCCCAAAACGTCGACGCTACACGCACATTGCTCGGCAAATAGCGCGAGTAGTCGGAAACATAAGGTGCAAACGCAATCTGCCATAGCGCGGACAAGGAAACGGTAGCCAGCCAGCCCGCGAAATTGAAGCCGCCGCGCGTGAAGAAATCGGCCGTCGCGATATGCGTGAAGATGTACGCAAAGCCCACGAAGATACCGATGCCCAGCACCCACGTGCCAATTCGATTGAGTATGTGAACTAATCGATAGCCGATGATCCCGATCAACCCCGAGCCCACCGCACCAATGACGATCCCGACCGGCACCGATATCGACGTTTCGATGCCATGCAACGACTTGCCCGCGAGCACGATATTCGATGCAAAGAAGCCCACGTACATCACGCCCGCAATCACCGTGACGAGCAAGGCACCCCATGATCCGAACTGCGCGCGGCTCTGGATCATCTGCGGGATACCCATCTGTGGCCCTTGCGCCGAATGCAGCGCCATCAACACGCCGCCCACTGCCTGACCGACGATGATCGCGACGATTCCCCACAGCAAGTTCAAATGGAATATCTGCACGCCAAGCGCGCCCGTCACGATAGGCAATGGCGCAATGTTTCCGCCGAACCAGAGCGTGAATAGATCGCGCACCTTGCCATGCCGATCCTCCGGCGGCACATAGCCGATCGTATGCTTCTCGATGAACGAGGACGTGTTGCTATCCGACGTATTCAAAGTCGTCTCCTTTATTGATTTGGCGCATGCGCGAGTCGTTTCGAAAGACCATGCGCACCGCGGAGCCCGTCGAAAGTCTTGGGGCTCTCGAACGCGCCATGGCGCGTGTCAGGAAGCGGTTGCTAGATAATCCGCAAGACGCGCGAGCATGGCGTCGCAGGCGTCGAGTTGCTCGACGCTCACGAACTCGTCGGGCTTGTGCCCTTGATCCATGCTTCCCGGTCCGCACACCACGGTTGGGATGCCCGCTTGATTGAAGAGTCCGCCTTCGGTGCCGAACGCCACCGTGCCAAACTCGTTCGAGCCACTAAGAAGCGTCAGCAGGCGCGCTGCTTCGCTGTCTGGTGGTGTGGCCAAGCCCGGATAGGCGCTCAAGGATTCGAAGCGAATGTCCGTGTCCGCTTTCACCGCGCGCATCTTCGGAAGTAATTCGGCTTCGGCAAAGCTTTGCAATTCATCCGCCACCTCATGCGCGTCGAAGCCGGGAAGCGCACGCACTTCGAAATCGAATTCGCATTCCGCCGGCACGATATTGAGCGCACGCCCACCTTTGATGACGCCTGCTTGCACGGTCGAATAGGGTGGATCGAAGAGTGCATCATGGTGCTCGGGCTGTGCCAGCTGCTCGCCAATATCATCCAGCTTGCCGATAAGACGTGCTGCATACGCTATGGCGTTCACGCCGTAGGGTGCGTAAGCCGAGTGACAAGCCGCGCCCTTCACCTGGCAGCGCATGGCGAGCTTGCCTTTATGACCGAGCACGGGCTTCAGTTCGGTAGGCTCTCCGATCAGGCACAAAACGGGCTTCTGTGGGCGCCTTGCCAGTTGCTCCAACATGGGCCGCACCCCAAGGCAACCGACTTCCTCGTCGTAAGAGAAGGCAAGGTGTACGGGCATGACTAGCGATTTCTTAAGAAACGTGGGCACCGACGCCAGCACCGAGGCGATAAAACCCTTCATATCCGCCGTGCCACGGCCATATAAGCGCCCTTCCTTCTCGGTAAGCCGAAAGGGATCGAGCGTCCAGGCTTGGCCATCGACGGGCACGACATCGGTATGACCGGATAGCACGATGCCGCCCCTGTCACGCGGACCGATCGTCGCAAACAGATTCGCCTTCGTTCGCTCGGCGTTATAAAACAGTTCGCTCTCGACGCCGAGATTCGCAAGGGCGTCGCGAACGAACTCGATGAGTTCCAGGTTCGAATCGCGGCTGACGGTTGCAAAGCCGATCAGCCGTTCGAGCACGTCGCGGCTCGACATCTCACTCATTGCCCGGCACCCCATAGCTAGGCGCCGCTGTCGGGTTCAGCGCACGGGTCACGTAGTCCTGCATTTGCGGCCGGTAAGCCTGCCACAGACCATCGAGCTGGCCGATGGGGTCGGCGTCGGCCCAATCGACGCGCAGATCGACGATAGGCCAACTCAGATCGCTTACGATCTTGAGCGCCGCGGAATGCACCGGCCCGGCTTCGGCGCCTGCGGTCATCGCCGCCCGCATCGCTGCGAGCAAACGATCCGCCAGCATGCCTTTGGTGTTTTCGAACGCGGGAATCATGGCTTCGATCACGCCGAGGCTCGCAAGCATGTTGCCTGCGGCGACGCATTGATCTCCAGCCACCGCGTGATGCAGGCCAAGCGCTTCCTTGCCGCTAAAAAACGCGGTGCGGCCATGAGCGTCGATGACCGTTACTTGCCGATATTCGCTGTACGCGTTCGCATCGAGCGCACGGTCGAGCGCCGCCTGAGGATCGAGTTGCGCAGTGTCGATGAGGTCGAGAATCTGCGGCCCAAGTGCGGGCAAAGTCACGTTCTGCGTGGCCACCGCGCCCACGCCGCCGCGTGCCCACGGACATCGCGCGCCCACGGCGATACTCGACGAACTGATTGCAATGCCAAGCTGGCCGGTTTCCTGGCAACGTCCGATCACGGAGAATGTCATGCAAGGCTCCTCGACTTAGGCGGGCTTCCAGCCTTCAGGAATGACTGCGATCACATCGATTTCCATCAGCCATTCCGGCTGTCCCAACGCGCTCACCACCAGCCCCGTCGAAATGGGAAACACGCCCTTGAGCCACTTGCCGACTTCCTGATACACCGGCTCGCGATAACGCGGATCGATCAGATACGTGGTCGTCTTGACGATATGGCTCATGTCGCTGCCCGCCTCTTCGAGCAACTGCTTGAGATTCTTCATCGCCTGCTCGGCTTGCGCGCGTGCATCGCCGAGACCCACCAGATTGCCTTCGAAATCCGTTCCCACCTGACCACGCACATAGACCGTGTTGCCGGCGCGCACGGCCTGGCAAAGATCGTTATCGAGCGTCTGGTTCGGGTACGTATCCTTCGTGTTGAACATGCGGATACGCGTATGCGTAGGTTGGCTCATCGATGCACCTCGAAGCTGAGAATGATTGAATAGTGAATGCGGCGTCTTGGGCGATCGTCAGTTCACGCCCATCTCGCTGACCTTGTGCACGCGCGGATCGCTGAAAGTCGCGGCTTGGCCGGCATGACGGCGCGACGCATCGTGATACGCGAGATACTTGCGCTGCGTGACGATATGATCGGCAATATGTTTTGCATCGTGCCAGACGCCCCAGATGAAAGCGGAGCCGCGCCGCGAAAGCCAGGGCAAGCCAAGGAAATAAACGCCGGGCTCCTTGGAAACGCCGCGCTGATGCTTGGGCTTGCCTTTATCGTCGAAGGCGTTGACATCGAGCCAGCTGAAGTCGACGGCGTAGCCGGTTGCCCAGATGATCGAACTCACGCCAGCATCGGCAAGGTTCAGTTCGAGAACAGGTTGCTTCATGCATTCCGGATCGGACGGAATGATGCGTGCCTCGGGCTCGTCCGGCAGATCGATACCATTGCGCGCCACATACGCGTCTGCGGCGCTCAGCAAAGACAAGTAGTTGTCGTCGCCGTTGTTGATGTTGGTCGTGAGGTCTGGCTGAAACGTTGCAATGCCATTCTCGAATGACTTCGTGAGACCGACGAGGTTCATGCCCTGATGCGCGAGACGGCGGAAATCGACTGTTTGTCCACCGCGCGCGCCACTCACTGCAATCGTGACGTGCTCCTTGCCCGGCCGCATGACTTCCGCATCCCACTCGCCGAGCACGCCCAGCCACCAGCAAAAATCACGGCCACGATACGCGCGCGGCGGACGGTCATGCGGGCCGACCGACAAATACACCTTCCTACCGGCGCGCATTAGTTCATCCGCAATCTGCACGCCCGACGATCCCGCGCCTACCACGAGCACCGCGCCTTCCGGCAATTGCTCAGGATTCCGATAATCAGCCGAATGAAGCTGCGTAAGACGCTCGTCCTTCGGGGCGATAGCCGGGATGACCGGCTTCTGGAACGGACCAGTAGCGACGACTACACGGCTCGCTTCGATCACGCCTTCCGATGTTTCGACGGTGAAGCCTTGCCGCCCGACATTGCGAACCACCTTCTTGACTTCGACGCCCGTGCGAATGGGTGCATCGAACTTTTCGGCGTAGGTGACGAAGTAATCGGCGACCTGATCTTTATTGGCAAAGCCATCGGGATCGACTTCATCGAACTCGAGATTGGGGAAACGATCGTGCCACGCCGGACCGTTCGCCACGAGCGAGTCCCAACGTCCCGTGCGCCAGCGTTCCGCAATGCGGTCGCGTTCAAGAACGAGGTGCGGCACGCCGAGCTTGCTCAGATGCTCGCTCATCGCCACGCCGGCCTGACCGGCGCCAACGACGAGCGTGTCGATTGAGGTTATTTCCACTGTCATGGCTATGTCCTTCGATATGGCTTTACTTCGCGGAAGTGTCCGGCGAAGTCAGCGTCCTTGAGATACGTGCAGTCGTGCGTGGCTGGCATGCTGCCAATGAAGCCCAAATTTACGCTTGAGCGCAGAATTCTAAAAATATATTTAAAAAATGCTTAGCATCGGTTTTGGCTATGCAATCCTTTTTGGCGAAGCCACAATTCGGCCGGTCAACCGTTTAGAGGCGGAGCGTTTCCGATGGAAAACCACCCTTTGCGTTACTCGCTTCGGCAATTGCGCTACTTCGTCGTGACGGCGGAAGTGCTGTCTTTTACAGCCGCCGCGCGGCGCCTGCACATTTCGCAGCCGTCGATCTCGACCGCGCTCGCGGACCTCGAAATATCGTTTGGCGTGCAGCTTTTCATACGGCATCACGCGGCGGGATTGTCGCTTACGCAAGCAGGCCGAGACCTTCTGGGGCAAGCGCGCAATCTGCTAAAAATAGCCGAAGAATTGCAAATGGCCGCTAAGGAAATGGATGGCGGCATGACGGGCTCGATCGCGCTCGGCTGCCTCGTTTCACTTGCGCCGCCGCTCATGCCGGGGCTCATAAGCCGCTTCACCGGCGAGCATGCAGGGATTTCCTTTAGGACCGTCGAGGCGCATCAGGATGGCCTGCTAAGAGGCTTGCACGACGGCTCGCTCGATATTGCGCTGACCTATAGCCTGGATTTGACCGAGGACATCGCGTTTACGCCACTGCTCTCTCTGCCGCCTTATGTCATCTTGCCGAAGACGCACCGGCTAGCCCGCGCGCGCAAGGTCTCATTAGCGGATCTCGAAGCGGAGCCTTACGTGATGCTGGATTTACCGCATAGCCGAGAATATTTCGCGGCCCTTTTCGATGCCGTCGGCAACCGGCCGGTTCCCGCATTTCGGTCGTCGCAGCCTGAAGTCGTGCGCGGCATGGTGGCTAACGGCTTAGGCTATAGCATCCTCAATTTTCCGCTCAAATCGAATCGCACCGTAGATGGTGAAGACTTCGTGATTAAGCGCTTCAAGGACAACGTCAATGCAACGACGCTAGGCATTGCGCAATCGCGCACCATGAAGCCGCGCCAAGTGGTGCAACGCTTCGCCTCGTTTTGTGAGAACTATATCCGGCGGCTGCATCTAGACGCCTAAGAAACGCTAAAGCCAGGAACGCTACATAGGCAAAAGCTCTGCTTTGTATCCGAAAACAATATTTTGGCTGGTAATTTGGCTTGATAAATTTGTTGCCATGCGAGCGCAACGCCTTGCCGACTCTACGCTGGCGCGCTTATAAGGAAATAGATTCAAGGAGTCTTTCATGACCAGCCAGGCAAGAACGATCCCGATCACGGCACTCGTCGACGAGTTGCGCGCCGGTTGCGAACGATCGTTCAACGACGCGCATGCCATGCCGCCTGGCGTCTACACCTCCGCCGATTTCTTGTCGCTCGAAGAGCGCGACATCTTCGAACACGAATGGCAATGCGTTGGCCGCGCAAGCGCCTTGAAGATGCCGGGCGACTACCTGACGGCGCGCATTGGCGCACAGCCCATCGTGGTGTTGCGCGATGAGCAGATGCAACTGAAGGCGATGTCCAACGTCTGCCTGCATCGCATGTCGGTTCTGCTCGAAGGGCGCGGCAACGTGCGCAGGATCGTGTGTCCATATCATGCATGGAATTACTCGCTGGATGGCGCGTTGCAGGGCGCGCCCCTGATGGACCGTCAAGAAGGCTTCTGCAAGGAAAGCTATAAGTTGCCCGCCGTGCGGTGTGAAGAATGGCAAGGCTGGATCTATGTGACGCTCGACGATCAAGCGCGGCCGGTCAGTGAACAGCTTGCCGATTTGAGCGGGCTCATCAATGCCTACGGCATGGAACACTACATCGAAACTTTCTATGAAGAGCACGTGTGGGACACCAACTGGAAGATCCTCGCTGAAAACTTCATGGAGAGCTATCACCTGCCCATGCTGCATCGCGCGACAGTAGGACCGCATTCACGTCTTGAAGAGATGGAATGCCCACCCGGCTTTCCCGCATTCAATTACCACTGGATCACGAAGGAAGCGTCTCTGCCCATTGGTAACGCGCATCCGGACAACACGCGGCTTACAAGACACTGGCGCAAGACCACGGCGCTGCTGGCGATTTATCCGACGCATCTCGTCACGCTCACACCTGGCTACTTCTGGTATCTCGTGCTGCAACCGCAAGGCGTTGGCCAGGTGCATATTCGTTTCGGCGGCGGTCTTGCGCCCGAGTTCATCGCCGACCCAGAAGCGAATGCGCATATGGCCTCCCTCAAGACCTTGCTCGATGAAGTCAACGCGGAAGACAAGCGCGGCGTCGAAGCGGTTTTTCGTGGCGTTCATGCGCCGCTTGCAAAGCCCGGCCATCTCAGCCATCTCGAACGGCCCAACTATGACTTCGCGCGCTATCTCGCCAGCAAGGTTGGCGCGCATTGAACACTGCAAACGGACAGGACCGAACGATGCCTGACGCTTCCTTCATCTCGTTCACGGGCGTGAGCAAGTCTTATGACGGCGTGCATTACGTCGTCGAAGACTTGAATCTCGACGTGCGCAAGGGAGAATTCCTGTCGCTGCTCGGGCCATCGGGCTCAGGCAAAACGACCACGCTCATGATGCTCGCGGGCTTCGAATCTCCCACGCAAGGCGAGATTCGTCTCGATGGCAAGCGTCTCGACGACAAGCCGCCGCATCTGCGCGATATCGGCATGGTGTTTCAGAACTACGCGCTGTTTCCGCATCTGACGATTGCAGAGAACGTCGCGTTCCCGCTTTCCGTGCGCCACGTAAGCCGCGCCGATCAGAAGGCGCGTGTCAAGCGCGCGCTCGAAATGATCGAACTGCCGCATCTCGCGAACCGGCGTCCTTCGCAGCTTTCCGGTGGTCAGCAACAGCGCGTGGCGCTCGCGCGCGCACTCGTCTTCGAACCGAGCGTCGTGCTCATGGACGAACCGCTCGGCGCACTCGACAAGCGTCTGCGCGAAACCATGCAATACGAGATCATGCGGCTGCATCGCGAGTTGTCGCTCACCATCGTCTATGTCACGCATGATCAGGCCGAAGCGCTGACCATGTCGGACCGCGTCGCCGTATTTTCCGATGGCCGTATTCAGCAAGCCGCCACGCCCGGCGAACTCTATGAGAACGCGCAGAACGCTTTCGTCGCGAACTTCGTGGGCGAGAACAACGGCCTGATTGGCCGCGTGGCCAGTGCGAGCGACGAATGGGCGACCCTGGCCCTCGCGGACGGCAACATCATTCGTGGACGATGCGAACCCGGCCTCACCGAAGGCGACGAAGCCATGCTCGCGCTGCGCCCCGAACGCGCGCACATTCCGAGCGCGGAAGGTTCGCATGTCGACGAACACAGCAACGTGGTGCGCGCCCGAGTCGAAGAACTCGTTTATTGCGGCGATCATCATCGCGTGCACCTGAAGCTTGGCACGCGCGACAACCTCGTCGTCAAGCTGCCGAACACTCAGCGTCACGCCTTGCCCGCGGATGGCAGCACGGTCGATGTCGCCTGGCGCCACGACGACTGCAAGATACTTGCGATGAGCGCGTCCAGAAGCGTGTCCACACCTCTTTCTTCCACACCGTCGTCAACTTCAATCACCACGCCCGCTACAGCAGGAGCCAACTGACATGCGCACTTTTATCAAAACTCAATGCGCGGCACTCGCGTTATGCGCGTTTTCCAGCATCACCGTTCAGGCTGCAGAGACACTTTCGGTCGTGACGTTTGGCGGCGCTTATGAAGCCGCTGCGAAGAAGGCTTATTTCGAGCCCTTTACGCAAGCCACGGGCGTCGGCTTCTCGACGGAATCGTATGATGGCGGCTTGGCCAAGCTCTCCGCGATGGAACAGGCGAAGAACACGACGTGGGACCTGATCGACCTCGAAACCAACGACGCGATCACCGCTTGCGACGAAGGTCTTCTCATGAAGTTCGACAAGAAGACGCTCGGCAAGACGAGCGACTTCATTCCCGGCTCCATCCTCGATTGCGCAGTGGCGAGCATGGTGTGGTCCACCGTCTACGCCTACGATGCGAGCAAGTTGAAGACCGCGCCGACCAGCGTCAACGACTTCTTCGACTTGCAGAAGTTTCCCGGCAAGCGCGGCCTGCGCAAGTCGCCAAAGGTGACGATGGAATGGGCGTTGATCGCCGACGGCGTCGATCCCAAGGATGTCTATAAGGTGCTTGGCACGCCAGCTGGCGTGGATCGCGCATTCAAGAAACTCGACACCATCAAGAAGAACATCGTGTGGTGGGAGTCGGGTGCGCAGGCGCCGCAATTGCTCGCCGACGGCGCAGTGGCGATGACACAGGTCTATAACGGCCGTATCGACGATGCAGCGAAGAAGGACAACAAGCCCTTCAAGGCCGTGTGGGACGCGCAGGTGTACGACTTCGAATGGTGGGGCATTCCGACGGGCGCGAAGAACGCGAACACGGCGGCCAAGTTCATCATCTCGGCATCGCAGCCGAAGGCGTATGCGGATCTTACGAAGTACATCGCTTATGCGCCGCCGCGCAAGGACGCTATAGAACTGGTGGACAAGCAGCGTCTTGCCGACCTGCCGACCTCGCCTGCCAACTTCAAGCGCGCCGTGCAGATCAACGCGAATTTCTGGGCCGACAATGCCGATCAGATCAATAAGCGCTTTCAGGTGTGGCTGACGCAGTAAGACAGCAAGGTATCGACGCTGTCCGCTTCACGCGAAACATGATCCGAAGAGAGCCCGACTTGACCGCGACCACCAACATGTCCGTATCCGCAAAGGCCGCGCCATCGGGCTCTCCTAGAAGCGCCGACGGCCACGCGTCTTATCAGAAGGCGCGTCGCCGTGCATCGTTGCAAGCGCTGTTGCTTGCGTTGCCGTTGATCGTGTTTCTGTTGTCCACCTTTATCGCGCCGATTGCGCTACTGCTCGCGCGCAGCGTGCAGAATCGCGAAGTCCCCGACAGCATGCCCGCCCTCACGCGCGCTCTCGATGCCTGGGACGGCCACGGCGTGCCCGACGAACGCACCTTCGCATTGCTGGCCGCCGGCCTCAAGGAAGCCCAGCAAAGCGGTCAGCTCGGCACCGTGGCGCGCCGTCTGAACTTCGCGCAAGCGGAGTTTCGCAGCCTGTTGATGCGTACCGCACGCAGCCTGCCCGCCGATGCTCCACCCGCATGGAAACCCGCGCTCATCGAAACCGACGAGCGCTGGAATTCCCCGGAAATCTGGCGCTTGCTCAAACGCGCCGCTGCATCGCCCACGCCCGACTATCTGCTCGCTGCCGTCGATGCGCAAGTGACACCGCAAGGCAACATCGCGTCCATGCCGGCCGATTCATCGGTGTTTCGCGAGGCGTTCGTGCGTACCATCTCTATCAGCGCAACCGTCACGCTCATGTGTCTCGTGCTCGGTTACCCCGTTGCGTGGTTGCTCGCCAATTTGCCCGCTAAGAGCAGCAACCGTCTCATGCTGTTTGTGATCGTCCCGTTCTGGACCTCGCTTCTCGTGCGCACGACCGCCTGGTATGTGCTGCTGCAACCGGGTGGCGTCATAAACAGCCTGCTCATGGGGCTGGGCCTTGCGTCGCATCCCGTGCCACTCATCTTCAATCGCGCGGGCGTGCTGATCGGCATGACGCACGTGCTGCTGCCTTATATGATCCTCGCCATCTTCTCGGTGATGAAAAGCGTATCGCCCGTTTATATGCGTGCAGCGAAGTCGCTGGGCGCGCATCCGTTCACTGCGTTCATGCGGGTCTATGTGCCGCAGACGCTGCCGGGCGTGGGCGCGGGATGCTTCCTCGTGTTCGTGCTAGCGCTCGGCTACTACATCACGCCTGCGCTACTCGGCGGCGCGGGCGATGAAATGATCAGCCAGCTCATCGCCATTCAGACCAACACGCAGCTCAACTGGGGACTCGCGGGCGCGCTGTCGGCGTACCTCGTGATCTTCACGGCGGTCTTCTATTTCCTCTTCAACCGCATAGTCGGCATCGACCGGCTGCGTTTCGGTTGAACGACACGGACTCGACGACATGCAAGATCAACGCAATACCGTGCTGACCGAACGCGTGGCGAATCGCTGGGTGCGCGTGCATACGGCGATCGTCCTGTTCTTTCTAATCGCGCCCATACTCGCGATCATTCCGCTCTCGTTCAATTCGGGTTCGTACTTTTCATATCCGATGCAGGGCTTTTCAATGCGCTGGTACGAGCAGGCGTTGACGAGCGCGGACTGGCAGCGCTCGCTATTGAACAGCATCGGCATTGGCGCGGCGTCGACGTTGATCGCGACCTGTCTCGGCACGCTGGCCGCGCTGGGCCTGAGCCGCGCGCAATTTCCGTGGCGCTCGCTCATCATGCCCATCATCATTTCGCCGATGATCGTACCCATCGTCGTCGTGGCTGCGGGCTTCTATCTAATCTTCGCGCCGCTCGGTCTCGTGAACTCGTATCCGGGCGTCGTGCTCGCGCATGCGGCGCTTGGTACGCCCTTCGTGGTCATCACCGTGACGGCTTCGCTGCTGTCGTTCGATCAGAGCCTGCTGCGCGCGGCGTCCGGTCTTGGCGCGGCGCCATGGATCACGTTCAGGCGTGTGACGTTACCGCTGATCATGCCTGCAGTCGCCACAGGCAGCGTGTTTGCCTTTGCCACTTCATTCGATGAAGTCATCGTGATTCTATTCATCGGCGGGCCGGATCAGAAGACCGTGCCGCGTCAGATGTGGAGCGGCATCCGCGATTCGATCGACCCTTCAATACTTGCGGTCGCGACCATGCTGATCGTCTTCGCCGTGCTGCTTTTTGCGAGCATCAATTGGCTGCGCGGACGTGCGGCGGCGGCCAGTCAGGCGCTCGGCTGATCAGACACACAATAAGCGGCGCGGGCCATTCGGACTGCGCCGCTCACAACGCTTTACATCAAGACTTATCGTCTCCTTCCGGCTCGATCTCCGTCAGATCGTCCGGGTCTACTTCCGCTTCGCGGACAGTCGTTCCTTCATCGTCGGTTTCCGATACATCCGTGGTGAGCGCATCGTCCGTGCCGGATTCGACTTCGTCGTCGCTTTTCGGATCATCGGTCATGGGGGTTTCGGCGGGCGTATTCATTGTGTTGCTCCTGATAGTTGCGTTTAAGTGATCGGATGGATAAACAGACGAATCACATCCGGACGCGCAGATCAGGCGTGGATTCGATGCGCGATGTTGAACCATGAGGCGCACTTCTTTCTAGCAGCAATCGTGGTGCCGCATGTCGTCCGGAGCGCTCGAGCAATGGATACACACGCGAAGGCACACGCGTTGCTGGACTGTATCGACGCGAACGATTGGCGCAGAGACTCTTAGGCTTCCGATACATGGCACGGAGAACGCAATGAACAAGGATCAGAAAGAAGGCATCAAGGAACAAATAAAGGGCTGGACCGACACGGCCATCGGCACACTCACCGGCAATGAAGATCGCAAGCTGAAGGGTGACGTCGAGATAACGAACGGTGCGAATCGAAAGGACTACGGTGACCAGAAGGACAATATGGAAAAGGGCATCGAAGATCCCGGCGAGCCAACTAACAAGTAAGGCTTCGTCGACAGTTCACTCTCAAGGACAAGGATACTTCCAATGAAAGCGCTTACCTGGCACGGCAAGAAGGACATTCGGTACGACACGGTACCGGACCCGCAGATCGAACATCCGCGCGACGCGATCATCAAGGTGTCGAGTTGCGCCATCTGCGGCTCGGACCTGCATCTGTTCGATGGATTCATGCCGGGCATGGAATCCGGCGACATCATGGGCCACGAGTTCATGGGCGAAGTGGTCGAAGTCGGCGCCGAAAACGCTGCGCTCAAGGTCGGCGACCGCATAGTCGTACCGTTCACCATCTTTTGCGGCGAATGCGATCAATGCAAGCGCGGCAATTTCTCCGTGTGCGAGCGCAGTAATCGCAACAAGAGCACGGCCGACAAGGTTTTCGGACACACCACGGCGGGTCTCTTTGGCTACACGCATTTGACGGGCGGCTATGCCGGCGGCCAGGCCGAGTACGTACGCATACCTTTCGCCGATAAAACGCACGTGAAGATTCCCGATGGCCTTTCAGACGAACAAGTGCTTTTCCTCGGCGACATCTTCCCGACAGGCTGGCAAGCGGCGATCAACTGCGATATCGAGCCAACGGACACCGTGGCGATCTGGGGCGCGGGACCGGTGGGACAAATGGCGATTCGCAGCGCGTTTCTGCTTGGTGCAAAGCATGTCGTCGTAATCGACTGCGTGCCTGAACGCCTTGCAATGGCGCGCGTCACTGGCGCCACCACCATCAACTTCAAGGAAGAGAGCGTGGTCGAGCGCCTCGCCGATCTCACGCAAGGCAAAGGCCCGGAAAAGTGTATCGATGCTGTTGGCATGGAGTCGCACGCCACGGGCTCGTTCGACTCGCTTTACGATCGCGCCAAGCAGGCGGTCATGCTCGAGTCGGACCGGCCGCACGTGTTGCGCGAGATGATCTACGTATGCCGTCCCGCAGGCATTCTGTCGGTACCGGGCGTCTATGGCGGACTGATCGACAAGATTCCCTTTGGCGCCTCGATGAACAAGGGCCTCACCTGGCGCATGGGTCAGACGCACGTGGCCCGCTGGACCGACGACCTGCTCAGCCGCATTCAGGAAGGTCAGATCGACCCCTCGTTCGTCATCACGCACCGCGTCTCGCTTGCGGAAGGACCGGAAATGTACAAGACCTTCCGCGACAAGGAGGACGGTTGCATCAAGGTGGTACTCACACCCTGAAGCAAAAAAACGCCGGTCTTCAAAGACCGGCGTTTTTCGATTCCTCGTCACGCACGACGGATTGTGGCGCAACAGGCAGTGGTTCACCATCGACGAAAGCGGTGCCGCATGTCAGTGCAAACTGCAGCGCCGCGTCGCGGCTGGGAAATGCGCCCAACTCGCGCAGTACCGTCTCCTCGCCGTCTTCTTCCAGAATCGATACGCGCGATACGAACAGTTTGCCGCTTCGACCCGCGGAAGGCTGTAGCGCCACACCTCGATGATAGAGCGTAAGCATGGTGTCTCCTTCATTTCCGAGCGTCCGTTCGCAGCGCGCGGCGCCTTATGCGAACGAAGCACGTTCCATGTGCAGCCCTTCATCTTAGCGCGTCATTAAGCGCGTGCTTTGCATAGAATCATGCTCGCTTAACGAAGGCATGCACCGATTGCCATCTCGCTTTAGCAAGCGGCGCACCTGAAAACACCGGCACCTTCTTGCTTAGGCCAGATTTACGCCCAGCGCCTTGGCAAGCTCCTCGGCGGAGCGGACGATTTGCGCATCGTTTGAAAAAAGCGCGGCGCCAGCATCGTCGAAAGGCCAGGCCAGCACGCGCATGTTCGCCGCGATCGCGGCGCGCGCCCCAGTGGGACTGTCTTCCACGACGACCACTTCCTCCGGCTCAAGACGCATGAGCCACGCCGCGCGTTCGTACGGCTCGGCGCTCGGCTTGCCGTTGCGCACGTCGTTCACACTGACGCTCACGAGTTGCGGTTCCTCGATGCCCAGTGCTCGCAAGTTCGCTTCAAGCAACATGCGCGACGAATTGGACACGATTCCTTGCGTTATGCCCGCCCGCTTCACCGCGCGATACACCTCGAGCGCGCCAGGACGCGGCACGAGCCGAGGCGCGCCTTCGAGATAATGCCGTGCGCGAAACGCGGACCAGTCCGCGAAGTCCGTCTCGATGCCAAAGCGTTCGCTACACAGCGCGTGCACTTCGCGCCCTGTCTTACCGAAGATCAGCGGATGCAATTCGTCGCCCGCTTCGATGCCGTGATGCGCAAGCACCGCAACCAGCGTGCTCAAATGAAGCGGTTCGCTTTCGGCGAGCGTGCCGTCCATGTCCCAAAGGACAGCCTTGATAGAAGTCTGATTCGTCATGTAGAGGTTGGGTTGTCTGGAAAGAGTCGGTCGAGATCGTCGTAAAACTGCTGCGAGTGCACATAAAGGCGCTCGAAAATCGGCATCATGCGGTCATAGGTATCGCTCGCACGCGGGTCGGGCTGCACTTCGCGCTCGAACTGCACGAAGGCGCGCACGGCGTCGGCGAGACGTGCGAACTGGCCATGCGCGGTTGCAGCAAGAATGGCGCAGCCTATCACGCCGCATTCCACTTGCGCCGGCACGAGAATGGGCATGCGGTACATGCTGGCCTTGATATCGAGCCAAAGCGACGCCTTCGCGCCGCCGCTTGCCGCGACGAGCCGCTCGATACCCACGCCTTCGGGCTTGATGAGCGCGATATGCCGACGCACGCCAAATGCAACGCCTTCGAGCACCGCGCGATGCAGATGGGCGAGCCCGTGACTCGCCGCAATGCCGAAGAACTGTGCACGCGAATTGGCGTGCTCGCCGAGACGCTCGCCCGTTAGATACGGCAGAAAGAACAAGCCTTCCGAACCCACCGGCGCGCTTGCGGCCTTGGCAGCGACATCGTCGTAGGACAACGCGTTTTCGTGGAACGCGCGACGCGCCCAGCGCATGGCATCGCCGCCCGAATCGAGCAACATGAAGCGTCCCCACAGCCCTTCGCAAGTCGCCAGATTCGACACTTCGGGATGCAGCATCGGTGTGTCGGCGATGATCGTGATGATCGAAGATGTGCCCGTGATATCCGATGCCAGCCCCGGCTCGAACACGCCCGAGCCGAGCACGGACACCGGATAATCCGCGCCGCCAACCAGCACCGGCGTACCCGAGCGCAAACCGGTTGCGGCGGCCGCTTCGTGCGTCACGCCGCCGAGTATGTCGAGCGGCGCACGAATCGGCGCGAGCTTCGCGGCATCGAGTCCGAGCAAGGTCAGCATGTCTTGCGACCACTCGCGCGTGCGCGGGTCCATCATGAAGCTCGTCGATGCATCGCTCCAGTCGCACGCACGTTCGCCCGTGAGTTTGAAGTTCACGTAGTCCTTCGGCATGAACACCGTGCTCGCGCGTTCATAAGCCGACGGGTCGTGCTCCTTGATCCATTGCAGCTTGAAACCGGGCCACGCGGGCGTCGCGGGGTTCGCGGTCTTCGCGAGATACGAGGCGCTTGCGTGGCGCGCGCGGAACGCCGCGACCTGTGCGAAGGTGCGCTTGTCGTTCCAGAGCGGCGCGGTATCGCGTGCGAGTTGACCATCGGCGTCGATCAGCACCGTGCCGTGCATCTGGCCGCATGCGCATATCGCGACGACATGGGAAGCTGCATCCGGAACGTCGTCGAGCACTTCGCGTATCGAGCGCGCGGCGCCTTCCCACCAGTCCGCTGGGCGTTGCTCAGACCAGCCGTAACGCGGCACGATTTGCTCGTGCTCATGTGCGGCGATGCTGCGCACCACGCCACGCGCATCGACGAGTGCGGCTCGCACGCTGCCCGTCCCGACATCGATGGCAAGATAATAGGTCTGCATGTCGTTCCATCCGTTGGACAGCCTCATTGCTGGTCATGCAGTCCACGCGGCCTGCCTTTCAAGTGTACCGACAGATGCCGAAGTACCCGGCCAGGCGGTACGTAACGCGATCTGTATCCTTCGCGTGTCTGCTCCCCCCTCGCCGTAATGATACGTAAGCGACGCTTACATCTGCTCACCCCGTTTCCTTTCGGCTTTGAGTAAAGTCCGCTCATCGATTCGCAGCGCACGCATCAGGCGATGCACGCGAACCACTCACTCGATTGGAGAATCAACATGAAGCAGAATCGAATCGTTGCCGCGCTGTTGTGCGCGACCTTGAGTCTTGCCGCCGGCGCTTCCTTTGCGCAGCAAGGCCCCGGCGGTCCGGATCAGAACCACGGCGGCGGTCCGGGACAAAATCACGGCGGCCCGCAAAATCATGGCGGTCCTGGCCAACCAGGACACGGCCCTGCTAATTACGGACATGACGCACCGCGCCCGCCCGAGCATGCGGACAACGGCCCGCGCCATTCAGACTGGCAGAAAGGTCAGCATCTGTCGCAAGACTATCGTGACCATCAATACGTCGTCGATAACTACCATGAACACGGCCTGCGTCAGCCGCCGCGCGGCTATCAGTGGGTAGGCGTCGGTGGCGACTATCTGCTCGTCGCCGTGGCTTCGGGGATCATCGCGCAAGTCGTGCTTTCGCAGTAACTCGCACTACGCCGCGAGGCGTCTCGCGAAACGACACAAGCCGCATTGCCTTTTACAGGGCAATGCGGCTTTTGCAATCTACGCTCGATGCTTACTCGTCGAACGTGCCGCGAAACTCCGGCGCGGCGTCCGAACGCGTATTCAACTCGAACATCACACCGCCCGGCGCGCGGCAAAAGAAGCGCGAGCCACGGCCATTGTTGAAGACCGCCGTTTCCATCTGAACGCCCTCTTGCTTGAAGCGATCATGCAGTTCCTGCAACGCATCGACAGTCGGCAGTTCGAAGCCCGCGTGGAAATTCCGGGGCCACGTGACGTCATCGCTTTCGACATGATCGATTACCACGTCGAAGCCCGGACGCTTCAAAATGTACGACTTGTCCCAGCTTCCTGAGACGGTGAAGCCCAGATAGTGTTCGAAGAATTTCGCGGTTGCAGCAGTATCGCGTGAAGGAAAGCTCAGGTGGTTGAGCTTCATGCTCTTGATGGTTTCTGTCATCGTCGTTCTCATTTGTTAATGGCGAAGGCCCATGCCGTTTCGCTCGACGACGTCAGAATAAAAGTAAAAGCTCACATTGGACAACTCGCATCGAGCGCCTCCAAGCGCGCGGCGTGAAGTCCGCATCGCGCGGTTCGTCGCGGCTTGGCACGCCCGTGCTTGCTTTGCGCTTGCTCACATTCGCATGTTCAGCTCTCGCGCGCGAGATACCCGAAAACCGCCGCGCGAACGCGCCGTTGCAGACGTTCGAGGTCGCGTTCCCCGCGTTCGCCCGCCGCGTCGGTCATGCCTCGGATAATCGCCGACAGGTCGCCTGCCGCTATTTCCGGTTGCGGATGCTTCGGAGCCGCTCTCGCTACGATTGCAGCAAACAGCCCCGCGAGGTCCACCTTGGCAAGCTCATCGCGCAAGGCCGGACGGCTCTCCTCGATATCGAGCAGACGCGCTAGCATCGGACGCTCGAGTTGCTGACGCACCGACGCGCCGATGAGATATTCGAGCGCCGCCTTGCCGCTTCGCTTATCCAGCGCGATGGCTGCGTCATCGTAGAAGCGTTGCGTCTCACGATGGATGAGCGCAACGGTCAGCGCGTCCTTGCCCGGGAAGTACTGATACAGCGAGCCGATGCTCACGCCGGCACGCGCGGCGACTGCATTTGTATTGAAGCCTTCGAAGCCTTCGCTTTCGAGCACTTGAGCCGCGGCTTCCACGATGGCGGCGACAGTCTCCGACGAGCGCGGCTGCGTCGGCGATTTACGCAGGCGCAAATGGGCACGCGGCTGACGCTTGTTTGCTCGCGACGTTTGCGGTGCGCGCTCGATCGTGACTGCTTTTGCAGGGCGCGGCTTGCTCGTGTAAGCCTCGACGAGCGCGATCAGTTCCCATCGAAACACGGGTGATGCCAAGCGTTCGTTGCGCGCCGCCTCCTCAAGCGCGCCGCCCACCGCGCCCGCAAACACTTCAGCGCCAATGGGCCTGTGCTCCGCGGAGCATCGCGTCAAGGCCGCGAAGAGCGCTTCGTACGCTCGTCTGCATTCGGCTTCGCAGCGTCCGTCTTCCAGCAGCACACGCTGCGCGGCAGGATTGCGGCGATGCACCTCGATCATCCCGTCGACGAACGCGGCGACTTGCCCACGTCCGACTTGCAGCACGGGAAGCAGATCATCGCGATGACGCTGGCGGACGGCTTCGATCAACGCGCCCTTGTCTGGAAAGTATCGATACAGCGAACCGATGCTCACGCCCGCTGCTTCTGCGACCGCATTCGTCGTCAGAAGCTGGCCGCGTTCACCGAGCAGGCGCGCGGCGGCATCCACAATGGAATCGATAGTCCTTATCGAGCGGTCTTGCCGGGGAGCGTTGCGAGCTTGCGCCATCATGCGGCCTTATCATTTTAAAATGAGTGATTCGCTCATATTCTAATCTGCGGCAAGATACCGGGTGTTCGTTACCAACGCCAAAAAGGAGCCGCAGTGAATCTCACCGATTTCGATACGCTCACTTTCGACTGCTACGGAACCTTGATCGACTGGGAAACCGGCATTTTCGAAGGCTTGCGGCCATTGCTCGAACGCGCGGTTCGGCCGCCCACGCGCGATCAGGTACTCGAAGCGCATGCGCGTCACGAGTCTTCGCAGCAGCACTACACGCCGGGCAAGCGCTATCAGGAGGTGCTGGCCATCGTTTACAAGCGGCTCGCCGAGGAATGGAAACTCTCTTACACGCAGGAAGAATGCGTCGCGTATGGTCGGTCCATCCGCAACTGGCCTGCGTTCGCGGATTCGGCCGAAGCGCTTCGTTATCTGAAGCAGCATTTCAAGCTCGTGATTCTCTCAAACGTCGATAACGAAAGCTTTGCGTTCAGCAACGCGAAGTTGCAGGTGGAATTCGACGGCATCGTCACCGCCGAGGATGTCGGCGCTTACAAGCCATCACAACGTAACTTCGAGTATTTGCTGGAGAAGCTTGCAAGCAGAGATATTCGCAAGGAGCAGATTCTTCACGTCGCGGAAAGTCTGTTTCACGATCACAAGCCCGCGAACGAAATCGGGCTGACGTCATGCTGGATTCATCGACGGCACGGGCAGCCGGGCTTCGGCGCAACGATGGACCCAGGCGCGCAACCTCGCATCGACTTTCGGTTCAATAGCATGGCGGAGTTTGCGCAGGCGCATCGGGATACGTTGAGTGATACGGCTTGACCGTGCCACTGTCTTTATTTGGAACTCATGTTGGCAAGCGGAGTCGCTAATAGGCTACTGGTGGGCCAATTCGTGGATGGTCAAGAGGAAGACGGTTAGTTGCTCTATGATCCGCGCATGGCAATCTTGCAAGCTTTCGCTTTGCGCGAGGTTTAGCCCCCGCGTGCAGACTCCCTCGATACTGGTTATCATTGTTTGTCCCGAGTACGCAGGCTTTTCGTCGACGCAAAGGGCGCAGGAACTGGAGCCTACGCCATGCACGAACGAATCGAATTCCAAGCCGTGGACATATCGGCACAAGACAGCCCGAGTCTTCCCGTGTGGGAAGCACTCATGCGGCAAGCGATCAAAGCCGCAGCGGAACAACAGACCACGGCAGCACGCTCGACCTTCGAGCACGCACTTGAGAGCGCGCGTCGACTCATCGAAGCACCGCCGCCCGGACGCGGCGAGGACTGTATCGCGGCGCTCGTCGTCTCGCATCACAACCTCGCCGATCACTACGCAGAACAAGGCAATCAGGACGCCGCCGCGCAGTTGCGCTGCGAGGCGCACGAAGCACTTCTGGCGCTGTCCGTAAGCGCAGAGCGGCCGGTCACGATCCGGCAAGCCGCCTTGCGTCACAGCCGCGAAACACACGTGGCGCTGATCCGCCACGTCGCCCGTCATGGGCCGCATTCCCTCATTGCCCGGACCATCGAAAACGCCAGTCTGGCGCTTTCCGCCAGCGGCCCGGCCTGGCATTGATTCCTCTCATCGTCAAAAAGGAGATTCGCAATGGCTTATTCCCTGCCTCCGCTGCCCTACGCTTACGATGCACTCGAGCCGAACATCGACGCGCGCACGATGGAAGTGCATTACACGAAGCATCATCAGACCTATGTGAATAATCTGAATGCCGCGCTGGAGAGTTCGGAGCACAAGGACTTGCCGGTCGAGCAACTGATCACGCAGATCGACAAACTGCCCGAAGCGGTCCGCACCCCGGTGCGCAATAACGGCGGCGGCCACGCGAACCATAGCCTCTTCTGGACCATCATGTCTCCGCAAGGCGGCGGCAAGCCGGAAGGCGAAGTGGCCCAAGCTATCGATACCGACCTCGGCGGTTTCGATGCCTTCAAGGAAGCTTTTACCAAGGCCGCACTCACGCGCTTTGGCAGCGGCTGGGCGTGGCTAAGCGTGACACCGCAGGGCAAGCTCGCGGTCGAAAGCACGGGCAATCAGGACAACCCGTTGATGTCGGGAATCGGCTCGGGCAATACGCCGGTTCTCGGTCTCGATGTATGGGAGCACGCCTATTATCTGAAGTATGAGAATCGCCGGCCCGAATACATCGCCGCATTCTTCAATGTGATCGACTGGAAGGAAGTCGCGCGGCGCTTTGCCGAAGCGAAGAAGTAAGTCTCGAGTATCGCGAGCGGGAGCTTTCCCGCTTTGAACGGCCAGCAGAAAGAAGCGCAGCCAGTGCACTTTGCATGGCTGCGCTTAGTTTTTGCGGCTTCAAACTACCGTAATGGTCACATCGATATTCCCGCGCGTCGCCTTCGAATACGGACAGGTTCGATGCGCGCCCTCGACGATCGCCTGCGCCGCATCACGTTCGATGCCCGGCAAGCTCACGTTCAGGCGCGCGCGCAGCAAGTACGCATCGCCATTCATACCCAGATCGATCTCTGCATCGACGGCGGTATTGGCCGGCAACTTCACTTGCAGTTTCGCGGCCGCCTTGCCCATCGCGCCGATGAAGCATGCGGACCATCCCGCTGCGAGCAATTGCTCGGGATTGGTCCCCGCGCCAGGCGCGCCGGGCGGCGTGAGCCTGACATTCAGCCGGTCGTCGGAACTGCACGCCGCGCCATCGCGGCCTCCGGTCACGTGTGTCTTGCCGGTGTAGAGAAGCTTGTTGAGTTGCGTCATGGTGTTCATCTCCTTCGGTAGGCGTTGATCAAGGCGTTAGTGGTGCGCGAAGAGCGAACCCGTGCCGCTCGTCGGGAAAGTCGTGATCGTCGATGCGCTGCCAGATTGCGTCTGGACATCACGCATGCCGCCATAGCCCTGCATGCCGCTATCGTTGATCGACTGCACACGCTGAGCGCGTTGCGATGCGCGCACGCCGGCCGACGTGTCACCGTGCGGCGCGAGACCGTATCCGCTGCTTGCGAAAACGGAACCCGCGGCAGTGGCGCTAGCAACGACGACTGCAGCGGTGATGAGCTTCTTGAACATGGTGAACCTCACGAAATGGATTGAGACAATGCGTGCCGATCAGCTACCGCGATACAGATTCGCGAGCGCCGCGATCTGCCCGTTCTTTTGCGCTTGCACGAGTTCGCGCTTCACTTCCGCGCGTGTCTTGCCGACCTGCGGTTGCGTCGACGTGGCGTGGACCTCCGCGTGAGCAATGCCTGTCATGGCGCTTGCAACGAGAGCGAAAGCAAAGATAGGAATCTTCATGGTGCTACTCCTAAACTGGTGGGTGAGAGGCGACGCTTGAAATCCGCCAACGCCGTCGTTGAAGCATTAAAACGTTCGGATGTATCCGCTGTGTGTTGCGTGAGCAATGTTTTGTATCGAAGTCAGCGCGGATACATTGCGATACGAAGCGCCGTTCAAGACCGGCGAGTGAATCCGCATGTGTCGCGAGAAAGTCCGGATACACTGCGATACAAAACCGCTCGCGTTTTGCGCTATAACGCAGACACAGCGATCACGCGGGAGATTGAAATGAAGCAGTTCTTCGCCGTCGCAGCGTTTTTATTCGGCGGTATCGCAACCGAACTGGCCCATCCGGCGCAGTGCCTCTCAATAGCCACGGGCCGGATGCAGATCAAGCGCAAGAAGCCGTGAGCTATCGATGGAAACGACCGACCATGTGCTGATCGTCGATGACGATCGCGGTATCCGCGAGTTGCTCGCGACCTACCTCGAAAAGAATGGCATGCGCGTTTCGCTCGCCGCCAACGGACGCCAGATGCGCGCGGCGCTCGAACAAGGCGCGCCGGATTTGATCGTGCTCGACCTGATGCTGCCCGGCGAGGACGGCCTCGTGTTGTGCCGCGAATTGCGCGCGAGCAAGTTCCGCGCGGTGCCCGTGCTCATGCTCACCGCGCGCAACGAGGAAGCCGACCGCATTCTCGGCCTCGAAATGGGCGCGGACGACTACCTGCCCAAGCCCTTCGCCGTGCGCGAACTGCTCGCGCGCATCCGGTCCGTGCTGCGTCGCACACGCATGTTGCCGCCGGGAATGGAAGTGACCGAATCGGCGCAAATGCTGGGCTTCGGCGACTGGCGGCTCGACACCACCGCGCGCCATCTGCTCGATGCAGAAGGCACCATGGTGGCGCTGTCGGGCGCGGAATATCGCCTGCTGCGCGTGTTCCTCGACAATCCGCAACGCGTGCTTACGCGCGATCAGTTGCTCAACCTGACGCAAGGCCGTCAGGCCGATGCCTTCGACCGCTCCATCGATCTGCTGGTGAGCCGTTTGCGTCAGCGTCTGCGCGACGAGGCGCGCGAGCCGCGCTACATCAAGACGTTGCGCAGCGAAGGCTATGTGTTTTCCGCTGCGGTCACGCCGCTGGATGCATCGTCATGAGCGCGCTCGGTGCAACGACATCGACCGCGCATCCGCCACGGTTTTTGCCCTGGCCGCGCACGCTGTTCGCGCGGCTCGCGGTGATTCTGTTCGTGGGTATCGCGCTTGCGCAGACGCTGTCGTTCTGGATCACGATGACCGAGCGCGATCAGTCGATGACCAACGTGATGGTCGGCTACGTCGAGCGCGAGGTGACGAGTTCCGTGGCGCTGCTCGATCATCTGCCGCCCGCCGAACGCGCCGAGTGGCTGCCGCGACTGGCGCGCCGCAGCTATCAATTCATCCTCGGGCCGGGCGAAAGCGGCACGCCGCTCGATGCCGCGCTCTCCGAGCGCTTTGCGAAGTCGATAGCGGATGGCATCGGCAAGCGTTATCCGCTGACGGTCAATGCCGTTCCCGGCGATGCCGAACGCATGCAGGTTCACTTGCGTCTCACCGATGGCAGCCCGCTCACCATCGACATGCATCCGATGGTCGGCACGCCGCTGTCCGCGTGGCTGCCGCTCGTGCTTGCAGGACAACTCGTGCTGCTCGCGGCATGTTGCTGGCTCGCGGTGCGTATCGCGACGCGCCCGCTCAAGCAATTGGCCGAAGCCGCAGACACACTCGGTCCGGACCTCAAGGCCACGCGTCTGCCCGAGCACGGTCCGGACGAAGTAACGCGCGCGGCCAAGGCATTCAACGCGATGCAAGACCGCGTCTCGATGTACATGACCCAGCGCATGCAGATACTCGCGGCCATCACGCATGACTTGCAGACGCCGATTACGCGCATGCGATTGCGCGTCGACACGATGGATGAAAATCCTGCCGGTGCCAAGTTACAGCAGGATTTGCAGGAGATGGAAACGCTCGTGAAGGAAGGCGTGACTTATGCACGGACGTTGCACGGCACGACCGAGGCGCCGCTCCGTGTCGATTCGGACGCGCTGTTCGAGAGCCTTCTCAACGATTATCTCGATGCGGGCAAGGTCGTGTCGCTCAAGGGAAGTATCGGCGGCACGATGGTGACGCGGCCGCAGGCGTTGCGACGGATCGTCGGCAATCTCGTGGATAACGCGCTCAAGTTCGCCGGAGCAGCGGAGATCGAGATCGGCGGACTGCCGGACGGAGGCGCTTCGATCGTGGTGCTGGATCGCGGACCGGGTATTCCGGCCGAGTCGCTGGAAGCGGTGTTCGAGCCGTTCGTGCGGCTGGAAGGATCGCGTAACCGGCAGACCGGAGGGACCGGCCTGGGGCTCGCGATTGCGCGTCAATTGACGCTTGCGATGGATGCGACGCTCACGCTGCATGAGCGTGAGGGGGGTGGGTTGGAGGCTAGGTTGGTGGTGAAGGCTTAGTGGGCTGCGGCTTTGCCTTCCGCGTGCCGACAAGCTGCCTCCAACATCCCCGCCGATACGCTCATCCACCAAGCATATCGGCGAAACACCTCTCCTACTCAGCCGCGACAGCCACCGGCATCAGCACCTCAGCCGCGATCCCCGCGATCAAGGCGGCAGGCAACGCCAATCCGGCATCGGTCGAAGCCACACGCGAGGCGGAAGAAGCCGCTGTAGCCTCGGGCGCAGGCAAAGCCAACTGCATCGCCCGTCGCGAACGTGCCAGCGAATTACGCACACGCCGCTCCGGACGATTCAGCATCCCGCCGCCAACCAGCGACACGAAAGTACCAATGAGCGGCAGGGCCACAAGCATCGTCGCGAACTTGAAGAGGCCGATCTTCAACGGACTGCGCGCCGCCACAGCCGACCACGCAAGCGAAAACACCAGATACGCGAGACCCGCTGGCGCACCCGCAAGTTCAGGCATGCCAAGGCGCTCGGCGAGCGGCATCGGAAAGATGAGCAGGAATAACATGACGCTTGCAAGCGCATGCATGAGCAGCGCGCGGCGCTGTTTGAAGAGGCTCGTCACCGACCAGAACGCAAGCAGCAAGACGAATGGCGGACACGCCACGACCACTGCCGCGATGGCAAGATAAACCACCACGCCACCGGCAAGGTTGCGAAAGTAACCCTCCGACGCCGCGTAATAAACCAGATAAGCCGCCGCGAGCGAGGCCACGCACGCGAAGAAGGCCAACACGCCGCTTTTGCCATCGGGTGAGATCAAAAGTCTCAGCCACAATAGCCCCGTGAAGCCCACGAGATAAACGACGAATCGCAAACCCGAAAACCGTTGTTTCATACCACACCCCTTTCCCCGGATGGTGCGAGCGGCCTTCATGGCAGTCACACCGGCGCGCTGCTTTCGCAGCAAGCCCGTGACTGTATGAAACCTGTCCTCACCCACCTATCGCACACGTCCGAGTTCATGTGACGGATCGCGTGCTTGTTATTTGCGACGCAAGTGCACCATCGGTGCCTCGCGTTCGTCGACTGCTTAACGACCGGGAAAAGAGATTCTTTAGACCTTTTAAATCACGCTTAGAACGTGCGCTCTAAAGGCGTACAAGGCCGCATCAGATCGACCGACGACAGCCTTGACAAGCGGCAAGTTTTATCGCGTGAGCGGCTTGGCTTGCTGCATGGATGAGCCGCGCACGAACTTGCCCGCGCCAAGATGATGGATGGTATGCAGCGACGCATTGGAGTCATCCACGTTCCAATGACCGTTAGAGAAAATGCGTTCGTCGGCCGCAGCGGACACGACTTCGGCGAAGCACGTGTCATAGGCGTCTTGCGTATGCGGCTCGCTGATGAGCCGGCATTCCAGCCAAGCCGCACAGTTCGTCTCGATCAACGGAAGACCGAGCACTGGTCCTTTTATCGTCTCGATCCCGAAAGTCTTGAACTTGTCGATCTCGCGTCCGCTCGTCGAGCCGACCGCAAACGTCAAGTCGATAGCCGCCGCGCCCGGAATGACGACGCCGAACACGCCGCTCGCCATCGCGAGTTCACGCGTGTAAGTGCTCTTGTCGATGACCACGGCGATGCGCGGCGGCGTGAATTCGACCGGCATCGACCAGGCCGCGGCCATCACGTCGCGACGTTCGCCATAAACGCTCGTGACGAGCACGGTGGGTCCGTGATTGATCAACCGGCTTGCGTGTTCAAGGGCGACGGAGCGGAAGTGAGTCATTTGAGTTTCCTGCGTGATTGGGTAGGGGTGAATATCGAAGGATTGTAGGTGGCATCGCCGGACGGCTGCTTATTGTGAAATAGTCGCTTGACAGACGCTCTTACGATATATATCTTTAGATATGTTTTACGATATCTAAAGAGTGATCTCATGCGATCCAAATGTTTTCATCGCGGGCGCGACGCGGGTTCTCGCGCGGCTGGCTTCGATTTTCCCTTCGACATTCGCAACGCGCCCGAGTGGGTCGAGCGTTTCGCCTTTTCCCGCCTGGGGCTGATCGGCCGGCACGGACGCGGAGGTGGCGGCGGAGACGACCGCTTCGGCGGCGGCTTTGGCGGCGGCTTCGGTGGCCGTGGCGGACGCGGTGGCTTCGGCGGCGAAGACGGCATGCCGCGCGGCCGCAAGTTCTCCTCGGACGACCTGCAACTGCTGCTGCTCGCCATGCTGGCCGAGGCGCCGCGTCACGGTTACGAACTCATCAAGGCGCTCGAAGACCGTTCGAACGGTTTCTATGCCCCGAGCCCCGGCATGGTCTATCCGGCGCTGACATACCTGGAAGAAATCGGCTACGCGACTGTCGAAGTGGAAGGCAACCGCAAGCGCTACGCGCTGTCCGACGCGGGCCGCGACTATCTGGAAGCGAACCGCGAACGCATCGACCTGATGCTCGCGAAGCTCACGCACTTTGCCCGCAAGATGGACCTCGTGCGCCGCGCCTATGCCGGCGAGGAAAGCGACGATACCGCCGCCGACAACGGCTGGACGTCCGAGCTGATCGCCGCGCGCCGAGCGCTGAAACGCGCGCTGGTCTTGCGCACCGATGTTTCGCCGGACGAGCAACGCCGTATCGCCGAAATTCTGGCGCGCGCGACCGCCGAGATCGAACAGAATCCCGCGCCCAAGCAGGCGTAAAGGAGCGACACACGATGACAGAATCCGCACTGCAACACCGTCCCGAACTGGAAGTCACGCGCGTGCGGCATGCGCTCAAGTTTCGCTTGCTGCAAGTCACGCAGGTTGCCACGCTCAACCCGCATTTGGTGCGCGTGACGCTTCGAGGCGACGATCTCGCCGACTTCGAAAGCGCCTCGTTCGACGACCACGTCAAGGTGTTTTTCCCGCTGCCGGGCGAGGACAAGCCCGTAGTGCCGCAAGCAGGCCCGAATGGTCCAGTGTTCGATCCAGACAAGCCGCGCCCCGTCGCGCGGGATTTCACGCCGCGCCGCTTCGATCGCGCCGCGCGCGAGCTCGACCTCGAGTTCGCCATGCACGAAGCCGGGCCGGCCACGGCGTGGGCGGCACAAGCCAAGCCAGGGCAGTACCTCGGCATCGGCGGGCCGCGTGGCTCGTTCGTCATTCCCGCGCAATTCGACTGGCATCTCTTGATCGGCGATGAAACCGCCCTGCCCGCCATCGCGCGGCGGCTCGAAGAATTGCCTGCCGGTACACGCGTGGCCACGCTGATTCAGGCGGCGGACTTATCGGCGCATATCGAACTCGACACGCGTGCCGATCTCTTCGCGCAGTGGATTTATCGCAGCGACAGCGACGATGCACATGCCGCGCTCTTGCACGCCTTGCGCTACACGTATCTGCCCGAAGGCGACGGATACGTCTGGGCCGCCGGCGAAGCCACGCTCATGCGCGCAGTGCGCCAGTTGCTGTGCAACGAACGCGGTCTCGACAAGCGGCGCATTCGGGCTTCGGCGTACTGGAAGCATGGCGAGCAAGGCGTGCACGGGACCATCGACGAGTAACGCTAGAAGCCTGGGCACGCCGCGTGCAATATGCTCCATCGAACCCAACGCGTGGAGTGCACATGAGCGAGCAAAACGAACGACAGACGCCGCCGAAGCAGACGAGCGAAGATCCGAACGTGGCTGACCGGCGTCTTTCCGATGAGCAGAAAAGCGAACTGAAGAACGAGCCAGAACCCGCCAAGGGCAGCGAAGGAGGCAAGCTGCCCGATCCGAAAGACGTAGGCGAAGCAGGCTAGTTCTCTTAACGAAGTGCAGAGTACATAGCGCCGCGAACGGGCGTTCGCAGCGCACTTTGTACCGAATCACACGGACTACCGAGTGTTGAACTTGCTCGGAAGCGCCGATGTTGCCGCGCTTTGATGTATGGTATCCCTAAGCTATTGGTACGACCCCTAGCTCACAACCATATATCGCACCAGGCAACGCGTCTTGCCGGTGATTCGAAGCAAAGACGCCCATGCACGATCCTGCTCATTTCCTGCCGTCCTTCGTCTGGCGTGCGGCGCGAGACGGCACTATCCGCTACGCCAATCCGTGGGCTTGCCGGTATCTCGGCATTGCCATGCCGGAACTCGAAGGCCGTCACTGGGACGCCTTCGTTCATCCCGACGACATCCCGCCCGTGCTCGATGCGCTCCGTCAAATGCGCGACGGCACGCTGCTGCGCAATGTCGATGTGCGTCTCTTGCGCGCGGATGGCGCTTACCGTTGGCATACGCTTCACTTACAGGCGCGTCGCGACGACGAAGGCGAGTTCGGCGATACGGTCGGCGTGGCCATCGACATTCACGAATCGCGGCATGCATGGGCCTTGTATGAAGCAAGCGAACGGCGTTTGCAGGCTGCGTTCGCGGGCGCGCGCATGGGCGCGTGGGAATGGGACATGAAAACGCGCGTGGTGCGCATGACCGCGCAACTCGCCGCGCTCTATTCGTTTCCGCCGGGCACCGAGGCCGTCATGCTCTCGGAAGTGTGGGATCGCGTTGCGCCGGAATATCGCGAGCCGTTCCAGCGCATGCTCACCGAAGCACTGCGCGACGGCGGTCCGTTCGAGTTCGATTTCATGCTCGATGGCGATCAGTCCGAGCATCGCTGGCTGCGCATGCGCGGGCATCCCGAGTTCGACCGGCATGGCGTGCTGACGCGCGTCTACGGCGTGAGCTTCGATATAAGCGAACAGCGCGCGGACGAAGAGCGTCTGAGCCGTTCCGAGCGACGATATCGGGCGCTCGTCGAATCGACGGATGCGCTCGTCTGGTCCGCCGATGCCAACGGCGCTATTCGCCCCTCCGGCGGCGACTGGGAGAAGTTCACGGGCGCGCCGCCCGATCGTCTGATGGGCTTCGGCTGGCTCGACTTCGTGCATCCCGACGACCGCGAGCGCACGCGCAGCACGTGGCTCGACGCCGTGCGACAAGGCAACGCGCTCACGCTCACGTTCCGCATGTTCAGACGCGATGGCACCTACCGCATCGTGCAGGCGCATGCCGCGCCGCTCTACGATCATCAGGGCGCCCTGCAGGAATGGTTCGGCACGACCACCGACGTCACGCCACAATACGAGGCGCAGGCCGCCATCGAAGCGCGCAGCCTGCGTCTTACGGTGGCGATGCAGGCGGCCAAGATTCATATCGTTTCGCTCGAACTCGAAACCTGGACGCTCCTCTTCGAAACCGGCGGCGAATGGCAGGTGAACGACACGATCACGTATGACGCGGCGCTCGCCCGCGTGCATCCCGACGATGCCGCGACGCTCGACCATTACGTGCGGCGCGTGGCATCCGGCGAAGATCCGGGCAGCCAGTTCGAGTTTCGTGTGCAGACGATGCACGGGGAACAGTGGATGCAGGGCAGCGCCCTGCTTCAGCGCAGCAAGGACGGCGTGCCGTTGCGCATCATCGGCAGCGTGATCGACATCACCGAACGCAAGCACATGGAACTCATGTTGCGCGAGGCCGGCCGTCGCAAGGACGAGTTTCTCGCAATGCTCGCGCATGAATTGCGCAATCCGCTCGCGCCGCTGCGCACGGCGATTGCCCTCGTGCAAAAGGATCACGACGTAGAGGCGCAAACGCGCGAGATGATCGACCTCATGCGCAGACAAGTGGAGCATATGACGCGTATCGTCGATGACCTGCTCGAAGTGTCGCGCATCACGCAGGGGCGCATTGCGCTGCAAGTGGAACCGATACTCGTGGGCACGGCGGTGTATCACGCGGTCGAGGCGATTGCCGGCATGGTCGAGGCGCGCTCGCAGCATATTGCCGTCGATGTCCCCGACGCCACCACCTGGGTCTGCGGCGATGTCACGCGGCTCTCGCAAATCCTCGTCAACGTGCTCAATAACGCGAGCAAGTACACGCCCGAGCAGGGGCGCATTTCGGTGAGTGTTCAGGCGGATGCGCAGTGGGTTTCGATCGTCATCGCGGATAGCGGCACGGGCATTTCGGCGGACCTTCTGCCCAAGGTTTTCGAGCTGTTCTCGCAGGGCGAGCGCACGCTTGACCGCTCGAATGGCGGGCTTGGCATCGGCCTTTCGCTCGTGAAGAAGCTCGTGGAGATGCACAAGGGAACCATCACCGTACAAAGTCCGGGACCGGGACTCGGCACGACGGTTACGGTGCGGCTGCCGCGGCTTCATCATCATGAGCGGCATTCCGCGCGCGCGTTGTCGGATACCGAAGCGCCGAAAGCGAATGCTTCGTTGCGCATACTCGTGGTCGATGACAATCGCGATGCCGCCGATTCGCTCGCCATGCTGTGCGAATCGGAAGGACACAAGGCACGCGTGGCGTACTCGTCGGCCGAAGCGCTCGATGCCGCGCCGCCGTTTCATCCGGATGTCGCGCTGCTCGACATCGGCTTGCCGGATATCGACGGATACGAACTGGCGCGGCGCTTGCGGCGCAAGGGCGAACGTGCGCCCATGCTGATCGCGATTACCGGCTACGGGCAAGCGGAGGATCGCTTGCGCGCGCAGTCGGCGGGTTTCGACTATCACTTCGTGAAGCCCGTCAACGTGGATAGTTTATTGAAGCTGCTTTCGTCGCTGACCGTCGCGCGATGAAGCCATGACCGGAGAAACGATGACCACGCGTCCCATCAGCCGCTACCCCGTTCCCGATCCGCAAGCGTGGCCGGACGATATCCGTGCGCGCATTCTCGAAGTGCAGGAGAAGGCCGGCTTCGTGCCGAATGTGTTCCTGACGCTTGCGCACAGGCCCGACGAGTTTCGTGCGTTCTTCGCGTATCACGATGCGCTGATGCTGAAGGACGGCGGGCTGACCAAGGGCGAGCGCGAGATGATCGTGGTGGCGACGAGCGCGGTGAACGATTGCCTTTACTGCGTGGTCGCGCATGGCGCGATTCTGCGCATCTACGAGAAGAATGCGCTGGTGGCGGATCAGGTCGCGGTGAATCATCGCAAGGCGGACATCACGCCGCGTCAAAAGGCCATGCTCGATTTCGCGTTGAAGGTCTGCCAGGCTTCAGGCACGGTGGACGATAGAGACTTTGCCACGCTGCGCGAACACGGTTTCAGCGATGAAGACGCGTGGGATATCGCGGCGATCACGGCGTTTTTCGGGTTGTCGAACCGCATGGCGAACGTGATCGCCATGCGGCCGAACGAGGAGTTTTATCTGATGGGACGGGTGGGTAGGGAGCGCGGTTAGCGGCCTGTCGAGAGAAGGAAGCATTCGTTTCACAAGTCTTCCTGCGGCGCTGAAATGGCTGTGCTTTGCAAGTCCATTGCACTGCGTATGCCCCACGAATCGAGCTAAACTTCACCGCCCCGCTCCTCGACAACTCCACGCTCGCATCCATGCGCCTTCCTCCCCTGAAGTCGATCATCGCGTTCGAAAGCGTCGCCCGCACCAAGAGCGTCAACCGCGCCGCCGATGAACTCGGCCTCACGCCCTCCGCGGTCAGTCATCAGCTCGCGAATCTAGAGAGCATCGTGGGCCGCGCGCTTTTCACGCGGCTCGGACGCGGCCTCGTTCTCACGCCCACCGGCACGCAATATCTTGCCGATGTCACCGGCGCGCTCGCCGAACTCAACCGCGCAACCGAGCGGGCATCGAGCGAAACATCGGTCGAGATACTACGCATTCATTCGAGTCCGAGCTTCGGCCTCATGTGGCTCTTGCCGCGCCTCGCCGCGTTCCAGGAGGCGAATGGCGATATCCAGATGAACCTCGCGTGCTCCTATGAAAACGTGTCCTTTACCTCGGGTTTTTACGATGTCGATGTCCGTCACGGCTACGGGCACTGGACCGATATCGAAGTCAGAACCCTGCGTCACGAAACCATTGCGCCGCTTGCATCTCCCGCGTATCTGGAACGCTATCCGGTGGCATCGCCCGACGATCTGATCGAACACAGGCTGATCTTCTCCGAGTCGCCGCTCGTGCAATGGCAGCAGTGGTTCGGCAAGTTCGGCGTGGCAACGCGGCGCAAGGCGTTCGATTTCTCCTTCGATCGCTCCTACATGTCGCTCGAAGCCGCCGCGCTCGGTCATGGCATCGCGCTCGAAAGCACCATGCTCGCCTCCGTGCATCTCGAACGCGGTTCGCTCGTGCCGGTATTCGGGCGCGAGTATGCCGTCGAAGTCGGCGCGCATCATCTGGTATACCCCAGTCAGAACGCGGACCTGCCGCGCGTCGCGAAGTTTCTCGCGTGGATGGACCAGGAGATTGAACGAGGCCGTGAGAGACGGTGACAGCCCTCGAGGCCCGTAGTGAAAGGCGCCGCGAACACCTGAAAATTTCTCAGCAATAGCTGAGACAAACTCCGTTGATCGTCATGTGGAACGCGAAGACACTGCATCCACACCAGACAACCAACGGAGACAAACATGCTGCTCGACAACCAGGTAGTGATCGTCACGGGCGCGGCTTCGGCGCGCGGGATCGGCAAGGCAACAGCCAGGGCGCTTGCGGCAGAAGGCGCGCGCATCGTCATTCTCGATCTCCGTCAGGCCGATGCCGAAAGCGCCGCGAGCGATCTCGGCGACGGCCATCTCGGTCTTGCCTGCGACGTCACCGACAAAGCCGCCTGCGTCGATGCCGCCAACGCGGCCATCGAGAAATACGGGCGTATCGATGCGCTCATCAACAACGCGGGCATCACGCAACCGATCAAGACGCTGGAAATCAGCGCGGACAATTTCGATGCGGTCATCGGCGTGAATCTGCGCGGCACGCTCTACATGTCGCAAGCCGTGATTCCGCAGATGAAGAAGCAGCAGCAAGGCTCGATCGTCTGCATGTCTTCGGTCTCCGCGCAACGCGGCGGCGGCATCTTCGGCGGCCCGCATTACAGCGCGGCCAAAGCGGGCGTGCTCGGTCTTGCCCGCGCGATGGCGCGCGAACTCGGCCCCGACCACATCCGCGTGAACTCCATCACGCCGGGCCTGATCCAGACCGACATCACGGGCGACAAACTCACACCTGAAATGCGCACGGACATCATCAAGGGCATTCCGCTCGGACGTCTGGGCGACGCCGCCGATATCGCCAACGCCTGCCTCTTTCTCACGAGCGGCCTCTCTTCCTACCTTACCGGAGTCACACTCGACGTGAACGGCGGCATGCTGATTCACTAAGCATTCGACCTCAGATACGCACCCGGACCAACCGGGGCACGTGACCGGATCAACGCGCAGGCGCTTTTCCGGTCCATTGGAGACAAGCATGAAACCGAAATATTCCGCGCCGGCCGCCACGGCCGAATTTGCTTCACCTGCCGATTCCACGAGCTTCGAAGCGCAGACTTACGCCAAGGTCGGACGGCGGCTCATCCCCTTTCTGATGCTGTGCTATCTCGGCGCGTATCTGGATCGCGTGAACGTCGGCTTCGCCAAATTGCAGATGCTCAATGACCTGCGCTTCAGCGAAACCATCTACGGCGTGGGCGCAGGCATCTTCTTCCTTGGTTACTTCCTCTTCGAGGTACCGAGCAATCTCGTTCTTCATCGAGTCGGCGCGCGCAACTGGCTTGCGCGCATCATGCTCACGTGGGCGGTGATCTCGGCGAGCTTCGTGTTCGTCAAGTCGCCGACGATGTTCTATGTCCTGCGCTTTCTGCTCGGTGTCGCCGAGGCGGGCTTCGCGCCGGGCGTGATTCTCTATCTCACGTACTGGTTTCCCGCTGCGCGGCGCGCCAAGGCATTGTCGCTGTTCTTCATGGCCATTCCGCTCGCGGGCATGGTCGGCGGTCCGCTCTCCGGCTGGATCATGCATGCGCTTGCCGGTGCGCACGGACTTGCCGGATGGAAGTGGCTCTTCATGCTCGAAGCGTTGCCTTCGCTCTTTCTCGGCGTCGCGATCCTTTTCTATCTCGACAACAGCATTGCGCAAGCCAAGTGGCTCACGGATGCGGAGAAAGCCCTGCTCGCCCGCAACGTCGAAAAGGACAATGCGCAGACCGTGCAGCACGTATCGATTCGCGCGTTCATCGGCGACCGTCGCTTGTGGCTGATGGCATCGATCTACTTCTGCGTCGTGCTCGGACAGTATGGGCTCACGTTCTGGCTGCCGACCATCGTGCGACGTGCCGGCGTGGCGGACCCGCTGTGGGTCGGCATCTTCACCGCGATTCCGTATCTGTGCGCCATCATCGCGCTGCCGCTCATCGGTTCGAGCGCCGACAAACGCCGCGAGCGGCGCCTGCATCTGGCCATTCCCATGCTCATCGCCGCAGCGGCGTTCGCCACCTTGCCGACGCTTGGCAGCGTGAGCGCGTCGATCATCTGTGTGAGCGTCGCGGCGGCAGGCATCCTGAGTTCATCGGCGCAATTCTGGTCGTTGCCAACGGCCGTGCTGGGTGGCATGTCGGCGGCGGCGGGCATTGCCGCGGTCAACTGCTTCGCCAATCTCGCGGGCTTCTTTTCTCCGACCATCGTCGGCTGGCTGAATGACTTCACGGGCAAATCGACGGCCGGTCTCATCTTCATCTCGATTGCAATCGTCGTGGGCGCGGCGCTGGTCTTTCTCGTGCCCGCCAAGACCGTGAACCGCTAAAGATTTTTCAAGGAGACAAACATCATGAGTAGTGCAGTCATCGAAGAGGTCACGCTCGCCGAGCGTGCCTACCGTATCCGCCGCAATGCGTTGTTGATGGGCGAAGTGCAAGGTCAAGGGTATATCGGCCAGGCGCTCGATATCGCCGACGTGCTGGCCGTCGCTTACTTCGGCGCGATGGACTATCGCCCCGAAGATCCCGAATGGGAAGAGCGCGACCGCTTCCTCTTGTCCAACGGTCACTATGCAATCGCGCTGTACGCTGCGCTCTTCGAAGCGGGCATCCTGCCACAAGCGGAACTCGAGACCTACGGCAGCGACGACAGCCGTCTGCCCATGTCCGGCATGGCGAGCTATACGCCAGGCATGGAAATGTCGGGCGGCTCGCTCGGACAAGGGCTCACGATCGCGGTCGGCCGTTGCCTCGGTCTCAAGCGTAAAGGATCGAAGTCTTTTGTCTACACGCTCTTTTCCGATGGCGAATTAGACGAAGGCGCGATCTGGGAAGGGCTGATGTCGGCATCGCACTGGAAGCTCGACAACCTCATCGCCATGATCGACGTGAACAATCAGCAGGCGGACGGACCCTCGACGCAGATCATGGCGTTCGAGCCGCTCGTGCCGAAGCTCGAAGCGTTCGGCTGGTATGTGCAGCGCGTGACTGGCAACGACATCGACGCCGTCAAACAAGCGTTCGATAACGCGCGCAATCTGAAGGAAGCGAAGCCGCGCATCATCGTGTGCGATACGCGCATGGGCTGCGGCGTGCCGTTTCTCGAAGAGCGCGAGAAGAACCACTTCATCCGTGTCGATGCCGACGAATGGCAACTGGCGCTTCAGGCACTTGAACAAGGGAGACAAGCATGAGCGATACGCTGACACAAAAGCCGCGCCTGAAGACATCGGCGATGATCGCGTCCATCGCGAGCGAAGGACAGCTCACGCGCTCGGCGCCTTTCGGACACGCGCTGGTGGAACTCGCACGCACCAAGAGCAATGTGATCGGCATGACGGCCGATCTCGGCAAATACACGGACCTGCATATCTTCGCGAAGGAGTTTCCCGAGCGCTTCTACCAGATGGGCATGGCCGAGCAGTTGCTGATGGGCGCGGCATCCGGCTTCGCGCATGAAGGCGCGCAGCCGTTCGTCACGACCTATGCCGTATTCGCGACGCGGCGCGCGTATGACTTCATCCACCAGACTATCGCCGAAGACAATCTCGATGTGAAGATCGTTTGCGCATTGCCGGGGCTCACCACGGGTTACGGTCCGAGCCATCAGGCCGCCGAAGACCTCGCGTTGATGCGCGCCATGCCCAACATGACCGTGATCGATCCGTGCGACGCGCTCGATATCGAGCAGATGGTGCCCGCCATCGCCGCGCACAAAGGGCCGGTGTACGCGCGCCTGTTGCGCGGCAACGTGCCCGCCGTGCTCGACGAATACGACTATCAGTTCGAACTCGGCAAGGCGAAGCTTCTGCGCGATGGCGCCGACGTGCTGATGATCTCGTCCGGGATCATGACCATGCGCGCGCTGGAAACCGCGAAGGCGCTCGAGGCCGACAACGTGGATGTCGCGGTGCTGCACGTGCCGACCATCAAGCCGCTCGACACCGAGACCATCGTGCGCGAAGCGCGGCGTTCGGGACGGCTCGTGGTCGTGGCCGAGAATCACACGGTGATCGGAGGGCTTGGCGAAGGTGTCGCTGCCGCGTTGCTGAACGCTGGCGTCGCGCCGCCGTTCAAGCAGATCGCCCTGCCCGATGCGTTTCTGGATGCCGGCGCGTTACCGACCTTGCATGACCGTTATGGCATTTCCACCCGCGTGATGAGCGAAACCATCAAAGGATGGTTGGGCTAACGGCACGAATGCGGGCGGGCGCGGCTCAACCGCGAGCCGCCTTGCCCCGCATGGGTTTCTTGACGGCGGGTGCATCGCCCGCCATTTCTTCCATCCACGAAAGCCCGTCCAGATACGCAAGAAAGTGCTGCAAATAAGCGGGTGAAACTTCGCGCATCAATGCAAGCGAACGATGCACCAGACTGCTCGAATTGAGCGGACCCGCGTTTTTCGGCACCCGCGCGAGAGACTCGTTCAGGCGCTGCTCGGCGCTGAGTCGGGCCCACACTTCACGGAAGTATTCGAGCAATTCGCTCTGTGAGGCATGCGCCACGCGCGCATTCATGTCGGCGACCAGCACGGCGAGCGGCGTGCTTTCAACCTTTCGTGACGGCTCGACAGGCGCGGCAAGTTGGACTTCTCGCGCGTAGTCATGGAGCAAGGTCTGCAAGCGTGCATCCAGCAAACGACGCGCCTCGCCACGCTGCGCGCTCGCTCTCCGTTCGAGCGAATCGATGAACGCGAAGCGCAGCGGACTCACGCGATCATCGCCCTGAACGCGCCATTCATCGAGCATTGCGCGTGCTTGCGAGCGCTCAGTCACCGCTTTACTCCACCGTTGGTCGGCCGCGGCACCGCTGAAATCTCGACTCGACGATTCTTCGCGCGACCCAGATCGTCGGCATTGGAACTGATCGGCTGCTCGGAGCCGAACGCCGCCGCGAATACGGACGACGATGGCACACCCGCGTCGATCAGCGCGCGCGTCACCGTCAAGGCGCGTTTGGCCGAGAGTTCCCAGTTGTCGGCGAAGCGGCGATTGCCTTCGTGCACCTGCTGATCGTCGGCGAAACCGCTCACCATCAGAATCTCTTCGTGCGAACCGAGATAGGCGGAAAGCGGTCCTGCAAGGCTCTTGAGCACATCACGCCCTTGCGGCTGCAACTGATCGGAATTCAACGCAAACAACACGCTGCCGCTAATGCCGATGCGCCCGTTCACCAGCGTCACGCGCCCCGACGCGAGCGGGCCAGCCAGCGCCTGCTCCAGCGTCTTGCGGCGCTGCGTTTCCATCTGCCGCTGCTTGACTTCGTTTTCCAGCCGCGTCGACAGTTGCAACTGCACGCCAATGACGCCGACCAGGATCAGCACGAACGCGCCCAGCAGTACCGACATGAGATCGGCGAACGCAGCCCAGATGGGCGCGGCGGCCTCCACGCCGCCATCGATCTCCTCGTTCATGCGGCCTTCGCTCCGGCGGCGCGCTGCCCCGCGATACGCTGCAGGTCTTCGACGATCTGCTTCTGCGAAAGCGTGCTCAGATCGATCACCTCACGCGCCTGCGCCACGTAATAGGCAAGCTGTTCGTCGCTGCGCGCAAGCGACTTGTCGAGCGCGGCCTCGATGCTCTTGAGATGCGCGACGAGCAGTTCGTTCGATGCGCCGAAAGACTGCACGGCGCCGCCGAACGCATCGCCGAGACTCGCGACTTCGAGCGCGCCGCTCGTGACTTGCGCCGCGACCGCTTCGAGTTTGATGGTCTCTGCCTCGACCTTGTCGGTGAACTGCGTGCCGACGCGCGCGAGCAGGTCCGATGACGAAGCGACGAGCGCATCGACGGCCACACGCTGTTCGTTCGACGTGTGATTCACCGCATCGAGCAAGGTTTCGAGCGTGGCGAGCAAGCGCGTGCGCTCGTCCAGCATGGCGTTGTCGTGGACCATGGATTCGCTGAGTTTCTCGCGCATCTGCGCAATCACATCGGCGGCGAGCTTCGGCGCTTCCGACGCCGCCGCGACCAGTCCTTCGATCTTCGTGATGGTGCCGCTCGCGCGCTTCTCGGCATCGGCGGCCATCTCGCTCGCGGTGCGCGCGAGCGTGTCGCAGATGTTCTGCTGACGTTCGGCGGCGAACGCGCTCGTCTCTTGCCATTGTTCGCGCTGGTTGGCGGCGAGCGTGGCGAGCGCATCGGTCCAGGCGTTCAGGCGCGCTTCGCTGTTCGATGCGATCTCGTCGCGCAAACCGGCGTGCGATCGATCGACGGCGAGCAGCAGCGAAGCGGCGTGTTCCTCGAAACTCGCCGTCGCTTTAAGCAACGCCTGCTCGTGTTGCGCGGCGAGATGCTCGCCGGTGCGCGTCTGTTGCGTGAGCGCTTCGCTCCACGTTTCGGCGAGCGTGGATGACGTGTGGTCGAGCCGCGCGGCGACGCCATCGATCAAACCGGACGCGCGTTGCTCGAACGTTTCGGCAAGACCATCGAGCGCGGCGCGCGTTCCCGTTATCAACGCCTCGTTCGACTTTCGATGCCCGGCGAGCGACTGGTTCCAGTGCTCCGCGATCTCCGTCACCGAAGTCGTGAAGCCGCTCGTGATGCGTTCCATGCGCGCCGATACGCCTTCGAGCAACGCGGCCGAGCGCGTTTCGAAGCCCTGCGCGAAGCCGTCGAGCGATGTGCCCATGCGCGTGACGAGCGCTTCGTTCGACTGCCGATGTTTATCGAGCGAGTCTTGCCAGATGCCCGCGATTTTCGCCGACGAAGCCTCGAAGCCGCTCGACAAGCCATCCAGCTGCCGCGCCACGGCCTGTTCGATCTTGCCGTGCAAGGCTGCCGTCTCGCCCGCGATGCCGTCCATGGCGGATTGCATGATCGGTTGCAGCGCGCCGCTCGCGGCGCGCGCGCTGTCGGCGACGCTCTGCTTCAACGACTGTTCCACCGATGCCGCCAGCCGCCGATACGAAGTCTCGGTTTTGGCATGAAACGCATCCTGATTGGTCAGTTGCCGCTCGTTTGCCGCGATGCTCTGCTGTTCGATGGCGTGCATCATCGCTTGCAGGCGATCGACCAGCTTCGGCATGAGATCGGCCTGCCGTTGCATCAGCTTCAGGCCTTCCTCGCGCCGATGCGTCTCTGTAAATACGCGCAGTGTCGTCGCAATCTTGAGGTCGAGGGTCTGCACGGCGTCGAGCCGTTCGCGGCGGCACAGCGCTGAAAGCAGGCCAAGCATGGCCGATGTCGCGACACCCGCGATCGATGTGCCGAACGCGAAACTCAGGCCCGTGACCGGCGCCGCGAGCGACGAGCGGATCGCCGAAAGATCGGTCGCGCTTTCCAGCGCCGCGCCGGTGCCGCGCAGCGTCACGACCATGCCGAGCAGCGTGCCGAGCATGCCGAGCAACACGAGCAACCCGACGAGATATGGCGCAAGCACAGGCGCCGGCAACGCGGCGCGCTCGCCTTCGACCCGCAAGCGCACCGCATTGCGCAGACCCACGGGCAGGCTTTCGAGCCAGACGGCAAGGCTCTTCGGCGTGACGGCGAGTTGCCGCAGCGCATGCGCGAATGCATAGGTGGTTTGCTGATAGCGCTGCAGTTCGGCCGCGCCCGCGAGGTAGCACGCGCCGATCAGGAGCGTGACGCAAAACGCGAGCGCATTCGAGCCGACATAGCCAATGGCGATTCCGCAAACGGCGGCAAGACCAGCGAGAAAGACGGCGACATTCAGGATATAGCGAGGCATGGCGTGGCTTTAGCGGGTTCGAAGGGCGGCAAGCAGCCCTTCGACCGGTTGAAAACGGACTTCGAGTTCGGCGAGCGAGACGTGGCGCATGTCGTCGCGAAAGGCATCGAGCCAGGCGTTCGACACGGGTGCGGCTTGGTCCGCGGCTGCGCGCTTCATGCGCTCGAAATACTTGCCGAGCAACACGGGCACGTGCGCGAGCAGGCTGCGTTCGCGTGCGCTCAACGCCTGTTCCATGACGGCATCGACGGCGGCGAGACGCGCCAGATCGGGCGATTGCGCCGCAAGCGCCGCGCGCAAGCGGCCGCGCAACAGGCCGATGTCGGTTTCCATGGTCTGCTGCAAGGACACATAGCGCTGGCGGAACGCCGCAAAGTCGAGCGAACGATCGTCCGGAGGTGGCGTCGGCACGCGTGCGCGATGCCGTCCGGCTGCAGGCTTCTCGCCGCCCGCGACGGCATTCACCAGCGACGCGCGCATGCGCATGCAGGCTTCTTCCAGCGCCTGCGCACCTAAGTGCATCGTCACGAGAGGCACCGGCGGCGCATCGGCGAGCGCGGTCGAAAGCGCGATCGCATCGGTCCAGCCGAGCCATTGGCTCAGGCGGTCCGAAAGCGATGCGGCGGGTTCGTGAACATCGAGGTTGGCGATGCGTGCCAGCAGACGCACGAGCGCCGGGCCGCTGAGCGCCGTGCGCGTCTGGGCTTGCACGATATGACCAGGGCAAAAGCTGGCTATTTTAACCGCTGACGCAGCGCCGGCCTCGATTTTGAGATGGAGGGACGCCGCACGCGCGTCACTGCGCTTTCGCGGGCAGGAAGGTGAACGACGGCGTCGTCACGAATTTATCCGCCGTCTCGCCCGAGAACACTTGGCCCGCGTCGATGGTCAGCTTCCTCACCGGCGCGCCCGGGCGCAGATCGACCTTGCTCAGAGACACCCAGAACGTGTCCGGGCGCGTGGCCGAATCGAAGTAATAGACGAGGTTGGTCTGGTCGGACACCGTGCGCCAAATCGTCGACGAGAGATTCGGCATGTTGTCGGAGCGAATGCCGAGCGGCACGCTCACCGAACGCATCACGCTCATCACGCTTGCCGCCGCCTGGAACGGATACGACTTCTGCGGCACGCCCGCCATGTAGTTCGGGTCGGCCTGCTTGGGGATCGAATTCATGAGGAACGACGCGCGCACGAAGCGGTCCGCCGCGCGGTTCGTGCCCGGCAGGAACGCCGTGCCGCTGACGCCTTTCCAGTATGCGTCGATGGCGAGCTGGTCTTCATACGCCGGCGAATTCGTCACCACCTTGTACTGCTTGCTTTGATGGATGATCAGTTTGCCCTTGATGTACTCGAAGATCGCGGAGTCGCCGCGCGCGTCCGAGAGCGCCAGATGGATGGTGAGAGGCTTGCCGTCCGGCAAAGGCGGCGCGATGATCTGAAACGGCTCGCGGCTCAGCACATAGACCGCTTGCGCGACCGTCGCGAAATTGTCGAGCGCGTACTGGGCCCACAGGCTGATGGAGAGCGGATCGCGTTTCGGGTCGGGTTTGCCGTAGTCGCTCTCGGCGAGATAAAGCGCATTCGCGACGAGTCCGCGTTCGTTCATGCCATCCACGGTGCCGATGTCGTAGCCCGATACCACCACGCTCCCGTACTTCGCTTTCCATTTGGTGGAACGCTCGCCGGCGTTGCCATCGCGCTCGATGCCGGCAGGCATCACCCAAAGGTTGGACCGCATGTCTTCGGACCAGTCCATCGTGCGGCCCGTGATGGTGAGTTTGTCGCCGACGTACAGCGCGCGCGTACAGGCTAGAGCAAGCGAGGTGGACAACCAAGCAAGTGCAAAGAGACAGACGAGCTTCCGGGTGAATCCTCGGGTCATGGCAACAGTTCCGTTTATCGTTTCGAATTCTGAATGAGGACGGCGAAACCCTTTCGCGCGATGAACGGCGGCGCGTTTCTAGAGGTGACGCCGCGCCGTCTTCAGAAATAGGGGAATTCCCAGCGTTTGTAAAGACGAAATGCCAAGCACGCCGAACATCGGCGCCAAAGGTGAGCCAGCTTAACCAACCGGTGAAAATTACCTAAACAAATACAATGAATCAATAGCTTCAGGATTTTTTCCCGCACGTCGTCAAGTGAGCAGGAGCGGCAGAGTAACAGGCCC
The DNA here is from genome assembly GCF_023631465.1 of Caballeronia sp. GAWG1-1. Taxonomy (NCBI): domain Bacteria; kingdom Pseudomonadati; phylum Pseudomonadota; class Betaproteobacteria; order Burkholderiales; family Burkholderiaceae; genus Caballeronia; species Caballeronia sp. GAWG1-1. Next base: position 54,355 of record NZ_JALQDB010000034.1, read on the forward strand.
GCTTTCAATCACACGCATGTTCGAAGAAATAATTGCGGCGTCGAATATCGACTTCGCAACCGACCCGGCCGCCAGGCAGTCATAGCGATACGGTAATCGTGACGGTGATGTTCTGAGCGCGTGGGTATCGGCTCAACCCACGCGCCTTTATGGACGTCGATGCGCTTCTCGCGATGCAGCGCATCTGTAACCTACTTCACGGTATCCAGCGCCTTGACGATCGCATGCGCCGCCGCGACGCGTTCCGGAATAGGGAAGTTCTTGTTCGCCAGAAACACGATGCCCACGTCCTCTTCCGGCACGAATGCCAGATAAGCACCAAAGCCGTTGGTCGAACCCGTCTTGTTGATCCACACGTCCTGACGCGGTTTCATCGGCGGGTCGAGGCGCGTGGCGGGATGCGCTTCCAGCGCCATCGAAGATGAATTGCCGTCGAGCAACGCCTGCAGTTCGACCGGATACGGATACTGCTCCCAGATCAAATCCTGCGTCATCGGCCCGGTTTGAAAGTAGCCCGTATGCGTGGCGACGATCGCGCGTTGCAGCTTTGCATCGATACGTCCTGCTTCGTTCATGTTGGCCAGCAAGAAGCGCGTCATGTCGCCAGCAGTCGACTTCACGCCATAAGCCTCGGACGACAACACGCCCGGCGCCATGCGAATGGGCGCGCCGTCCTTCGCATAACCTTGCGCGTAATCGTGCTTGCGCGAAGGCGGCACGTCGATGAACGTGTTCTTCAATCCCAGCGCCGGAAAAATGCGCTGCTGCATGAGCTGATCGAAATCGGCATTCATGCTCTTCGCCGCGATGAACCCCAGCATGCCGATACCCGGATTCGCATACGTGCGGCACGTGCCCGGCTCGCACGAAGGTTTCCACGCCTCGAAATACTTGATCAGTTGCGCGTTGTCGTGAATGTCGTCGGGGACTTGCAGCGGCAAGCCGCCCGGCGTGTGCGTGCCGAGTTCGACGAGCGTCACGTCGTCGCCGAAACGGCTGCCGCGCAGCGACGGCACGAAGCGGCTCACGTGATCGTCGAGAGAAAGATGGCCGGTCACTTCGGCATAGGAAGCGAGCGTCGCCGTGAACGTCTTGCTCACCGATCCCAGTTCGAACAAGGTATCGCGCGTGACGGGCCTCGCGCCTTCCTTCGACGCCACGCCATAGTTATAGATATGCGTCTTGCCATCGAGTACGATCCCCACCGCCATGCCCGCAATGCCATTGCGCGCCATCAAGGGCTCGATGGTGCGATCGACCGTCTGCCTGATGGCCTTGTCGCTTGCCGCAGCCGCATTCGCCGCTTGGCTCGCGCCGATGGAAAAAATGGCCGTTGCCAAAAGGCTCAACGTCCCGATCCTGATCATGCAACGTCTCCGTTTTAGTGTGACTACTTCCGCGCCCGTCTCAGGCCAGCGGATAAATCGTCCATCACCGGCACCGCCGCAAAGAGCAGCAGCAAGGCCGCAAGCGGTACGGTCGCGATGAACCCGAGATGCGCGAAGCCTACCGCGCCTGCGAAGCCGCCCGCGATGAACATCGCGAAAAGCGAACTCAAGAGCGCGAGCCGCGCATGATTGGCGCACACATAGCGCTCGTCGTCGCGCCCGACGCGCCGGTTCCAATACAGACTCTTGCCCAGCTCTATGCCGATATCCGTGACGAGCCCCGTCACATGCGTCGTGCGAATCTCGGCTTTCGATATCTTGGTGATCATCGCGTTCTGCAGGCCCATCACGAAGCACAGCAGCATGACGGTCATCGGCACGTCCCAGAAACGATGCGCCTCCAGATTCGCGCCGAGCACGCCGAACACCAGCAACAGGCAGGCTTCGAGGACGAGCGGAACCGCGAACACGCTATGCGCCGCGCGCTGGCGTCCCCAGTTGATGAGCAACGCGGAAGTCGCGGCTCCCGCGACGAACGCGAGCACCGCGCTCATCGCCGAGAACACGAGCGCCGCTTGCCCGAGCACGAAATTATCCGCGATCGACGACACCAGCCCCGACATGTGCGAGGTGTATTGGCCCACGGCGAGAAAGCCGCCCGCATTGGCCGCGCCCGCCACGAAGGCTAGCGCGCAGCCGAGGCGGCGGTTGGCCGACTGCGTGCGGCTGGGCGAAGTCAGGCCCCGGAGATAGGCGATCGGCATGACGTTTCCCGCGCGATGAAGAGACAAAAAAGATAACACGAGCTTGCCGCGATATTTTTGATCGATAGGACGCTAACGAATAAAACTGCCGATATAATCGCGCCCCATGAGCCATCTCGACCTTCTGCGCCGCTCCGTCAGCAGCACACTCGTACTTGCCGCGCGGCGCTGGCGGCGTACGAGTCATGGCGTGCTCGCGTCCTATGGCGTCTCTGAAGCGTGCGCGGTGCCGCTGCTCACGGCCAACCGGCTCGGTGAGAGCGTGCGGCAAGTGACGCTCGCGGAGCATGTCGGTATCGAGGGACCGTCGCTCGTGCGTCTGCTCGACCAGCTATGCGCGGCCGGACTCGTGCGGCGCGACGAAGACCCCGAAGACAAGCGCGCCAAGACCATCACACTCACCGACGAAGGCCGCGCCGTCACCGCGCGCATGGAAGAGCGCCTGATGTCGCTGCGCGCGCGGCTGCTCAAGGGCGTGAGCCGCGAGGACCTCGAAACGACGCTGCGCGTGCTCAACGCGTTCAGCGCCACGCTCGACACCGTGCCCGCACGCGATGACGGCAAGAGCGGAGCGCGCACGCCATGAACTTCCCGTCCGCGCGCGAGTGGCTCTTCTCCGGTAAGACCTTCGCCGCCGCGATGATCGCGCTTTATATCGGCCTCGCGCTCGAACTGCCGCGCCCGTACTGGGCAATGGCCACGGTCTATATCGTCTCGAACCCGTTCGTCGGCGCGACGCGCTCGAAAGCTTTGTATCGCGCGCTCGGCACGGCTATCGGCGCGGCGGGCGCGGTGCTGATCGTGCCGCCGTTCGTCGAGTCGCCGTTTCTGTTCAGCGTGATCGTCGCGCTATGGACGGGCTCCCTGCTCTTTCTCTCCATGTTCGACCGCACCGCGCGCAGCTACGTGTTCCTGCTCGCGGGCTATACGCTGCCGCTGATCGCGCTGCCTTCCGTGTTGAACCCGGCCACCGTGTTCGATCTCGCGATCTCGCGCACCGAAGAGATTCTGCTCGGCATCGTGGTGGCGAGCATCGTCGGCTCCGTGGTGTTTCCGAGCCGGCTCGCGCCGACGCTCGTCGAGCGCACCGACGCGTGGTTTCGCGACGCCGCGTTCTACGCGAGCGAATCGCTCTCCGGGCGGCTCGCGGGGGCGGCCATCTCGGCGGCGCGGCAACGGCTCGCCGCTACGGTGAACGGCCTCGAAGTGCTGTTGAGCCAGTTGACTTACGACCATACGCGGCCGGATATCGTGAGCCGCGCGCGCGCCTTGCAAGGACGCATGCAGATTTTCTTGCCGCTGATCTCGTCGATGGCCGACCCGCTCATCGAACTGATCGATAAACGTGGCGCGGGCACGCCGGAGTTGCAGGCGCTGCTGCAAGACGTGGCTGCGTGGGTCGCCGCGCCCATGCCCGATTCCGCCGAGCCGACCGCCGTCGAAGCCTTCGCGCGCACGCCGGATGCGCTGCGTGCCCGCGCCGAAGCCATGCGGCCATCCGCCGAAGGACTTGCGAGCGAGAACGGCGCATTGCTCTCCAGCGCGCTCTGGCGGCTCACGCAAGTCATCGACGTATGGCAGGACATCCGCAGTTTGCGCCTCGCCATCCTGAACGACACTCACGAATGGCAACCGCGCTTTCGTCACTGGCGTCTTGGCGGCACCGCGCGCTTCTTCGATCGCGGCATGATGCTGTTCTCGACGGGCGTGGCGGTCAGCGCGATCATCGTCGCGTGCGGCTTGTGGATCGAATCAGGCTGGAACGACGGAGCCGGCGCCGTGACGCTCGCCGCTGTCGCCTGCTGCTTCTTCGCCGCGCTCGACGAACCCGCGCCCCAAGTGTTCGCATTTTTTCTCGCCACCTGCATGAGCGTGGTGCTGGCCGGTCTCTATGTGTTCGCGGTGCTGCCGCACGTGCACGACTTCGCCATGCTCGTGTTGATCTTCGCGATACCGTTCCTGATCATCGGCACGCTGATTCCGCGGCCGCGCTTCAATCTCGTCACCATGCTCGTGGCCGTCAACACGGCGACCTTCATCAGCATCCAAAGCGCCTACGAAGCGGACTTCTTCGTGTTTCTCAACAGCAATCTGGCGGGCGTCGCGGGGCTTCTGTTCGCCTTCGTCTGGACGCGCGTGACGCGGCCCTTCGGCGCGGAACTGGCCGTCGCGCGGCTCACGCGCTCGGCGTGGCGCGATATCGTCAGGAGCACCTTGCCCGAAGCCTTTCACGACCAGCGCAACTTCTACTCGCGCATGCTCGACCGGCTGATGCAGGTGCTGCCGCGTCTCGCCGCAACGGATGCGCACCGGCATCCGTCCATCGAAAGTTTCCGCGATTTTCGCGTGGCGCTCAACGCGCTCGATCTGCGCCGCGCGCGCCGCAAGATGTCGGTGGAAGTGCAATCGTCCATCGACGATGTGCTCGCCGGCGTTCGCCAGTATTTCCAGCATTGCCTCGAACGGCGCGCGCGTCAGCCGGTGCCGGGCACGCTCATTCAGACCATCGACGCCGCCGCGCGGCAAGTCGTGGCGGCCAACAGCGTCGCGGAAGAAGCCGCGCCCGTCGCGTCGCGCGGCGAGCGTTCGTTGCGCGATACGCTGCATGCGCTCGTCGGCATCCGGCTTTCGCTGCATCCGCCCGCTGTCGATAAACCCGCCAACGAACGTCAGGAACCCGCGTGATGCCGTCTCGAACGCTCTCTTCGGATCGACTCGCATGATCGGCGAAATCGATATTCTCGGCGTCTTCGTGCCCGCCGTGCTCGTGCTCATGTTCATCGCTTATCTGGTGAACCTCGTGATTCGCACGGTGCTCGCACGCGTGGGCTTCTATCGTTTCGTGTGGCATCGCTCCGTTTTCGATCTCGGCATCTACGTCTTGGTGCTGGGGCTTGTCGTCGTCGTTTCGCATCGGCTCATCCCGTGAAAAAAACCTGGTTCTCCGTCGGGCAGATTCTGCTCACGCTCATCGTCGTCGCAATTGCAGGCGCGGTCCTGTGGAAGCTGGTCGATTACTACATGTTCGCGCCCTGGACGCGCGATGGCCACGTTCGCGCCGACGTCATTCAGGTCGCGCCGGACGTGGCCGGTCTCATCACCGATGTCAAGGTCGTCGACAACCAGCAAGTCAAACGCGGCGACGTGCTCTTCGTGATCGATCAGGCGCGCTACACGCTCGCACTGCGCAACGCGCAAGCCGCCGCGCAACAACGCCGCGCCACGCTCGATCAGGCGAAGCGCGAGGACGTGCGCAATCGCTCGCTCGGCAATCTCGTTGCGCGCGAGGTCGTGGAAGAAACGCATTCGCGCGTCGAACAGGCCGCTGCCGCGCTCGCGGATGCCGACGTCGCCATCGATACCGCGCGGCTCAATCTGCAGCGCACCGAAGTGCTGAGCCCGGTCGACGGTTATCTCAACGACCGCGCGCCGAAAGTCGGCGAATACGTCGCCTCGGGCCGCGCCGTGCTGTCCGTGGTCGATATGAACTCCTTCCGCGTCGATGGTTACTTCGAAGAGACCAAGCTGCATGGCATCGACATCGGCCAACCGGTGGATATCAAGGTGATGGGCGAGCCGAATCTTCTGCGCGGTCATGTGCAGAGCATCGTGGCGGCAATCGAGGATCGCGATCGTCAGCAAAGCTCGAGTCTTCTGCCGAACGTGAACCCTGCGTTTAGCTGGGTGCGGCTCGCGCAGCGCATCCCCGTGCGCGTGACGCTCGATGAGATTCCCGCCGATTTCCGCATGATCGCGGGACGCACGGCGACGGTTTCGGTACGCGGCATCGGCCCGACGGTCGGCGCGCGGCCCGCTTCGAACACCGTGCCCGCTCAGGCCACCGCGCCTGCATCGCCGGTGGCGGCGCATGCGGCTTCGGGTGCTTCGGGTGCTTCGGGTGCTTCGCAATGAAACACCGCGTCATCTCGATGCCTAAGCGACCCAAGCGTCCCAAGCTGCTCAAGCGCTGCGGCCTCACGCTTCTTGCTTCCACGCTCGCGCTTGCCGGCTGCATGTCCGTCGGGCCGAATTACAAGCTGCCCGACGGCGCGGTCGTCAACCGGGACTACGCGAATGCCGCCATCGATGGAGCCGATCGAGCGCCCGTCACGCAAGGCACGGTGCCCGCGAAGTGGTGGCGTCTCTACGACGATCCCGCGCTCGACGAGCTCGTCAACGAGGCGCTGCTTTCGAATTCCGATCTGCGCGTGGCGGCGGCGAATCTCGTGCGTTCGCGCGCCGAAGTGGAATTCGCCAATCAGCAAGGCGGCTTCTCGTCCAAGTCGTCGGTGGGGTTTCAGCGCGCGCAGGAATCGGCGGAGCAGTATCTGCTGACCGAAAAGCTTCCGGTCGTCAATGAAGGCGTGCTCGACCTGAGCGTCTCCTATGAATTCGATCTCTTCGGCAAGCTCAAGCGCGGTGTCGAAGCCGCCAATGCCGATGACGAAGCCATCGAAGCCGCCCTCGATCTCGCGCGCATCACCGTGGTCGCCGATGTCGTGCGCGCGTATGTCGATTCGTGCGCGGCCGCCGAAGAGCTCGGCATCGCGCAACGATCGCTGTCCTTGCAGAAGCAGCGTGTGACGCTTTCGCAGCGTCTGCGCGATGCAGGCCGTGGCAATCAGTCCGAAGTCACGCGCGGACAGACGCAGTCCGACACGCTCGCCGCCGACATCCCGCGTTATGTGGCGCGTCGCCGCGTGGCGCAGTATCGGCTCGCCATGCTGCTCGCGCGTCCTGCCGCGCAATTGCCGCGTGCCACGCTCGCCTGCAAGAAGGCGCCGCATGTGCGGCAGCCGATTCCGGTCGGCGACGGCGCGGCGCTGCTCAGACGCCGACCCGACGTGCGGCAGGCGGAGCGGCAACTGGCGGCATCGACGGCGCGTATCGGCGTGGCGACGGCGGCGCTTTATCCTTCGGTGAGTTTCGGGGCATCGGTCGGGTCGGTGGGCGTTGCCGAAGATTTGCTCGGCGCCTCGACCAACCGCTGGGCTTTCGGTCCGCTCATCAACTGGAACTTTCCGATCAACGGTCAGCGTGCGCGCGTGCGCCAGGCCGAGGCGGCATCCGGCGGCGCGCTCGCGCATTTCGACGGCGTCGTGCTCAACGCGCTGCGCGAAACGCAAAGCGCGCTCGCGAACTACGCGTCCGACACCACGCGCGCCGACGCGCTGCGCACCGCGTACAAGTCGGCGGTCGAATCGGCCGATGAAACGCATCGGCTGTATTCGGCGGGACGCGAATCCTTTCTCTCGGATCTCGACGCCACGCGCACCTTGACGAGCGTCGCCGCGCAAGTGGCGGCGGCCGAAGCGCAGGTCGCGCAGGATCAGGTCACGCTGTTTCTTGCGCTTGGCGGCGGATGGGAACGCGAGGAAGAAGTGGCGGTGGGGGGCGGGGGTAAGTAATCGTGCTCCTTGGGCATCGACTGGAACCAGGTCGATGCCCGAGCGCATCGACTTTCAGTCCGCTATTCCCGACACTGGTTTTCCCTAATCAAAACAAATTAGCGCGGGTTTGTATAGCGTATTAAATCTGTACAAGTCATTACGCTTATCAAAGCCTTATAAATTCGCCTGAAGATAATCACGCAATCAGGCTTGTACGCGTAAATCCCAATACTGATTTTCTCCGGCTTGTCACAAGCCATTCACCGGGAAACACCAAGCCAGATAATCGCCTTCAGAAATCCTCATGAATTTTTGAAGGCTGGCATGCACCACGATTGGATATGTGGGCTTCCGCGCATACCGGCAACCTACCCGCTGATACGGTTGCGACACGCACAATCCTCGCCTCTCTCACGGTCCATATCGATCGGCGGCACCTTCGCGAGACGGCTCGGCAGGCCTTTATCAGCATGTCGTCTTCAAGCCTCGTTTGAATTAACCATAAGATTCGGGATCTGCTCACATGATTGCGAGTGATAAATCGTCTGAAGAAGCCGGCGTTGAATCCGATGACGAAATTCCTTTCGCAGCGCTGATTGATACGATTATTAACCACCGCATTCTTATTAGCACGGTGGTTTGTCTCGCGCTATTGATTGGCGCCGCGTATGCCTATCTAAGTCCACCGATTTTCCAATCCGCCATTCTCATCAAGGTGGATGACAACAAGGACGTTTCCAATTCACGCGCTGGCGACCCTTTGAGCAATATGTTGCCGACACTCGATGACCGCTCTTCCGCTGAAGGCGAAATTCAGGTGCTGGGTTCGAAGCTCGTCGTCTCGCGCGCCGTCGACGCACTCAAGCTCTATATCAGCGCGCGGCCGTTGCGCCTGCCCTTCATCGGCAGCCGTCTGGTTCATCACGACGGCTCGCTATCCGAGCCGGGCCTCTTCGGCTTCGGCCATTACACCTGGGGCGACGAATCCATCAGCGTCACGGACTTCGACGTGCCGCGCTCGCTCGAAGGCCAGAACTTCCTGCTCACGGCCGGCAGCGATGGCGAATACACGCTCGGCCACCCGGCGCTCGGCGCGCCCGTGACGGGCAAGGTGGGCGAGATTCTGGAAGCGCAAACCGCCAAGGGGCCGGTCAGGCTTTTCGTCTCTTCGCTCAAGGGCAATCCTGGCGCCGGCTTCAACGTCAATCATTACTCGCGTCAATTGACCATCGACGCGATTCAGAACCAGCTCAAGATCAGCGAACAAGGCAACAAGTCGAGCGTGCTGAAGGCGACGCTGGAAAGCGCCGATCCCGTGCAAGTGGCCGCGACCATCAACGAGATCGGGCGGCAGTATGTGCGTCTCAACGGCGACCGCAAGGCGGTGATCGCGGAGAACTCGCTCACTTATCTGCAGCGCCAGTTGCCCGTGCTCAAGCAACAGATGGAAGAAGCGGAGAACGCGTACAACACGTACCGCGACGCCAACTCGCTGCTCGATTCGGACGAAGCCAACCGTCTGCTGCTCAAGCAGACAGCCGACGCCAACGGGCAACTGCTGGCCTTGCGCCATACCCGCGACGATCTCGCCACGACCTTCTCGCCTTCGCATCCGCGTGTGGTCGCGGTGGACCGGCAGATCGCCGCGACTCAGCAATTCCTCGAAAAACTCAACGACCGCACCCGCTCGATGCCGATGGCCGAGCAAGGCGCACTGCGCCTCTTGCGTAACGTGCGCGTGAATACCGATCTCTATACGGCGCTGCGCAACAACATCGAAGAGATGATGCTCATCAAGGCGGGCAAGGCGGCATCGGTGCAACTGATCGATATCGCCGACGTGCCCGAACAACCGGTCAAGCCAGTCAAGCTACTGGCGCTCGCCATCGCGCTCGTGCTCGGTCTCTTCTTCGGCATCGGGCTCGCGATGCTTCTGGATCGCGTCTTCCGTGGCGTCACGGACACGCAGGAGATCGAGATCGAGACGGGCCTTTCCGTATTCGCAACCATTCCGAAGAGCGCGCGGCAAGCTGCGCTGACGACCGCCATCGGTGGTTCCGCGCCGCGTCAGGCCGTGCTCGCCGCGCAGTTCCCGAAGGATCCGACCGTGGAGGCGCTGCGCATCCTGCGCTCCGCGTTGCAATTCACGCTGGTCGGCGCGCGCAACAACGTCGTGATGATCGCCGGGCCGCTGCCGGGCGTGGGCAAGTCGTTCCTTTCGGCGAATCTTGCCACCGTGCTGGCTTCGGGCGGCACGCGCGTGCTCCTGATCGACGCCGACTTGCGCAAGGGTTATCTGCACAAGCAGTTCGGGCTCGATCCGGGACCGGGTCTCGCCGACATGCTGGCGGGCAACCGCACGCTCGAGGCCACCGTGAATCGCCAGGTGTTTCCGAACCTCGATGTGCTGCAAGGCGGTCCTTATCCGTCGACGCCGGCCGAGCTGCTTCTGCGAGCGAAGTATCGCGAAGTGATCGACGAGGCATCGAAGGCCTACGACATCGTGCTGGTCGACGCGCCGGCCGTGCTCGCCGTATCCGATGCGGGCGCCATTGCGCCGGCCGCAGGCAGCATCTTTCTGGTTTCGTCTTACGGGCAGACGCGCGTCGGTGAAATCAAGGAATCGATCAAGCGCCTCAATCAAACCGGCGCACGCGTGACGGGCGTGCTGCTCAACAGCGTCGCATTGCATACCGCCAATACCGCGCTCGCGGGGCGCTACGGCAGCAGCGCTTATGTCGCGCATAACTACGAGTCGGCGCCCGACTGAAGCGAGAGGACATCCGGCTTTAACGGATATGCGGTAACCCAATCACAACCTTGCGTTGCTTCGAGACTGGAGACACCTCAATGCGTTCGCTCACGGACCAGAAGATCGCCGTCATCGGGCTGGGCTATGTCGGCCTGCCCCTCGCGGTGGAGTTCAGCAAGCATCACGCGGTAGTCGGCTTCGACGTGAACCGTCATCGCATCGACTCGTTGCGCGAAGGACACGACGCCACGCTGGAGGTCGGCGACGACGAGCTGCATGCGGCGCAATCGCTTGCATTCACCGACGATCCCGAAGCGCTCAAGGATTGCACCGTGTTCATCGCCACGGTGCCGACGCCGATCGACCGGCACAAGCGCCCCGACCTCGGCATGCTGCTGCGCGCAAGCGAAACGATAGGCGGCGCGCTCAAACCGGGCGACGTGGTGATCTATGAATCGACCGTATATCCGGGCGTGACCGAGGAGGAGTGCGTGCCCGAGCTCGAACGCGTGTCGGGCTTGCGCTTCAATGTCGATTTCTTCGCGGGCTACAGCCCCGAGCGGATCAACCCGGGCGACAAGCTGCATCGCTTGCCGGACATCAAGAAAGTGACTTCCGGGTCCACCCCCGAAGTGGCCGAAGCCGTGGATGAACTCTACAGACAGATCATCACCGCCGGCACGCACAAGGCCGCGAGCATTCGCGTGGCAGAAGCGGCAAAGGCAATCGAGAACACACAGCGCGACGTGAACATCGCGCTCGTCAACGAGTTGTCGATCATCTTCAACAAGATGGGTATCGACACCGAAGCCGTGCTGCTCGCCGCCGGCACGAAATGGAACTTCCTGAACTTCAGGCCCGGACTCGTGGGCGGTCACTGCATCGGCGTGGACCCGTACTACCTGACGCACATGGCGCAGTCGATCGGCTACAACCCGGAAATCATTCTCGCCGGACGGCGCCTGAACGACAGCATGGGCACGTATGCGGTCTCGCAACTCGTCAAGGCGATGACGCGTGCGCGCATCTATATTCCCGGCGCGCGCGTGCTCGTCATGGGGCTCGCGTTCAAGGAGAACTGTCCGGACATGCGCAACTCGCGTGTGGTGGACATCGTCACTGAACTCACGCAATACGGCACGAATGTCGATGTCTACGACCCGTGGATCTCGCGCGAAGACGCGTTCCACGAATACGGCATCCAGCCCGTGGAAGAGCCTGCCAAGGGCGTGTACGACGCAATCGTCGTGGCGGTATCGCACCGGCAATTCACGGAAATGGGCGCGGCCGCGCTGCATGCGTACGGCAAGGAGCAACACGTCGTCTACGATCTGAAATACGTTCTTCCCGCCGACGCAAGCGACTTGCGCCTGTAGTGCAGGCATAAAATGACAATGAACGATCGATACGAAAGCGTGCGCGAACAATTGCGCGCACGTCCGGAGACATGGCTCATCACGGGCGTGGCCGGCTTCATCGGCTCCAACTTGCTCGAAGCGTTGCTCGCGCTCGATCAGCGCGTGGTCGGACTCGATAACTTCGCGACCGGGCACGAACGCAATCTCGAAGAAGTGCGCGAGAGCGTCGATGAAAGGCAGTGGCGGCGCTTTCGCTTCATCGAAGGCGACATCCGCAATCTGCTCGATTGCCAGGCGGCCATGCAAGGCGTGGATCACGTGCTGCACGAAGCGGCGCTCGGTTCGGTGCCGCGCTCGGTGGCCGACCCCATCGCCACGCACGAAACGAATTTGAGCGGCTTCCTGAACGTGCTATGCGCCGCGCGCGATGCGCAAGTGCAGAGCTTCACGTATGCGGCATCGAGTTCGACATATGGCGATCATCCCGGCTTGCCGAAGGTGGAAGATCGCATCGGCCAGCCGCTCTCGCCTTACGCGGTCACGAAGTATGCGAACGAGCTCTATGCGTCGGTGTTCGCGCGCGCTTACGGCTTCAATGCGACGGGCCTGCGCTACTTCAACGTCTTCGGCAAGCGTCAAGACCCGGATGGCGCTTATGCCGCCGTGATTCCGAAGTGGACGGCCGCGCTCATCAACGACGAGATCGTGACCATCAACGGCGACGGTGAAACGAGCCGCGATTTCTGTTTCGTCGATAACGTCGTGCAGATGAACCTGCTCGCGGCCAAGGCGGATGCCGCGGCCCGCGGTCAGGTCTACAACGTCGCCGTGGGCGATCGCACGACGCTCGGACAACTCTTCGCGGAACTCAAGCGTCTGCTCGCCGCGCACGGCATCGCTTATGAGCGCGATGCGCAGTTTGGACCTTTTCGAGCGGGCGATGTCCGTCATTCGCAAGCCGATGTCGGCAAGGCCGAACGTCTGCTCGGTTATGACGGCAAGGTGCCGTTTGCGGAAGGACTCGCGCGCGCGATGCCGTGGTACATCCGCTTTCTGGCAGAACGTGCTGGCCACGAGCCGAACCGCGTCGACGCGCTCTCGGCCATGGCCAGCGGAAAGTGAGGCCGCCGCGTTGATATCACAATTCGCCGCGTTGAGAGACCGCTTGCTGCAGCTTCATCCCGACCATCTTCGCGCTGCGCGGGGTATGTCGAGAGTGGCGGCGTTCGTGCTGATCGGGCGCTCCGCGGGCGCGTTCAAGGAGATGGTGATCGCATATCGCTACGGCATCAGCAACGTGGTCGATGCCTATCAGATCACCCTCATGCTGGTTTCGTGGCTGCCGTCGGCGTGCTCCGCCATCTTCGCCATCGTTCTGGTGCCTGCATTCGTCGATCTGCGCAAGCAATCCGCGAGCGAAGAAGCGCAATTTCTGAGCGAACTCGTTACATGGTCGGCCGTGGTGGGACTCGGTTTCACCGCGATCCCGTATCTGATCTGGCCATACGTTCTGCGGCTCATGGCGGGCAATCTCGCCGTCGAGACGCAGGACATGGCGCATCACATGATGATGGTGATGGCGCCCATCGGCGTCCTCATCATGATGGTCACGGCCTACTCGACGCGTCTGCAATCGAGCGAGCGTCATATCGCGACCTTGCTCGACGGCCTGCCTGCCGTGATGACGCTTCTGCTCGTGCTGTTCTTTACCGGCAATAGCGCAATGCAGCCGCTCATGTACGGCACGTTGCTCGGATATGTCGCGCTGGTTCTGGTGCTGAGGCCGCTCGGCGGCAAGGTCGATAACAACTATGCGCGCTTGAGTTTCACGTTCCGCTCGCGCAAATGGCCGCCCGTCTATCACGCGGTACGCGTCTTCATGCTCGGTCAACTGGTGGTGTGCTGCACACCCGCGATCGATCAATACTTCGTCGCCCATCTGGGCGATGGCGCGGTCGCGACCCTCGGCTATGCGAACCGCGTGTTCGGTCTGATCATCAGCATGGGCGCGCTTGCCATTGCGCAGGGCACCTTGCCGGTGCTGTCCGACATTCTCGGCCGCGACGATCACAAGCGCGCGCGTCATACCGCGTTCCAATGGTCGCTTCTGATGCTCGGCGCGGGAACCGTCTGCGCGGCGATTGCATACCCGCTTGCGCCGTGGATGGTCGGTGTGCTCTTTCAGCGTGGCGCGTTTACCGCGCAGAACACGGAACTGGTCGCGGAACTCATGCGCTTTTCGCTCGTGCAGTTGCCGTTCTACTTCGCCTCGCTCGTGATGATGAACCTGTTGTCGGTCGAGGGACGTTACAAGGAGATGGCCATCATTACCGCACTGGGGTTTATCGTCAAAGTCGCAGCCAACACATTGCTCACGCGCTGGATCGGCATGCCGGGCGTGGTCGTCGCGACCGGCGTGATGCAGGCATCCGTCTTTTGCCTCTCGATGCTCTTCACGCGACGCATCCCGCCGCTGCGACCGACCGGAGGATTGGCTGCATGAACATCATGCTGTTGGTGAGCTCGATGGGCAGCGGCGGCGCCGAGCGCGTGGCCGCCACACTCGTGAATGCATGGAGCGAGCGCGGCGACAAGGTCACGCTCGTCGCCACGTATAGCCGCAAGCGCGCGTGCTTCTATGCGCTGTCCGACAAGGTGCGCTTAATCCAGCTTGCGGATAGGATCACGCCCACGCGCAATAAGGTTTTTGGCTACATGCAACGGCACCGGGCGTTGCGCAAGCTGATACGCGAGACCGATCCGGACGTGGTGATCAGCTTCCTCACCAACGTGAACGTGGCGAGCATTCTCGCTTGCGCGGGTCTGCGCGTTCCGGTCATTGCATGCGAACACAACGATCCTTCCGTCGATGGCCGCACGCCGTTCTGGAAGTTCGCCACGCGCCTCGCTTATCCGCATGCGCGCGCCGTCACGGTACTGACCGACAACGTCGTTGCGCCGTTCAACGCGATGGTGCCCGGCATCAAGCACACGGCGGTCATGCCGAACCCGCTGCCCGACGAACTGTTCCACCAGCCCGCGCCAACGGCAAGCCCCGATGAACGCATGCGGCTCGTTTCGCTCGGACGGCTGCATCCGCAAAAAAACTACGGCTTATTGATCGATTCGTTCGCGGCCATCGCCCATGAATTTCCACTCTGGGATGTGTGGATCTGGGGCGAAGGAGCGGAACGCATGGCGTTGCAGTCGCGAATCCAGCAGCGCGGCATGAGCGGACGCATCTTCATGCCTGGCGTCACCGACAAGCCGTGGACCGAAGTGTTGCGCTCGCAGGCCTTCGTCATGTCCTCGCGCTTCGAAGGCTTTGGACTTGCGCTGGCCGAGAGCATGGCGCTCGGCGTGCCGGCAGTGGCAGTCGACTGCCCGAGCGGTCCACGCGATATCACGCGCGATGGCGAAGACGCCTTGCTCGTGCCACCTGGCGATCCCATTGCGCTCGCGCACGCATTGCGCCGCATGCTTGCCGACGAAGGTTTGCGCAAAGCGCTCTCCGTCAAGGGCGCGCAATCGGTACGCGCGCGCTATGCCGTCAGCACCATCCTGCGTGCGTGGGACGAACTCTTCGCGCGCGTGGGTATCAGCGAAACGAAAACATCGACCGGTACGGATACTGGCCTGCGTCATGCAGAAGCATCGAGCCCCGGCACGTTGAACTAGATCCTGAGAGGCAGGCGATGAACAAGGTCATTCTCTTTGCGAATACCGACTGGTATCTCTACAACTTTCGTCTTTCGCTTGCCAATCGACTTCGCGATCTTGGGCATGAAGTCATATTGCTTTCGCCGCCCGGCGAATATGGACCGCGCCTGATCGAACTCGGCTTTCGCTGGCATGCGGTGCCAATGGTCCGGCGCAGTCTCAATCCATTGCGCGAACTCAATCTCGTGCTCTGGCTCGCGCGTTTCTTTCGCGCGGAACACGCTTCGCTCGTGCATGGCTTCACGATCAAGAGCGCGGTCTATGGGTCGCTTGCCGCGAGGCTAGCAGGCGTGCCCGCTCGCGTGAATTCGGTGGCGGGGCTGGGTTACGTTTTCACGAGCCGCGACATGAAAGCGCGCTTTTTACGGCCCGTGGTGCGCCAGGTCCTGCGTCTGGCTCTTGACGGCGAGAACTGTGCGCTGATCCTGCAAAATCCGGATGATGTAGCGATGTTCAAGAGCGCCCGTCTTGCCAATGAACAAGCCATCCACCTCATCAAAGGCTCCGGCGTGAATTGCGCGCGCTTCACGGCGCCTCCCGCCGATGCGCCTCTTTCGCACGCGCCGCTGCGCGTGCTGCTTGCGGCACGCATGCTGTGGGACAAGGGCATTGCCGAATTCATCGAGGCCGCGCGCGTGCTCAAGCGCGAGGGACGCACCATCCGCTTCATTCTTGCGGGGACGCCGGACGCGGGCAATCCCGCTTCGATCGAACAGTCGACGATAGAAGGCTGGGTGAAGGAAGGCCTCGTCGAATGGCGCGGTCATGTCAGCGACATGCCGGGTCTGTTTGCAGAAACGGATGTCATGGCGCTGCCGAGTTATCGCGAAGGCTTGCCAAAGTCCCTTATCGAAGCGGCCGCGTGCGCATTGCCGCTCATCACGACCGATGCACCCGGCTGCCGCGAAGTGGTGAGCCGCAACGGCGAAGACGGGCTCGTGGTGCCGGTGCGTAATGCAACGGCGCTGGCCGACGCCATCCGCCTGCTCGACGACGATCGTCCGCTCGCGCGCAAGCTCGGACTCGCCGCACGCGAGAAGGCGCTGCGCGAATTCGATGAAGCGATCGTCATCGACAGGACCCTTGCGGTGTATCGCGCGCTCGCGCCCGCGACATCGACGGCGAGTGCGACCGCATCCGTCGAGATCACGCCTTGAAGATCGTTCATGTCATCACCGCATTGCCCGCGGACGGCGCGGAGATGATGCTATATCGACTGATTCGCGCATCGCGCGGCGAAGGCGTCGAGCATGTGGTCATCTCGCTGTCGTCCGAAGACACGCTGGCGGCGCGCATTCGTGAGGCGGGCGCCGAAGTGCGCATACTCGGCATGAGCAAGAGTCTGCCGGAGCCGCGCAAGTTAGTGCAGCTCGTGCGCTGGATCGACGAACTCGAACCCGATGTCGTTCAGACCTGGCTTTATCACGGCGATCTGATGGGCGGACTCGCGGTCACGGCCGTGAGAGCATGGCGCAAGAAACGGCTGCCGCTCGCCTGGGGCATTCATCACACGGACCTTCGTTCGAGCGGTAGCAGCCGCATGACGCGCTGGGTGACGCGAGCATGCGCGCTGCTGTCAAACCACGTGCCTGATGCGATCATCTGCTGCGGCGAAGCTGCACGGCGCGCGCATGTCGAAGGCGGTTACTGCGCGAAGAAGATGATCGCGGTTCCAAACGGCTTCGAACTCGATGTCTTCAAGCCCGCGCCAGCGTCTCACATGGCATTACGCGAAAACCACGGCTTCGCTGCGGATGCGCCGGTCGTCGGCATCATGGGCCGGTATCACGCCGTCAAGGACTATCCCAACTTCATCGCGGCAGTGCGGCGTGTGCGGCAAGCGTTGCCGCAGTGCCGCTTCGTGATGGCAGGCAATGGACTCGACGATGACAACCGCGAGCTCGTCGAACTCATTCGCAGTGAAGGCGTGGCACATGCGTGCCGCTTGCTTGGACCGCTTAAGCATCCTGAAGCGCTATTGGCGGGGCTCGATGTCTTCTGTCTTTCGTCACGCAGCGAGGGATTGCCGACCGTCATCGGCGAAGCCATGGCATGCGAGACGCCATGCGTGGCGACCGACGTCGGCGATACCGCGTGGCTCATCGGGGAAACGGGAACCGTCGTGCCGCCTCGAAATGCCGATGCACTGGCGCAGGCGCTCGTCGACATGTTGATGCTGCCGCGGACGCGGCGCGCGGCGCTCGGCGTGGCGGCAAGAGAGCGAATCGACAGGGTTTTTTCGATCGAAGCCAGCTGGCGTCGCTATGAAGACATCTACTTGCGAATCAGCGAACGAAGAGGCTCAGTGGATGAAGCGTCGGCGCCAGTCGCACAGGTGTCGGCGAATGAACGACACATTGGTTCCGGTCAATAACCGCGCACCGGAAGATTTTGCACACGCTTCGTCATTTCGGATGTCCCGAACCCGGCCCGGAATGGCCCGCGCCTTTAGTCTTCAGCTCGCCCGCCTTATGCGAACGTGACCAGATGCTCGTGCGCCCTCGCTCCTCGCGCCGGCGGCGGCGCGAGGGCAGCAGTACGTCGGCAAGCGCGAGCAACGCAAGCGCGACGACAGCGAAGAAGGCGATCGTGCCAATGATGATGGCGAGATCCATTGAATCTCCAGACTTTTCCTGCGTTTTCGGAGATGGCGTTTCGTGACGCCCGATACTTTCTTAGAGCACCATCCATGCCAATCGTTTTCGGCATCTCCGTCTAAAAAGCCTGGCATGGTAAAGCGCCGCGCAAAGAAAAATCGGTGCGCCAAGCACCGACACCGGGCGCGCGCTGAACGCGCGCCCTCTTTTCGACATGTTGCCTCGCTAAACGCTCAACGCGTGTAGACCATGTTGGTGACTTCGACCGTCGGACCGGCGTTGTCCCAATCGGTCTTGCTAAAGCCGAGCGCTGAATGCATATAGACCGGCGACGCACTCGTGATATGACCCGTGACCGAATGGCCGTTTAGCGCGAGGCCACCGACTTCATACGCGACGTGATTGGCGTTGTTGTCGCGATGGTTCGAGATATCGATCGAGACTACCTTGTTCACCGAACCTGGCAAGGCGCCCAGATAAATCAGAATGCCATAGCGGCAGCTGTTCGTCGTTGGGCTGATGATCTTGATGTTCTGCAGCACGGCGTTGTTGTTGTTGGGTTCGATGTCGAGGCCCGCCGAAGGCAACGTGCCGCCGATGTTTTCCCAGGTCGGCGTATCGAACGTGATATTCGCGCCACTCGTGATCGTTGCGCCCTGACGGCGGCAACCGGTCGCGTGGTGCTTCGTAATGTTGACCGTGTTGCTCGGCGTCGTCAGGCTGCGATACGAGTTGCCGATGTAGATGCCGTCGCCCCAGCAGTTGATCGTGGTCGGCGAGGTGATCGTCACGTTGGTCGAACCCGCGATGGAGATGCCCATACCCTGGCCGCCGTCGTTCGGATCGTTGGTCGCGGAGTTGAGTTCCTTGCTGCCGTCGAGCGAGGCGTTTTCAATCTGCACGTTCTGGGCATCCCAGACGCGCAGGATCTGATAGCTGGCGACGTTGTGCGCGAGCAGCTTGATCGACGCGCCGCTTGCGAAACGCAGGTGTGAGTTCGTGCGCAGGTCGAGGCCGGCCGCATCGATACGGCTCTTGCCGGTGATCAGCAGAATCTTGCCGACTGAACCGTCGATCGCTTTCTGAAGCGCGACGCGGTCGTTGGTAGTGCCATCGCCCTTCACGCCGAAGGACGTGTCGGTGACCGTGCCGGATGTGGTCGCGGCCTGCGTCGACGAAGCGACCGCCGGTGTCGAAGCAGCTTGGGTGCTTGAGGCGGAACTGGTGCCGGACGCACGGCGGCGGCGCTTGGAGACGGAATCAGCGACATCTCCTTCACCGCCGCCACCGCATGCGGAAAGTGCGAGCGATCCGGTGCTGGCCATCACCGCAGTGAGAAACTTGCGACGCGTGAAGATTTGATCGATCTGATCAGCAAATTGCATTGGAGTAACAGGAGTTTTTTTGGTCAAGGACATGAGCTCGAAGTTATCAATGGGCGTCTGACGAACAGATTCGCCGTGTCAGCTTTCGGATTGGATTTTCACGACTCGGATGGCCTCGGAAGGACCAGCAAACTCGCGCACTCGTCGGAACGGTATTAATTACCTTTAACGAAGTTAATTTCGCTTCTAATAAGGCATTAAATACCGACTACGGATCGTATGATACAGATCGTTGTATGACGAATAGAGACGAATCGTAACTATCTGTAACTGTATAACGGGGACAGGGCCGAATTTTCTGGCTCACGCAACGCGCGATCGCACGTCAGGCGGGAAATGCGCTTTTCTATTGCGCATATAATCAGATGAATAAGCAATTCTCGAATTTATTGCGAAAAACGAATTCTGTCGCAGTGGAACAACGGCTATTTATCAGATTAATGAAGGAAATTTTCCCTGAATTCTTCTAATCAGCTGATTGGAGATCTTTCAGCAAAATCTCTGATTTTCGTGTTTAGCTTGTTTCCCGCAACGCTGAGCGCACGGAATTAAACAAGCTTGATCGGTCATTCTCAAGCCGCGCTGAATTGTGAACAGATTCGCTTCTAGGCCTTTCTACGCCTGTTCTTTGCCCAAGGATTTTTCTGGCCGAACGTTCGAACGCCAGACATTAACGCTCGCTTTCTTAAGCATTCGTTGTGCGCCAGAAATGGCGAATGCCACGCGTCCCCAGTTCGTTTGCGCAAGTTGCAGACTGCAAACCATTGCGGTATTGCCCCGGCTCCAGTACGGCTTGAACGTTTCTGCGCCGATGCCGAGGTCGAAATCCAGACGCTGCTCGATTGCCCACCGAACCCATGCCTCGGTTGAAACCGCGCCGGGTGCGAATTTCCCAAAGCGCTTATCGAAACTCGCAATCAGACCGATCATGCTCTTTGCGCCGAGACCGATCATGTTCACGGCGAGAATCTCGCCATCGAGTTTCAGGACCATGAGCTTTGCACATGCGAGGGGATGACAATGATTCAGCAGCTCGATTAGATAATTGCGGAAGGTTTCCTCCCACAGCCAACTGCCCTTCTTGTCGACGCGTTCGCCCCACTCGCGCTTTCTCGCCAGCATCCAGTCGACCATGCGCGCGTTCTCTTCACGGTCGTGCGGGCCGAGAATACACACCTCGAACTTGCCTTCGCGCTCGAGTCGTTCACGCAACTGGCCCGGTCGCTTGCCCGAAAGCTTGCCCAAGCCAATGACGAATTCATCCCAACAATTCACTTCCGAAAGTTTAGCCACGGCGTAGGGATGTTCCTTGGCGAGCATGATCCCCGGATGCTCCGCAGCGAGCCGATACAACTCGCTTTTGCAATCGACATACGGAAGCAAAACAATATCGCCCTTCCCTAGGTCACGCGCTGCCTGCCAGATCGATTGCGACAAATCCGGCGATGCATACGCGGGATCGGTCAGCACGGTCGTATAGTCTGCCGATTCAGAGCTAAGTGGCCGAAGCACGTTCCAGAGACGATTGCGCGAACGCACGAGCGGCCAAATGGCGACGATACGTTCCTCGCGCCGCGCAGTAATGATGCAAAGTGACCGTCCCGCAGGTTTGGCGACATGACGCCAAACCAATGAGCAGACCGCAAACGATTCATGATGCCGCCCGTCGGCGAGCGTCCACAGTTCATCCCATTCGTTATGCAGCGCTTCGAATTCGTCAGGACTTTTAATCAGATCGATCACATATTTGGCCGTATCCATCGGGCAGCTCCGGCATCGTTATTCGAGGTCCGCTTGATCATGGATCTGCAACCGCACAAGCGTGCCCTCATAGCGCGCACTTAAGCACAAGCTTGGCTCTCCTTCGAGTCAAGATCTTGCATCGAATAGCAAACTGCCCAACGTGCGATGGCGTACAGTGGTGCATGCGATTGGTCTTTACGCTCCAGTAAGTTCCTATACAGGGTCGCGCAGGAGACGGCGCGACTTCGTCTCGATAGAACGCACATCCTCATGCTGTCACCGGTCCGCGACAAGCGGCCTGCAACACGGCGCTTCATCTGCGAGGCGGCCCGGTGCAATCGTCCATCTTTGGCGGCGAACGGGATGATCAAAGCGGCATACACACAAAGCGAACGGCTTTCATGAACCGAGTTGTGAGGGACAATGGATAACGAATGCTATTCAGTAAGCTCTTCACCTATCGAGCCAAGCTCAAAACCGGTTAAAAAGAAAATCAGGGAAAACGTCAAGAACGATTCGAGCACCACTAAAGCAGAAGGCATCGTGGAGCGCTCCATCTTTCATGAGCCCTGGTGGCTTGAAGCGGCGACCGACGGTAAATGGGGCATTGCTGAAGTAAAGCAGGGCGATGTCGTCATTGGGGAAATGCCTTATATGTTCGAGCGTAAAGGCATCTGGCGCATATCCGTGCTGCCGCCTTTGACGCGCACGCTTGGCCCTGTCATCAAACCGCAACGTTTAGGTAGTGGCGAGCGCGAATGGTGTTATCGAATGGACATCACGAATCAGCTCGTCTCGAAGATTCCGGCGTGTGCGCATTTTCATCAATTGATGGACACGCGTATGTCGCAAGCCGAAGCTATTGCATTTTCGCTGCATGGCTTCGATGTCTCCATAGGCTATACGCTCGAGTTGCCGGCTGATCGAAGCGAAGCCGAGGCATGGTCGGCGCTGCGGCGCAATACACGCAATTGGCTGCGTCGCGCCACCGAACGGCTTACCGTGCGCGAAATAAACAGCCCCGACGCCTTCACGGATTTCTACGACGCCAACCTCGCCGTGCGCAAACGCAATAACGTGTACGGCTCGCAGATCATGCGCCGCGTGCTCGGCGAAGTCATCGAGCGCAATGCAGGTGTGATGCTTGGTGCATTCGACGAGAACGGCCAACTCGTCGCCGAGACCGCACTCGTGTGGGATACGCGTGCCGTGTACTACCTGCTGTCATCGCGCGCGGCGGATGCACACGGCGGCGCAATAAGTCTTCTGATTTGGGAAGGCGCGCGCGTGGCGCGAGAACGCAAACTCATTTTCGATTTCGACGGCATTTCCACCGCTACCATTCTCGACTTTCTATCGGGCTTCGGGGGACGCCTTGTAACGCGCTATGAAATTGAACGCATGCGCGCGGATTACGGCGCCCTGCGCACCGTACTAAGAGGCGAGAAGATGGCAATCCGCACTGGCGCGCGACGCTTGCGCAAGGCAACGCTCGATAAAACGTGAATCATGCAGGCGAATGACCGCGCCATTGCTTGCCATGCGCGGTCATAAGCCGAGGAAATACGCGTACACGCCCTCGTAATAGCTCTTGATGATTTCCGCAGTCAGCACCAGCAATATTCCCACGATCCACCAGCATACGAAGCGATTCTTGAAGCGCGTCTGCCCGACGAGAAACGGCAGCAGCAAGGGCACGCAATACCATACGCGCCCTTTGCCGAAGGGAAACAGCAGGAAGGCAAGCACCAGATAAAGCACGAGCGCGACGTCCATGAAACAGATGTCGCGCCATGCCTGAGCCTTGCCCGCCTGCTTCGTTTTCCATTCCGTATAAAGCATGACAAGTGCCGCCGTCATATAAACCACGAGGAGAATCACCAGTTTGATGGTGAAATCGTTCTGGTAGCCCGCATATTCGTCAATACGACGGCCGCCAAAGTTCTTGAAGAGAAAGCCCGCCGACGAAACCAGCACGACCGCCACCGCCGAAGCGCTTCCCAACGCGAGCCATCTGCGATTGCCCCATGGACGCATTGCGATAAGCAGGAGCGCGGGCACCGCGAACGTGGTGTGAATAAAACTTGCGAGCAGCCATCCCGTTACGGGTCTTTGATAGCGCAAGGACACGAGCATGGCGATAGAGAACGCCATCCCCTGGCGAATCTGAAATAGTCCGACAGTGGCGAGCGCCATCGGCACGACACACCAGAGCACGAGACCCAGCAATGGCCGGCGTACTTCCAGAAGCGCAATGAAGATCAGCGCGTTGAGCAGCACCACCGTAAGTCGCACACCGGCATCGGGTGTAAAGCCCAATGCGTTCAAAGCGACGACCCAAGCGCGCCAACCGAATTCCTCGGTGATCGTGCTGATGACGAAACTAACCGTTGATTTGCGTTCCTCGTAAGTATTGAGGAACCAGTCCCACGTGGTTTTGCGAAAGTATTCGAGGTAATTGTCCTGATCGAGCAACGTCGGCACATTGCGTACGCCCGTCGCCATCACATACAGGACGACGAGCGCGAGAATGATGAACAGCAAGCCATTCGGCGTCGCCAGATAGGAATGAGCACGCGCGCGAGGACGGGAAGGAGAAACGCTTCGCGCTTCCATTGCTCTTGCTCTCATCTAGGAATTCCCTTGCTAGCGCGATTCTGATGATATTGGCGACAACCCGCTGAGGGTGTCGTGAGTACATGCGACCCGTCTGTACGTTGTCGCACAGCATGTGGCTTAACGGATGAGGCGTAACCCGGACACGACGATAGCCGGCCCGCGCTTATCGTAGTCGACGCTTTCGACTGAGGCTAGCCGCGAATTCACCCATACCGGCGAGACATTCGTCACGCTACCTTTCACCGTCCATCCTTTAGTGTCGAGACCGGACACGCTAAAGGCATTGTCGGAAGAAGATTCATCGCGCTGGCCGCTTATTTCTATGCTTACGGTCTTAGGCTTGGGGCCGGGCAATTCCGCGAGATAAACGAGAATGCCGATACTGCATCGGCGCGTAAGCGGATCGACAATGCGAATGTCTTCGAGCACGTCGCGATTGGAGTTCGGTTCGATATCGATGCCTGCCGAAGGCGCTGTTCCACCGATGTCTTCCCACACACCACGTTCGATCAGCACGTTCATTCCACTGATGAGCGACACACCCTGACGCCGGCACGCACGCGCATGATGATCGCGGACGACGATATTGCGGGATCGTCGCGTCGCCCGTTCATAACTATTGGCGATATAAAGGCCATCGCCCCAACAGCCGATCGTCGTGGCCGAGTTTATCGTGACATTCGTGCTCCCCGCGATGGAAATGCCCATACCGTAGCCACCGTCGTGTGTTTCGGGCGGCGCTGCGTTGAGCTCCTTGCTGCCATCCAGCGTCGCATTTTCCAGCAGCACGTTATCCGCATCCCAGATACGGATCATCTGATAAGAAGGCGTGTCGTGAGGCAACAGCTTGATCGATGCGCCATCCGCAAAACGCAGATGCGTACTGCTGTGCAGATCCAGACCTTGCGTATCCATTCGACACCGACCTTCTATCAACAAGGTCTTGCCGACGGTACTGTCTATCGCGGCCTGAAGACGCGCGCGGTCATTGCTTTTACCGTCGCCTATCACACCGAACATGCTTGCCCGTATAAGCTCAGTCGAATCATTTGTTTGCGCATGCGCGCGATGCGGCGCAAGGGTTTGCACCAATGCGCACGATGCAAAAACCTTTAATGCAGTTCTTCTATCGAGCATATCGTAATGATTTAACGCGTTGAACAAAGCATTCACGGGATGGACCCGCATCGCGACTTACTTCTTCGACTCTGAAGACCTTTAGGTCTATTGTCACGCCTGACGCGCGTCCAGCAGTGGCCAATGAAGCGCTCGAATCCAAAGGTTTTCATCGGACGAGAGATCTTCGACGACCTTGCACGCGGGTCACGCCCACCGCTATTTCATTCGTTGCTAGTCCAATTGAAAGCCAAGCTGCTTCGCTCGTATCAACGATCAGTGTCAGCATTTCGCTAACGCTTTGCCACAGGCTTGACTCGATAATGTTCAACAATGCTTAGAGCACAAAAGTCGTCTTCGAAGCGCTAGCAAATTTGAATCGATACGCGGTCTAGCCCACATTTCATCTTCAAAAAAAGATGCTCACTTCGCTGCACTCCGCGAGATGATATTTGGACTCCGAAAGGCATTTAATGATGGGGGTTTCCCTAATTAATCAGTAAATACGGCAAAAAGCAAATGGCTTGATGAAATAGCCGTTAGCCGTAAGCGCGATGTACCGCCTTGTCATCTCATTCCGTTGCTGTTCGTTTTTCAGTTTCGTCGATGTTGCGCCGCTTACTTCCTGGACTATCTGCATGCTTCGGTCTCGCCGAACGATAGTTCGTCCTCACTGAAATTAACGACCGTCCGCGTTTAAGACGAGCATAAGACAATGCTAAACCTCGCTCTCGGTTGCCTGACTTCGTTTTGTCTGACTCTTTGGATCGTGCGTTATGCGAGTCATGCGGGATCGCATTTACTCGACACCGACCTCAATGGAGTGCAGAAGAATCATGCGGTCCCCGTGCCACGCGTGGGCGGTGCGGCCATCGTCGGCGGAACGGCAATCACGTTCATGATGGGCGGCCTATTCGGTGCGAATCCACGAGGCGAGTCGATGCTGTTGTTGGCGTGCGCCGCTTTACCGTTCCTGGCCGGCTGTCTCGAAGACCTGACCAAGCATGTAAGCCCGCGTGCGCGTCTGCTCGCGGCCATGGCAGGGTCGATCGGTGGCGTCTATGCGTTGCATGCGGTATTGGTTCGCGTGGATCTGCCGGTGGTCGATCACGGGCTTCAACTCATGCCGCTTGCGGTCGGCCTCACCGTGCTGACCGTGTCGGGGCTCACGAACGCAATCAATCTCATTGACGGCATGAATGGCCTCGCATCGGTCTCGTCCATCCTGATCTTCGCTTCGATAGGTTTCGTCGCGCATCAAGTCGGCGACTGGCTGGTCATGAGCGTCGCGTTGACCATGATCGGCACCATCCTTGGCTTCGTCGTATGGAATTATCCAGGCGCCCACATTTTCCTGGGCGATGGCGGTGCATACTTTATCGGCTTCGTCATGGCCGAATTGCTCGTGCTGCTGATCGCGCGGCATCCTTCCGTGTCGGCGTGGTATGCGGCGGTCGTCGCCATCTATCCGCTCTTCGAAACCGTGTTCTCGATCTATCGCCGCAAGTTCGTGCGCGGCCGACCTGTGAGCGAACCAGATGGCGTGCACCTTCACACGCTCATCTACAAGCGCATTGCACTCAAAGGATCGGACTATAGCGATGTGCGTCAGCGCGCGCGCCGCAATGGCCGCACATCGCCTTATCTGTGGGTGTTGTGCGCGGTGGGCGTCGCGCCCGCAACGGTGTTCTGGGACCGGCCGCTTGCGCTTTTCGTCACCGGCGCGATGTTCATCGCGGTCTACGTATGGTTCTATGCAAGCATCGTGCGTTTCAGGACGCCGCGTTTTCTCACCGCGCATTCGTCGATTGCTCCGACCGCCTCCGAAACCCGCCGTTGATCACGCAGGCTCGGCGGCAGGCAAGCTTGTTTGATCGACCAATCGCGTGGCCGCCAGCTCGCTAAGCTCCTCCATGTTGAGCGAAGCGAAGCCGTGGCGTTCGCGCAGCAGAACATAGTGCTCGGCAATGCGCTCAAGAAACGCGATGTTCTGCGCGGTATTGCGGCCGAAGTTATGCGGATGCCACCAGAGGTGATAAAGGCGCTTGTTGAGCGCCGCATCGGTCATGGCATTTTTTATTCGTCCAAGGCGCAAGCCATCGAGCATTGCCCATTTGCTTGAATAAGGCCTCAGAAAACTGCTTGCCGGAAAATTGAAAGGCGCGCTTTCGAAGCATGATTCGAGCGCATGGGTATTGTGTCCGGACACGTTCATATAAGCATCGAGCAAACGCGTTGCGCGGCGCAGATAGCCTTGCCCTGCCTTGTCGGAGGCCGCATAAGCGTGACCGCCTTGTGTTCCGCGATAACACACGATGCCATGCCGCGCGAGCGCCGCAAGGTAGTCTTCATTGCACTGGTTGCGCGGAAATACGATGCTCTTCAACCGCAAGCCTGCGCGCCTGGCAACCTCCGTGGCGCATTCGATATCCGCTTCGAATTCGCGCAAGCCCTGACCTTGTTCTAGACAGTAGTAATGCGAATAGGTGTGCGTGCCGATAGCCTGACCAGGCTGCTCCGCAATGCGTTCGACGAGTTCGGGCGCGAAGTGATAAAGCGGATCGAGCGCCTGGCCTGCATCGATATATTCATAAGGGGAAATGCCTGCGCGCACGTAATTCGGCCGCAGGGAAGGCGGCGGTAAAGCCGCGCGAAGTTCATCCGCATTGCGATGAAAAAGAAAGCCTACCGTGGCCCATGTCGCGTGAATGCCGTTTGCGGCAAAGACATCGAGCATGCGCGGAATGGCCTCGCGCACGCCGCGCAGGTTCGCGCCATAGCTCTCGATGGTGCGCGTCTCGCGCACGCCCCAGAGCAATTCGAAGTCAAGCGAGACCGTGAACACCCCATGGTCGAATGTCATGAAGCGGCTTTTCGT
Organism: Caballeronia sp. GAWG1-1; assembly: GCF_023631465.1. NCBI lineage: Bacteria > Pseudomonadati > Pseudomonadota > Betaproteobacteria > Burkholderiales > Burkholderiaceae > Caballeronia > Caballeronia sp. GAWG1-1. Next base: position 82,065 of record NZ_JALQDB010000034.1, read on the forward strand.
CGTGGAAGAGAAATGAATCAGGCGAACGATGCTTGATGCATGCGCATGTTCGCTGATTTCCCCGCCGACGATGGTGGGCTACCGCACTTAGACGAAGCGGGCCATCGACGATGGCCCGCTTGACGTTCTCACCGAGTCCCGCTTGATTAACGCCTACTCTTCGATCTTCGAAATCGCCGAAGTAGCCGGGTCATAACGATAACCCTTCTGCGCAAGCTGCTGGACCATCTTGTCGCCGATCACCCTTTGCTGCGCTTCACGCAACACGAGTTCATGGTCCGGCTTGAGCCGTTCGAGTTCCAGCGCAAGCCGGCGCATGAGCGCGACTTCGCCGGTGCTGCGTGCATCGATGAAGAGCAGTTTCTCGTTTGCGCCGTCGAGCCGCTGCTTCAGGTCCTTGGCATAACTGACCCATTCTTCGGCCTGCGTGCGCAGCTTGTCGTAGGCCTTCGTATGATCCTTGGCCTGTGTCGTGATCTGCCGTTGCAAAGCGGCGATCTCGCCTTCCACCGCGACGCCGCGTGCCTCGAGTTCCATGCGCTGCGAGGCGTGAGTGCTTCTTGCATCGGCTTCGCGTTGTTCCTGTTCGGCCAAACGCTCCTGCAGCAATGCCGCCTGCTGTTCGGCATTCTCCGCGCGCTCGCGGGCAGCGGCGGCATCTTGCGCGCGCTGGGCGGCGTCGGCGCTTGCCGCGTCCTTTTGCTCGTTCAACGCGCTGATCTGCGAACGCGCCGCTTCGAGTTCTCGTGCGACACGCTGAAGCTCGCCGGACTGCGCCGTGGCTTCATCGTGCTTGGCCGCGTGAGCCTGTTGCAACTCGTTTAGCGCACCGCGTGCCGCGTCGAGTTCGACTTCGAGTTCCGCGATACGCGCAAAACGCTCGTTCGCTTGCTGCTCGACCGCCGCCACGCGTTCGGCGGTAACGCCCGCTTCATGCGCGTAGCGTTGCGCTTCATCGGATTTCGCCTGGCTTTCATGCTGCAGCGCCTCGGCTCTTTGACGCGCCTCGTCGCGTTGTCGAACGAGGCTGGCAATCTCGTCGTCCTTGCTCGCGACATGTGCGCTCAGGGCTTCATGCGCCTGCCGCACGTCGTCGCGCTCGCTCACGAAGCGCGCGATCTCCTCGTCCTTTTGCGAGACGGCCGCGTGCAAGGCATCGTTGTGCTCCTGGACGATGCGCGCGATCTCCTCGTGCTTGCCGACTGTCGCCGCGTTCAACGCGTCGTCCCGTTCGCGGACGATTCGCGCAATCTCGTCGTCCTTCGCCGCGACGGATGCCATGAGCGCCTCATGCGCATGGCGCGCTTCGTCCCGCTCCCGTGCAATTCGGGCGAGCTCGTCATCCTTATCCGAGATCGACGCGGCCAAAGCTTCCTGCGAACGCTGCGCTTCCTCGAAGGAGGCGATCGCCGCTGCAAGCCTGCCCTGCTCCATCGATTCCCGCTGCGTCAGTTCCTCGACGCGCCGTTCGGCGGTCTCGGCGCGGGCGCTCACATCGGCAAGCGCACTGCGCAGATGTTCGACCGTCTGTTCCGAAGCCTGTAACGCCTGCGCCAGATTGTTGCGCTGCTGGCGTTCGCGGCCGGCTTCCTCGTCGGCCTGCTGGAAACCGGCGAGCGCTTCGTCGCGTTCCGCGAGCGTGGCCGTAAGCCGTTGATCCAGCGTGCGCAATTGCGGTTGGAAGCGTTGCCCGGCCTGCTGATGCGCGCCCGCCCAAAGCTGATGCGCCGCGTTCAGAAGCGTCTCGGCGACGCCTTGCGGCAAGCTCGCTTCGTCGTCGACGGGTGTGGGCGCGGCTTGCGGCTCCTGTGCCGCTTTCCAGCGCTGCAACGCGTTTGCCACCTCGATGATGGAGCCGCTGCGGATTTCGTTCCAGACGGTCAATGGCGACAACTCGCGGCCTTCTCCGCTCAACCGTTGCGCGATCGATGCGACCTGTTGATCCGTAATGGTGCTTGACTCTGACATGTGCCCCTCAACACTGTATTTGCCTGATAAAACATCGACTGGCGTAACGTTACTACGTTCGCCGCGAGATCCGTCATTTTCCGTGCACGGCGCGGCGCCTGCCATCGCGCGAAGCCGCGCTCGCGGCGCAGCAGGATCGTCCTAGCCCGGGTCGTTCGCGGCTGTCAAAGTAGCATGCGTCCCCGTCCCTGGAGTGCGCCGTGTCCGTTGCCGAAATACGCTCAACCATTCTGTACCGACCCTTCGAAGCCCGCGACATCGACGCCGCGCATGCGCTGTCGGTCGAAGTGAAATGGCCGCACCGCGCCGACGACTGGCGCTTCGTTCTCGACGCTGGCGCCGGCTTCATCGCGCAGGAAGGCGAGCGCGTGGTCGGCACAGCCCTCTACTGGAAGTTCGGCGAGGATGCCGGCTCGCTCGGCATGGTCATCGTCGCGCCCGACCGGCAAGGGCACGGCATCGGGCGAAAGCTGATGGAACTGCTGCTCGATGCGCTCGGCTCCCGCGTCACCCTCCTGCACGCGACGCCCGCCGGACAGCCGCTCTACGACAAGCTCGGTTTCGAGCCAATCGGCACCTTGCATCAACATCAATCGGCCGATTTTCGCGCACCCGCCATTTTGCTGCAGGCCGGTGAAAGCCTGCGTCCGCTCGAATCCGCCGATACGCCGCGTCTCGCCGAACTGGCATCGCGCGCGGCCGGTGTGGATCGCGGCGCGATTCTGCAGCAACTGCTCGGCGTGGCGCAAGGCGTCGCGCTGGAATCCGCCGGCGAGATCGTCGGCTTCGCGCTGATGCGGCCATTCGGGCGCGGCCACGCCATCGGTCCGGTCATCGCCACGGGCGAAGGTCAGGAACGGTTGCAGCGCGCGCAGGCGCTGGTTGCACATTGGCTTGCCGCCAACGTAGGCGCCTTTACCCGCATGGATACGCCGGGCGACAGCGGCCTCACGCCGTGGCTCGAAGAACTCGGTCTCAGGCAGGTCGATGCGGTCGTCAAGATGGCGCGCAATGGTGCGCCGCGGCCGGACGCGTCGGTGGGCCAGTTCGGCATCGTCAATCAGGCAGTAGGTTGAATACGATGGCTCTTCTCTATAAGGCCGACCCCGAGCGCGGCAGACAGTGGGCGCAGCTTTTCGCCAGCAAGGCGCCCGAGACACCGTTTCGCCTGTGGCCGGATATCGGCGATGCCGCGTCCATCCGCTATCTGGCCGCATGGCAACCGCCCGCTGACCTCACGCGCGCGCTGCCGAATCTCGAAGTGATCTTCTCGGTGGGCGCGGGCATCGACCAGTTCGATCTGTCCGCCGTGCCGTCCAGCATCGCCGTGGTGCGGATGGTCGAGCCGGGCATCGTCGAGGGCATGGTCGAATACGTGACGCAGGCGGTGCTCACCGTGCATCGCGATCTCTTCGACTACGCGGCGCAGCAACGCGAACGCGTATGGCGTGCAATGCCGGTGCGCGCGGCATCCACGCGGCGTGTCGGCGTGCTGGGCCTCGGCATGCTCGGCACGGCCGTGCTGAAACAGTTGCACCGTTTCGGCTTTGCGTGCGCGGGCTGGAGCCGCTCGGCGCATGAACTGGAAGGCATCGAATGTCATGCGGGTGTCGAGTCGCTCGATGCCTTCCTCGCCCGCACCGATGTGCTCGTGTGCCTCTTGCCGCTCACCGATTCCACGCGCGGCCTGCTGAATAAGCGCGTGTTCGCCGCGCTGCCGCCAGGCGCGTCGTTCATCAACGTCGGGCGCGGTCCGCAAGTGAATCAGGACGATTTGCTCGATGCGCTCGATAGCGGCCATCTGCACGCCGCCATTCTCGATGTCACCGATCCCGAGCCTTTGCCCGACACGCATCCGTTTTGGACGCATCCGCGCGTGCGTCTGACGCCGCATATCGCGAGCGCGACGCGGCCGGAAACAGCGGTGGACGTTGTGCTCGACAATTTGCGCCGGCATCGCGAAGGCCAGCCGATGATCGGTCAGATAGACCGCAGCCGGGGCTACTGAGGCGCCTCAGCACAAAATGCTGCGCACGCCCCGCAAAACGCCGCATATTTGCTTTTCCGCCATTTATTTGGCGATGCGCCCGACGGCGCTCCCCCGATAGTATGGAACGGTCCAGCTTACTTCCGAGAAGAGCCCGCTCATGTCGAATCAATCCAAGCAAGCCCTGGTCGAATCCGACCGCAAACATCTGATTCACCCAGTCGCAAGCTACCGCGCCCATGAAGCGCGCGGCGTCACCGTGCTCGATTCGGCGGACGGCGTCTTCTTGCGCGATATCGAAGGCAAGGAACTGCTCGACGCGTTCTCCGGCCTCTGGTGCGTGAACACGGGCTATGGTCATGCGAGCATCGTCGAGGCGGCCTCGAAACAGATGGCGCGTCTGCCTTACGCGACCGGCTACTTCCACTTCGGCTCCGAACCGGCTATCGAACTGGCCGAAAAGCTGGTCGATCTCGCGCCGGCATCGCTTACGCATGTGTACTTCACGCTCGGCGGCTCGGATGCGGTCGATTCCGCGCTGCGCTTCATCACGCACTACTACAACGCGACCGGCCGTCCGGCGAAGAAGCACTTCATCGCGCTGGAACGCGGCTATCACGGATCGTCGTCGGTTGGTGCGGGGCTGACCGCGCTGCCCGCGTTCCATCGCAACTTCGATCTGCCGCTCGCGACGCAGCATCACATTCCCTCGCCGTACGCGTATCGCAACGACTACGCGGACGACAACGCGCTCATCACCGCGTCGGTGGCGGCGCTGCGGGCCGAGGTGGAAGCGCTCGGCGCGGAGAACGTCGCCGCATTCTTCTGCGAGCCCATTCAAGGCTCGGGCGGCGTGATCGTGCCGCCTGTCGGCTGGCTCAAGGCCATGCGCGAAGCATGCCGCCAACTGGACATCCTCTTCGTCGCCGATGAAGTCATCACCGGCTTCGGGCGCACCGGCCCGCTCTTCGCGTGCGAAGGCGAAGGCGTGGAACCGGACTTGATGACGGTCGCCAAGGGCCTGACGGCAGGTTACGCGCCGATGGGCGCCGTCCTCATGTCCGATGCCGTCTATCAAGGCATCGCGTCGGGTACGAACAATGGCGTGGCCGTGGGTCACGGTCACACTTATTCGGCGCATCCGGTGAGCGCGGCGATCGGTCTCGAAGTCATGCGGCTTTATCACGAAGGCGGACTGCTCGCAAACGGCCAGGCGCGGGCGCCGCGCTTTGCCGAAGGGCTCGATTCGCTGCTTGCGCATCCGCTCGTCGGACATTCGCGGCATCGCGGTCTGCTCGGCGCGCTCGAACTCGTCGCCGACAAAGAGACCAAGCGCGGCTTCGACGCCTCGCTCAAACTGCCGGACCGCATCGCCGCTGCCGCGTACGCCAACGGCCTCGTGTTCCGCGCGTTCGGCGACAACATCCTCGGCTTTGCACCGGCGTTGTGCTACACGGAAGCCAATTTCGACATGATGTTCGAGCGTCTCACGAAGACACTCGACGACGTCCTCGCACAAGCGGAAGTGCGCGCGGCGCTGGGCGGCGCGGCAGGCGGTGCAACGGGATTTAATCGTCGCGTGGCTGCGTGATACCATCGACCGACTTCTCCGACATGTCCCGCCCCGCCTCCCACGATGAGCACCGACTGCAAGCTGGACCGAATCGACCTGCGCATCCTCTCGCAATTGCAAAAGCGCGGACGCATCACCAATGTCGAACTCGCCGATGCAGTCGGCTTATCGCCAAGCCCTTGCCTGATTCGCGTGAAGCGTCTGGAAAAGGCGGGCTATATCGTGGGCTACGGCGCGCAGATTCAATTGGAGAAGCTCGGCGACATTCAGGTGGTCTTCACCGAAGTCACGCTGGCGGATCACCGGCGCGAAGACTTCATCAAGTTCGTGAATGCGGTGAAAGACGTGGACGAGATCGTCGAATGTCATCTGGCGAGCGGCGGCTACGACTATCTGCTGAAGTTCGTCACGCGCAGCGTGAGCCATTATCAAAACATCGTCGAAGGGCTGCTGGAGCGGGATATCGGCATCGAGAAGTACTTCAGCTACGTCATCATCAAGACGGCGTTCGCGAAAACGCATTACCCGCTCGAAACGCTCTTCTCGCCAAGCCAGCACTGACCACCGCAACGCGCATTCACGCGCGTTGTTATCCTTGTTTCCTGTATTGAAGCTTCGAACGCTCGCGCCGCGGGCGGGTCGGCGCACGACCCTCGCGCGCGTGGTTCCTGACTAAACGAAAGCGGAGATCCTCATGTCCAGCAAATATCGTATTGCGGTTATTCCCGGCGATGGCATCGGCAAGGAAGTGATGCCCGAAGCCATTCGCGTGCTCGATGCCGTGAGCAAGCGCTTTGACATTGCGCTCGAATACAAACATATCGAATGGGCGAGCTGTGATTACTACGCGGCGCACGGCCAGATGATGCCCGACGACTGGAAGGCGCAATTGCAGGACACGGACGCCATTCTGTTCGGCGCGGTGGGCTGGCCGCAGACCGTGCCCGATCATATTTCGCTGTGGGGTTCGCTGCTCAAGTTTCGCCGCGAGTTCGACCAGTACATCAACCTGCGTCCCGCGCGTCTTTTCGAAGGCGTGCCCTCGCCGCTCGCGAATCGCAAGGCGGGCGATATCGACTTCATGATCGTGCGTGAAAACACCGAAGGCGAGTATTCGTCGGTCGGCGGCGTGATGTTCGAGGGCACGGAACGCGAGTTCGTCTCGCAGACCTCCATCTTCACGCGCAAGGGCGCGGAGCGCGTGCTGAAGTTCGCGTTCGATCTCGCGCAACGCCGCGAAAAGACCATCACGGTGGCGACCAAGAGCAACGGTATCTCGATCAGCATGCCGTGGTGGGATGCGCGTGCCGCGGAGATCGCGGAGCAGTATCCGGACGTCAAGTGGGACAAGCAGCATATCGACATTCTGTGCGCGCGCTTCGTCTTGAGCCCGGATCGCTTCGATGTGGTCGTTGCCACCAATCTCTTCGGCGACATTCTTTCGGACCTCGGGCCGGCGTGCACCGGAACCATCGGCATCGCGCCTTCGGCCAACATGAATCCAGAGCGCAACTTCCCGTCGCTGTTCGAGCCGGTGCATGGTTCGGCGCCCGATATCGCGGGCAAGGGCGTTGCGAACCCGATCGCCATGATCTGGTCGGCCGCAATGATGCTCGACTTCCTCGGCAACGGCACGGGCAAGGAGCGCGAGGCCCACGACGCGATCCTCGCCGCCATCGAGGCAACGCTCAAGGAAGGCCCGCACACCGGCGACCTGGGCGGCAAGGCAAACACGACGCAAGTCGGGCAAGCCGTCGCGCAACGTCTGCTTTAAAGGAGCCGCCATGAGCCATACATTGAGCGATCTGATCCGCGCCGATAATTTCATCGATGGCAAATGGGTGGCGGCCGCCGACGGCAAGCGCTTTGCCGTGACGAACCCGGCGACGGGCGAAGTCATCGTCGAAGTAGCCGACAGCGGCGCCGCCGATGCCCGCGCCGCCACCGATGCCGCCGCGCGCGCGTTTCCCGCTTGGCGTGACACGCTGCCGAAGGATCGCGCGGCGGTGCTGCACCGCTGGCACACGCTGATCGTCGAGAATGCCGACGCGCTCGGCGAGCTCATCTCGCTCGAACAAGGCAAGCCGCTTGCCGAAGGTCGCGGCGAAGTGCTGTACGGCGCGTCTTATGTGGCGTGGTTCGCCGACGAAGCCACGCGCATTTACGGCGACATCATTCCGCAACAGCAGCGCGGCAAGCGCATGAGCGCGGTGAAGGAGCCGGTGGGAATCGTCGCGGCCATCACGCCGTGGAACTTTCCGCTCGCGATGATCGCGCGCAAGATCGCGCCCGCGCTCGCGGCGGGCTGCACGGTCGTCGGCAAGCCAGCCGAAGACACGCCGCTGACCGCGCTTGCGCTCGTCATGCTCGCGCACGAGGCGGGCGTGCCGGCGGGCGCGTTGAATCTCATCAGTTCGTCGCGGGAGAGCGCGGTGCCCGCGGTCGCCGACTGGCTTCAGGACAGCCGCGTACGCAAAATCACCTTCACGGGTTCGACTCCTGTCGGCAAGTATCTCGCGCGCGAGTCGGCGGATACGCTGAAAAAGCTCTCGCTCGAACTCGGCGGCAATGCGCCTTTCATCGTGTTCGATGACGCCGATCTCGACGCGGCGGTGACCGGCCTGATGGCCTCGAAATTCCGTAACGGCGGACAGACCTGCGTGTGCCCGAATCGCGTGTTCGTGCAGTCCGGCGTGTACGAGCGCTTCGCGGACTTGCTCAGTAACCGCGTCGCTGCATTGAAGGTTGCGCCCGCGACCGACCCGAAAGCGCAGATCGGCCCGATGATCAACTCGCGCGCGGTCGACAAGATCGCCCGCCATGTCGAGGACGCCGTCGCGCGCGGCGCACGCGTGCTCGCGGGCGGCAAGCGGCTCACGGAACTCGGGGCGAACTACTACGCGCCGACCGTGCTCGCCGATGCCACGCCCGACATGCAACTGAGCTGCGAGGAAACCTTCGGTCCTGTCGTGCCGCTCTTTCGTTTCGACGACGAAGCCGAAGGCATTCGCGCCGCCAACGACACGCCCTTCGGCCTCGCATCGTACTTCTACAGCCAGGACGTGAAGCGCATCGACCGCGTGGCGCGTGCGCTCGAAGCGGGCATCGTCGGCATCAACGAAGGCGCGCTCGCGAGCGAAGCCGCGCCTTTCGGCGGCGTGAAGGAATCGGGCTACGGCCGCGAAGGCTCGAAGTACGGCCTCGACGACTATCTGTCGATCAAATATCTCTGTCAGGGCGGTCTCGAATGAACGCGACGGCTTATCCCATTCAGGTCACGTTTCCGGACATCGGCGCGCATGAGGCCGGCAACACCGGCATCCCTTATGTGCATACCTTCGATTCGGGCGTGGCCGGTCCTCACGTGATGATCAACGCGCTCACGCACGGCAACGAAGTGTGCGGCGCGATTGCAGTCGATGAACTCCTGCGCGCGAAAGTGCGCCCGCGGCGCGGCAAGCTCACGCTCGCGTTTGCGAATGTCGATGCCTATCGACGCTTCGATGCCGCGAAGCCGGATGCCTCGCGCTTCGTCGATCAGGACTTCAACCGCGTGTGGACCGCGCAGACGCTCGACGACACCTCGCGCGATTCGAGCGAACTGCGCCGCGCCCGCGCGATGCGTCCGGTCATCGACACGGTGGATCTGCTGCTCGACCTGCATTCGATGCACGAGAAGAGCGCGCCGCTGATCGTCGCGGGACCGCTCGATAAAGGCATTGCGCTGTCGGCGCAACTCGGCACGCCCGCGACCGTGATCTGCGACGAAGGCCATCCGGAAGGCCGCCGCATGCGCGATTACAAAGGCTTTGGCGATCCGGCCAGCGAGAAGAACGCGCTACTGATCGAATGCGGACAGCACTGGGAAGCAAGCGCGGTGGACGTGGCGCGCGACGTCACGGCGCGCTTTCTCCGCCTTGCCGACGTGCTCGATGAGGCCGATCTTCCCATTGGATGGATCAAGCCGTCACCGCCGGAGATGCTGATCGTGCGCGTGACGGAACCTGTCGTGGCAAAGAGCCTCGACTTCCGTTTCGCCGATGCCTACACCGGACTCGAAGTCTTTCCGGAAGCCGGTAGCGTGATCGGCTGGTCCGAAGGCGAAGCGGTCCGCACGCCCTATGCCGATTGCATGCTCGTCATGCCTTCGCTGCGCCAATTGCGCGCGGGCGTGACGGTGGTGAGGCTTGGGAAGATAGAACAGCGTATCGCTGCATCGCAATAACATTCGATCGACAAGACACGACCATATGAAAGTTCAACAGATCAAGCAGAGCATCGGGCTACAAGGCCTGGAAGACTGGGGCACGGCAGGCCTTCCGGGCACACCGCAAATCAGGGTTTCGGGCGTACAGCGCGTGATTCCGGGCAGCGAGAACATCGACACCGGCGTGTTCGAATGCACGCCGGGCACGTATCGTCGCTCGGTCAAGGAAGCGGAAGTCATGCACTTTCTTGCCGGAAGCGGACGCTTCACGCCCGATGGCGAAGACACCGTGCACTTCACGGGCGGCGACACGCTGTTTTTCGCGGCGAACACCGAAGGAACATGGGAAGTCGAGGAGACCATGCGCAAGGTCTACGTGATTTTCCAGTGAAGCGTTTCTTGAATTGCAGGGCATAACCTAGGGTCATGGAGCCTCCAACAATTGCGGCGTTGCTCCAGCGAATTTGACCCAATATATTTTTGCTCAGACCCGCGTCGTTCTTGCGCGATGACATGCTCATCCGCAGTGACGGCGCGACCTGCAAGACGTCCTTCGCTTCAACCTTGTCGAGGAAACGCCGTGATCAATATTGCAAGGTTCAGTTGTTCCCGTCTCACGCTTCGCCCGCTTGCCATGACTTTCGCGCTTGGCATGGCCCTGGGCGGCGCGGCACCGGCTTTTGCCGCGGGCAGCATCACTTTCGTGTCGCAAGGCGGCGCTTATCAGGAAGCGCAGACCAAGGCGATTCTCGATCCCGCTGCAAAAGAACTCGGCATCACGATCAAGCAGGACAGCATTCCGGATGCATGGCCGCAAGTCAAAGCGCAAGCCGCTACCGGCAAGCCGATCTGGGACGTGATCGATACCCCGACGTCGAACTGTCTGCGCGGCGGGCGCGAAGGCTTGCTCGAAAAGCTCGACTTCTCGAAGATCCCCAACGCGGCCGCGATGCCCGAGCAATACCGCACGCCCTATTCGGCGGCGTACGAGTTTTATTCGACCGTCATCGGCTACAACAAGAAAACGCTCAAGAAGGTGCCGCAAAGCTGGAAGGACTTCTGGGACGTGAAAGGTTTCCCCGGCACGCGCGCCTTGCGCAACGACCCGCAGACCGTGCTCGAAGCCGCTTTGCTCGCGGACGGCGTGGCGCGCGACAAGCTCTATCCGCTCGATGTCGATCGCGCGTTCAGGAAGCTCGAAGAGATCAAGCCGAACATCACGGTATGGTGGACCTCGGGCGGCCAGTCGGCGCAGTTGCTGCACGACGGAGAAGTCGACATGACGATGATCTGGAATGGCCGCGCGAGCGCCGTGCGCAAGGACGATCCGGACGTGGACTTCACTTTCAACGACGGCATCCTGCAGAACACGCAGTTGTGCATCCTGAAGAACGCGCCGAACCTCAACGATGCGGTGCGCTTCCTCAATACCGCGCTTTCGCCGGAATTGCAGGCGAACCTGCCGACGTATATCGATTACGGTCCGGGCAATCCGGCCGCGTTCAAGACCGGCAAGATCAGCGAGAAGCGCGCGTCCGAGCTGCCGAGTTCACCGGCAAATGCCGCGAAACAAGCGCTGATGCAGGAAGAATGGTGGGCATCGGACCCGGGCATTCAGGCCAAGGCGCGGTGGCTCAAGTTCATGCAGTGAACGTGCAGCGCGCGCGTTCCGGCATGATCGATTATCTGATTCTCGGCGGCGGCTCGGCGGGCTGCGTGCTGGCCGCGCGCCTGTCGGAGGACGCAGGCAGGCACATATGCCTCGTCGAGGCGGGCCGCGACATCTCCGCGAGCACCATGCCGGACGCGGTTCGCAGCCGCTATCCGGGGCGCGCTTATCTCGATACGAACAACATCTGGCGGCAGTTGAAGGCCCGCATGAGCGCGCTCGCGCCCGTTCGACGTTATGAGCAAGCGCGCATTCTCGGCGGCGGTTCCGCGATCAACGCGCTGATGGCCAATCGCGGCGCGCCCGCCGATTACGACGAGTGGAACACGCTCGGGGCCGATGGCTGGAACTGGCAGAACTGCCTGCCCTACTTCCGCAAGCTCGAAACCGATTGCGACTTCGCCGGCCCCTATCACGGCTCGGACGGACCGCTGCGCATTCAGCGACCGAAGTGGGCGCGCATCTCGCCGTTCGTGCGCGCCGTGCTGGATACGCTTAGCAAGAGCGGCCATCCATTACATGACGATCAGAACGGGCCCTGGCAAGACGGCGCGTTTATCGGCTCGCTCTCGGTAAGCGCGGCGGGCGAACGTATTCCGACGTCCATCTGTTATCTCGACGATGCCACTCGCAAGCGCGTGAATCTATCGATCCGCACGGGTCTCGTCGTCGATCGCATTTTGTTCGATGGCAAACGCGCGATCGGTGCGCGCATCCTGCGGCCGGATGGCACGCACGAAGATGTGCACGCGCGGCGCGTGATCGTCTCGGCGGGCGCGATACACAGTCCCGCGTTGCTCATGCGCAGCGGCATCGGGCCGGCGCAAGCGTTGGCTGCGCTCGGCATCGAAGTATGCGCGGACCGGCCGGGCGTGGGCGGCAATCTGATGGAGCATCCGTCGATTGCGGTGTCCGCGTTTTTGCCGCGTTCGGCGCGCACGCCTTATCCCGATGAGCATCACGAGCAGGCGATCGTGCGCTTCTCATCGCATCTCGATGACACCGTGCCCGGCGACATGCACGGCGCGATTCTTTCGCGTTCCGGCTGGCATTCGGTGGGTTATCGGCTCGGCACGATCTTCTTTTGGGTCAACAAGTCGTATTCGCGCGGGCGGGTGACGTTGGCATCGGCGAATCCACTCGATGAACCGAAGGTCGATTTCGCCATGCTTTCCGATACGCGCGACCTCGAACGGCTCAAGCTTGCCTTGCGCTTCGGCGCGCAAACACTTAACGCGGCGTCGATGGATGCGCATCGCGACATCGTGTTTCCGTCGAGCTATTCGCCGCGCGTCGCAGCGGTCGCCGTGCCGGGAATGTGGAACGCGTTGCAGCGCGGCGCGTTGAGTGCGCTGCTGGATGTTGCGGGACCGTTGCGTGGATGGCTGATCCGACGCGTGGTGACGCAGGGCGTGAGTATCGCCGACTTGATGAACGATGACGAAGCGCTCACGCGGTTCGTGACACGATCGGTTGGCGGAACGTGGCATCCGTCGGGCACATGCCGCATGGGCGCTGAAAACGATCCGCTCGCCGTGACTGACGCGCGCGGCGCGGTGTATGGCGTCGATGGTCTTTATGTATGCGACGCCTCGCTGATGCCTTCGATACCCTGTGCCAATACGAATGTGCCGACGATCATGATGGCCGAGCGCGTCGCGGATATGCTGCGGGCGGAGTCGAACGCCATTCGCTTTGCGAGCGAGGTCGGAGTGGTGGATGGGTATGGGTCGAAGCGGATATCGTAGGGCGTGAGATTGGCGGTCGCGTCACGCGCGCTACGAATCGAGGCGCGTGCGCTTGACTACTCCCCAAACCCCACAATCCCCTTGACCTCCAAAAACGCCTCCAATCCCCACTCCCCATACTCGCGCCCATTCCCCGACTGCTTATATCCGCCAAATGGCGACCCCGCATCCCACGCCGGATAGTTCACATAAACGCTACCCGCGCGCATGCGTAGCGCCACCTTCCGCGCCCGCTCCTTATCCCCGGACTGCACGTAAGCCGCAAGCCCGAACGGCGTATCGTTGGCAATCGCAATTGCTTCTTCGTCATCGCGATACGGCATGATCGCAAGCACCGGTCCGAAGATTTCCTCGCGCGCAATCGTCATCGACGGATCGACACCAGCGAACACCGTCGGCTTCACGTAGTAACCACGTTCCAACCCGTCCGGACGCCCCAAACCGCCCGCCACCAACTCCGCGCCTTCTTCGATGCCGATGCCAATCAACCGCTGCACGCGCGTGAACTGCACGTCGCTGACGACCGGGCCCATCGTCGTGCCGTCCGCATCGGCGGGGCCGACGCGCTGCTTCGAAGCCGCACGCCGCGCGATCTCCACGGCCTCTGCATGACGCGATGCAGGCACGAGCATGCGCGTGGGCGCATTGCACGACTGACCGCTATTGCCGAAGCACGAGTTCACGCCCGCCGTCACGGCCGCTTCCAGATCGACATCGTCAAGCAGGATGTTCGCCGACTTGCCGCCCAGTTCCTGATGCACGCGCTTCACGGTCGGCGCGGCCAGCTTCGCAATCTCGACTCCCGCGCGCGTCGAGCCAGTGAACGACACCATGTCCACATCTGGATGCGAAGACAGCGCCGCGCCCACGGTCGGACCGTCGCCATTGATGAGATTGAACACGCCCGGCGGCACGCCTGCCGCATCGAGAATCTCGGCAAACAAGAGCGCATTCAGCGGCGATACTTCGCTTGGCTTGAGCACCACCGTGCAACCCGCAGCGAGCGCGGGCGCGACCTTGCAGACGATCTGGTTGATCGGCCAGTTCCACGGCGTGATGAGCGCAGCGACGCCGACCGGTTCGTGGTTAATGAGCGTCGTGCCCTTCCTGCGTTGCCACTGAAAGCGCGCGACCGTGCGCAAGGTCTCTTCGATATGCCGCTTGCCGAGCGACGCCTGCCACGCATGCGATAACTTGGAAGGCGCGCCGATTTCACGCGTGATGACTTCGGCCATCTCGTCGTAACGCGCAAGGTACGCTTCGAGTATGCGTTCGAGCAACGCAACGCGCTCTGACACCGGTGTCCGCGAGTACGTTTCGAATGCACGCCGCGCGGCTGCAACCGCGCGATCGACATCGCGCGCATCGCCGAGTGCGATCTCTGCAAACGCTTCTTCCGTGCAGGGATCGATCACGGGCAGACGTCGCGTGCCGGCCGGTTCGACCCACGCGCCATCGATGTAGAACTTCAATGAGTGTGACATGCGTTGATCCGTTTCTATAAGCGTTAAGTGCGCGCCACCGCCGAGCGCCGGCTCACGACGACGATCATCACGAGGCACAACGTAATCGCCGTGAGCATGGTGCTGATGGCCGCGATGGTCGGATCGATCTCGTCGCGCAAGGTGACGAACATGCGGCGCGTGAGCGTCTGGGTGCTGCCGCCCGAAATGAACAGCGCGACGACGGTTTCATCGAGCGCCTGAATGAAGACGAACACCGCGCCCGAGATCACGCTCGCGCGAATCTGCGGCAGCGTCACCGCCATGAAACTGCGAAAGCGGTTCATGCCGAGACTGCGCGCGACCATTTCCTGCGTGCGGTCGAAGCTGCGCAGATCCGCGCCGACCGAGATGAGCACATAAGGCAGACCCAGCATGGTGTCCGCGATGATGAGCCCGCCCAGCGTATTCACGTATCCCGCTTGCGTGAACACGAAGAACACGCCCACCGCGACGATGATGATCGGTACCATCATCGGCAACATGAGGAGCGTGCGCAGATAGCGCATCGACCAGTGCGAGCCGTACTGAATGCCATAAGCCGCCGCAATACCGAGCGGCGTCGCTATCAATGCCGCGCATGTCGATGCGGCGAACGTCGTCTTGGCTGCGTCGATCCACGCGGGGTTGTCGAAGAACGCGTGATACCAGCGCAACGAATACGCGGGCGGCGGAAAGGTCAGAAAGCGCGCATCCGAAAACGACAGCGGCACGACGATCACCACCGGCACCATCAGGAACACGAGGATCAGCAGCACCGATGCGCCGAGTATGATCCGGCCGAGCGACAGTCTCTTCATTTCGCCCTCAGCGTTTTTTCGAGCGGAATCACGCGGCTCGCGAGCCAGAAGATTGCAAAGACACACAGCAACAGCACCACGCTCACCGAACTCGCCGCGCCCCAACTGTTGTAGATCTCCACATTACGGCTGACGATCATGGAGACCATCATCGACTTGCCGCCGCCCATGAGTTCCGGCGTGATGTAGAAGCCCAGGCACAACACGAAGACGAGTGTCACGCCCGCGACCACGCCGCCCATCGAGAGCGGCAGGAACACGCGCATGAACACATGCAAGGGCGAACCGCCGAGACTCGCGCCCGCTTGCGACAGGTTCGGCGGAATCTTCTGCATCGCCGAATAGAGCGGCAGCACCATGAAAGGCAAGAGGATATGCACCATCGCGATGATCGTGCCGAACTGGTTATACGAAAGCTGCAAGGGCCGCTCGATCAGCCCCATGCCGAGCAGCGCCTTGTTGATGAGGCCCGTGCGCTGCAACAGCACGAGCCATGCGTAAGTGCGCACGAGCACGCTGGTCCAGAACGGCAGAATGACCATGCCGAGTATCAGCGCGCTCCATCGCGGCGAAACCGATGCCGCGAAATAAGCGACCGGATATCCCAGCAAAAGCGTCACGCCCGTCACGATGATGGACAGCTTGAACGTCAGCAGAAAGGTGTCGAGATAAGCGCCCGTGAAAACGCGCCGATAGTTCACGAGCGTGAACGCGCCTTCGTGATAAATGGACTGCCACGACAGCCACGCGAGCGGCACCACCAGCAGCACGATCACCACGAACAACGCGGGAGCCATGAGCAGCAGCATGGCGCGGTCTTCGCGTCTTTGATGGCGCACCGAGGGGTCGGTTGCGGCGGCATGCATCGGGGTTGCATCCTCTAGTATCCGTTTGGCTATCGTCATCATGCACCCACGGCGTCGAGAAACTGATACCACGCGGCGACGAGCCTCACGCCCGGCGCGCGCAGCGCATGAAAAGGCACCGGCCGCAGGCCGTCTTGCGCGAGCAGCGCGAGATCGGGCTTGTCGCCGAGGGCGAGCGCCGCTGCATGTTGACCGACGAGGCTCGCCATGGAAATCCCCGCGCCGTTGTAGCCGAGGCAGAACGTGGTGGCGTCGTCGCTACGGCCGACATGCGGCAGCGCGTTGAAGGTCATGCCGACATAACCCGACCAGCGGTACTCGACCGGCACGCCGTTGAGTTGCGGGAACAGCGCGATCATCGCGCGTTGCAACGCATCGAAGCCGGTTGGCTCGCCTTCCTTGCCGAAGGCATCGCGTCCGCCGAAGAGCATGCGGCCATCCACCTTGCGAAACCACTTCATCATGCGGCGCGTTTCGGCGTAGCTGCGGCGATTGATCATCAACTGCGCGTCGAGGTCGGCGGGGAGTTTCGCGGTCGCGATCATCGCGCTGCGAAACGGCACGAGTTCGCGATGATAGGCGGCGGTGGCATCGGAAAGATTCGAATAAGCGTTGGTCGCGACGATCACCTGTTTCGCGCGCACCGTGCCGCCAGGCGCGCGCAGAATCACGCGACGATCGTCCGCGCGCGTCATGTCGATCACCGGTGTCGATTCGAAGATCGGCACGCCGCGCGCAGTCAGACCGTCGGCAAGCCCGCGCACGTATTCCAGCGGCAAGATGGTGCCCGCGTCCGCGCTCAACACGCCGCCCACGAAACCACGCGAACCCGTCTCGTGTTCCACTTCGGCGCGCGACTGCACGCTCATGGTCGTGTCGCCGAGTGTCGTGCGAACCCACTCGGCTTCCGCCCGTATCGAGGCGAAAGCGCGCTCGGTATGAGCGCAACGCAGACTGCCCGTGTGCTCGAATTGCGCGGCCTGCAAACCGAATTCGTCGATGAGCGCTTCCACCGCGCGCACGCCCTCGTGCGCGAGCCGATGCATGCGCTTGGCCATAGCGACGCCATGCGCGCTCGCAATCGACGGAAACGACAGCCTGAATTTCGACGACACCACGCCGCCGTTGCGACCGCTTGCGCCCCATCCGACCGGATTCGCATCGAGCACGGCGCACTCCACGCCGCGCTTTTGCAAGGCATGGGCGGCCGTCAGCCCCGAATAGCCCGCACCGATGATCGCGACTTCCACATCGAGGTCGCGAGCCAAGGGCGCCGTGGCGGCAGCAGGGCCGGCCATCGCCCGCCAGAGCGAGTCGGGCGCGGGACGCGGCGTCGTCGGGGCGCGCATGATCAGGCGGCGGCGCGCAGTTCGGCCTCGACCGCATCGGCGAGCGCGCCGAGGGTCGCGAACTTGAACGTCGGCGTCGTCACGTTCTCCGGCACGGGCGTGGCGCCGAAGCCTTTCTGACCTTGACGGCGTTCAATCCAGCACGTCGCATAACCGAGCTTCGTCGCGACGCCGATGTCGTGATACTGGCTCTGCGCCGTATGCAGAATCTCGTCGAACTTGTAGCCGAACGCAGCCTGACGTCCACGGTTGTAAGCGAAGAATTGCGGGTCGGGCTTGGCGACACCGGTTTCGTCGCAGCAGACGGTATCGTCGAACGGATTGCCGAGCGTATGCGCATACGCCGACAGCGCGACGCGGTCCGCGTTGGTCATCGCGACGAGCCGGAAGTGCTTGCGCAGGCGCTTCAATGCGGCAACGGAATCTTCGAAGGCGGGCCATTCGAGCACGTCGCGCTGGAACGCGGCAGCCGATTGCGCGTCGTCGGGCAAACCGAGTTCCTTCGCCAGATGCAGATAGACGTTGGCCATCTCATGGCTCGAACGCCCCGGATACTTCGCGCGGCCATCCATGTACGGCGTGAAGATCTGGTCATCGGTCAGGTCCTTTGCCTTCGGGCCGCCCAGACGCCGCACGGAATCGAGCACGCCTTTTTCGAAGTTGATCAGCGTGCCGACGACATCGAACGTCAGGACCTTGAAATCGGTGAGATTCATTGCATCATCCTTTTGCGGGTTGCGTATGAGTTGGCAACATGTGCCAGTCGAATCGCCCGTGCACAGGCGATGAAAAACCGTTCATGCGGGCACGACGATGGTGTCCGCGGGATCGAGCGCCACGATCATCTCGGCGCCCGGCTGGGGAATGCGGCGGCGCGCCTCGAAGCTGCCGGGCTGTCTCAGGCTGATGGCCGTGCCGTCTGCGAGCACCGCGAACACGCGCAGACTTTCGCCCTGATAAAGCACTTCGGTCACGCGACAGGAAAAGCGGTTGGCGTTTGCTTGCGCGTCGCCATGCGCGATGAAAAGCTTCTCCGTCTGCACCGCGAGCAAGAGCTTCTCACCACGCGGCAACGGGTGCGCCGTGCGCAAGACCGTGTTGCCGAGACGCACGGCGTCGTCGCCCGCGCGGCTCACGTCGAGCAAGGTCGCCTCGCCGATGAAGCTCGCGACGAACGCATCGCAAGGACGGTCGTAGAGACGCTCGGGCGTGTCGATCTGCACGAGCTTGCCGTCTTTGAGCACGGCCACGCGGTCGCTCATGGTGAGCGCCTCGCGCTGATCGTGCGTCACGTTGACAATGGTCGCGCCAAGCCGCCGATGCAGCCGCCGCAGCTCGATCTGCATGGTCTCGCGCAATTGCTTGTCGAGCGCGGAGAGCGGCTCGTCCATCAGGATCAGTTGCGGCTCGAAGACCATCGCGCGGGCGAGCGCCACGCGTTGCTTCTGCCCGCCCGACAACTGGTCGATGCCGCGATTCTCGTAGCCCGCGAGTTCGACCATCGCCAGGGCATCGGCGACCTTCTTCGGCCAGGTGGATTTCGGCTCGCGTCGCGCACGCAGCGAGAACGCGACGTTCTCGCCCACCGTCATATGCGGAAAGAGCGCGTAGTTCTGGAACACGATGCCGATATCGCGCTTGTGCGGCGGCGCAAATGTAATGTCGCGCTCGCCGACCCAGACGCTTCCGGACGTTGGCTGCACGAAGCCGCCGAGAATGCCTAGCAGCGTGGTCTTGCCCGAACCCGACGGGCCGAGCAACGAGACGAATTCGCCCGGCGCGATGTCGAGAGAAACATCGTCGAGTGCGGCCAGCGCGCCGTAGCGCTTGGTTGCCGACCTGATCGATACGCCGGTTTTCGCTCGTGCATCCATGAGTGTCGTCTCGTGTCTTCGGGCTTGAGGATTAAGAAAAATATACGGCGCGATGTTTTTGACGGCAATTCCAAAATTGTTGGATCGGGCATAACATCAGGTCATGCCAAACCTTCGCAAGAAACTGCCCAGCGCCAACGCGCTCTTCGTCTTCGAAGCGGCCGCGCGCTGCGGTAATTTCACGCGTGCCGCGCAAGAACTTTACGTGAGTCAGCCGGCGGTCAGCCGCATGCTCGCGCGCATGGAAGACCATATCGGCGTGCGGCTTTTCGAGCGCGTGCGCGGCGGCATCGAACTGACGGAAAGCGGGCGCATTCTGTATCGCAAGATATCGGAAGGCTTCAATGGCATAGAAAGCGCCATCCGCGAAATCGAGGCACGCGCCACCGGCGTGGAGTCGGTCACGCTGTCGGTTTCCACCGCCTTCACCACGCACTGGCTGATGCCGCGCATGAGCCGGCTCAATCAGGCGTTTCCTTCGGTGGACCTGCGCTTTCAACTGATCTCGGGGCGCATTGGCGGGCCGCTCGTCGATGTCGATCTCGGCATGCGCTTCCTTCACGATGAAGAGATCGACGAGAACGCCGTGCTGGTCATGCCCGAAGCGCTGCTGCCGGTATCGAACGAGCGATACCACGAAACCGCGTGTACCGAAGCGGGCCGCGCGCATGGCGATACGGTGATCGTCATGGACGACGGCGAACGCGGCTGGCATGAGCGCTTTCATGCGTTCGCCGACCAAGAGCGGCATGTCGCCGGCATGCTCAGTTTCAACGACTACGCCATCGTCGTGCAGGCCGCGTTGCTCGGGCAAGGCATGGCGCTCGGCTGGCTCAACGTGGCGTCTCACTGGCTCGCGCAAGGCGCGCTCGTGCCGGCGGAACAGGAACTCATCGTGACGAGCCGGCGCTGCTGCCTCGTCACGCCGCCGAACCGGCCGTTGCGGCCTATCGTCGCCGACGTGCGCGACTGGCTCATCGCGGAGACGCTAGGCGACATGCGCGTTGTCGAGAGCAAGTATCCGCGGCTCGGTCTTCGCGACGCCCTTAAGGCAACCGGCATCGAGCTTGGCTGAACGCGTGTCCGCATGGTCGCGTGCGTGCTCGATGAACGTACTCGGCGTCATGCCGCACAAGCGCTTGAAATGCCGCGCGAGATGGCTTTGATCGAAAAAGCCGACTTCCGTCGCCACCACCGATCCCGGCATGCCCGCGAGCAACAGACTCTGCGCACGCCGCACCCGCACGCGGCACAGATACTTGTAGGGCGAAAGCCCGATCTGCTCGCGAAACACGGTCGCAAAGCGCGACACCGACAACGCCGAGACATCGGCGAGCTGCGCAAGACTCACGGTCTTGTCGAAATTCGCTTCGATATAGGCGAGCGCGTTGCCGAGCACGGCGGGCTTGATGTTCGCGTGGCTCTCGTGGTTCATGAAGAAGTCTCTGACGTGGCCGATTCCGCGTGTGCCGATGCGCCGCGCTGGAATCGTTGAATGGAGAACGAATCGAGAGGAATGGGTGTGGCGCCGGTATCGAGCAGTTCCGCGAGCGTTTCGCCCACGCCCGGCCCGATCTGAAACCCCGAGCCGCTGAAACCGAACGCATAGAAGAGGCCATCGGCTTTCGTGCTCGGGCCGATCACCGGTTCCGAATCCGGCAGATAGCTTTCGACGCCGCTCCAGACGCGTATCACATGCAAGGGTCCGAGCGCCGGCACCATGCGGCGAAACTGCGCCATCTGCGCGACGGTGTTTTCCGGCAGCACACCCGCGCGGCGCGTGGCGATATCGGCGGGACCGGGCGGGCCGCCGCCGAGCACGAGATTGCCGCGCGGAATCTGGCGGAAGTACACGCTCTCGGCCTTGACCGTCGTGTAGACGCCCATCGAATGCTGGAAGACATACGGCACGGGTTCGGTCACGGCCATTTGCGGGCCGCGCGCGACGAGCGGCACAGGCTCGCCGAGTTGCGTCGACAAAGTATTGGCCCACGCGCCCGCGCATACCAGCACTTGTTCGGCGCGATAGATGTCGCCCGCCGCGCTTTCCACGCGAAAGCCGCCCGCTTCTTTCTCGATACGCACCACTTCCGTGTTCTCGACGATGCGCGCTCCGAGCCGCGCCGCCGCGCGCCCGAACGCAGGCGCGGCGAGTCGCGGATTGGCGTGGCCATCGAGCGGCGAAACGGATGCGGCAAGGACTTCGCGGCCGAGGAAGGGGAAGCGCTCGAACATCGCCCGGCCTTCGAGCACTTCGAGATCGAGGCCGTGGGCGCGCGCTTCATCGGCATAGCGCTGAAAATACGCGGCGTCGTGCGCGTGATAGCAGACGCGCGTATGGCCCGAAGGCAGGAATTCGACATCTTCGCCGAGCAGTTCCCGCGAGCGTTTCCAGGTCTGCAAGGCGCGATTGGACATGGCCAGTTGCGAAAGCGCGCGGCCCTGGCGACGCACGCCGCCGAAGTTCACGCCGCTTGCCTGCTGCCCGGTGAGACCGCGTTCGAGCACGATCACGGAACGCTTACGGCGGCGCAAAAAGAATGCGGTCGTCGTGCCGACGATACCGCCGCCGATCACGATCACATCGGCGCGCTCGTTCATTCGCTCAACTCCTTTTCGATTCCTCGATGCACTTCGTCCTGCGGCGTCACGGCCATCGGCAGCGGCTTGACAGGCGCTTGTCCGCGCAGACGTCCGACCGCTTCGAGCGGCACGCGCGCCTCGGCGGCGATGACTTCCGCGCCCGCGTGCGCGCAATATCGGCCCTGACAGCGGCCCATGCCGACGCGGGAAAACGCCTTCGCGCGATTCGCTTCCCGCGCGCCCATTTCGCGTACCACGCGACGCAATTCGCCCGCTGTGATGGCTTCACAGCGGCAGACGATCGCCTCGTCCGGAAGCGCGGCAGCGAAGCGCGCGGGCCACGGGAAAGCGGCCCGCAGGCCGGCGGCGAATCGCGTGAAGCGCGCGAGTTCGGCGCGTAATTGCGTGACGCGCGCGTTGTCGGGCGCGAACCCCGCATCGTGCAAGGCGGCGAGCGCCGCGAGTTGTCCGGAGCGCTCGGCGGCGTCCGCGCCTCGCACGCGTGCGCCGTCACCCGCGAGATAGACGCCGGGCACGCTGCTGCGGCCATCGCCGTCGATGCGAGCAAGCCATTGCCGGGCGGCCTGATCGAAGACGAACTCGCAGCCCGCGAGATCGGCGAGCTGCGTTTCGGGACGGAGGTGATAGCCGAGCGCGACGGCATCGCAGGCAATATCGAGTTGCGCGCCGTTCGCCGTTTCAACGCGCACGCCGGTGACGCCATGTTCGGCCGTCCCGCCGATGCCAACCGGCGTGATGCCGCGATGCACCGCCACGCCCGCGCGACGCAATACGCGCATCAAGCCGATGCCCTTGACGAGCGTCGATGGCATGGCGAGCAGTTGCGGCAACGCGCGAATGCGTTGTGCAAGCGTCGAGGTGTCCAGCACCGCACCGACCGTCGCGCCTGCTTTGACATATTGCGCGGCGACGAGATAGAGCAGCGGTCCCGTGCCCATCAGCACCGTGCGCGCGCCGATTGCACAGCCTTGCGACTTCAGCGCGACCTGCGCGCCGCCGAGGCTATACGTGCCTGCGTGATGCCAGCCCGGCACCGGCATGAGGCGGTCGGTGGCGCCGCTGCACACGATGAGCGCGTCGAAGTCGAGCTTGCGATAGCGCGTGCCGCTGACGATATGCACCACGTTCGGTTCGATGTTCCACACGAGCGTCTCGGGCAGATAGTCGATCTGCGCGCGCAAGCCGTCGAACGTGCGATGCAGCGACTGAGCGCGGGCGGCTTCGCTGCCATAAAGCGTTTCATACGAGCGCGAAAACCCCTCGGGCTGCCGCCGATAAATCTGCCCGCCGTCGCGCCGTCCTTCATCGACCACGGTCGGACGCAAGCCCGCGCGCACGAGCGCTTCGGCTGCGCGCACGCCCGCCGGTCCGCCGCCGATGACCACGACCTTCAAACGCTCGCGCGCGGCCATACACCCTCCTTCGTCTGACCGATGCGTGTGACGATCGACATGCCTTCTTCAACCGGCGTCGTGCAGGCGCGCAGGCGTTCGCCGCTCGCGGTCCAAACCCAGCAATCCTGGCACGCGCCCATCAGGCAGAAACCGGCGCGGCGGCCATCGCCGAACTCGGAATCGCGCAAGGTGTCTTGCGCCGTCAGCAGCGCGACCATCAGCGTGTCGCCTTCCTTGGCCTGTGCGATGCTGCCGTCGATAACGATGGTCACCGTTTTGCGCCCCGTCTCCGCCACTCTCACGAAACGTGCGTTCATGCAGCCACCGCGTTGTCTTGTGTCTGCATGCGCGTGAGGTCGTCGGCCGAGCGGTGGCACAGAATGGCGGCGCCCGAAGGCAAGGTCTTGACCGATGGCGGTGTCACGTTGCACTTGCCGTCGATGCGCACCGTGCAACGCGCACGGAAGCTGCACAACGCATCCACGCCGCTATCCGAGCCGAGCACGGGCAAGGCAGTCAGCGTCGATGCGCGCCGCTCGTCGAGCCAGCCCGGTTGCAGCGCAGGCACCGAATCGACGAGCAGACCCGTGTACGGGTGATACGGCGGATGCGAAAGCGACTCGCGCTGGCCCGCTTCGACACACTGGCCCGCATACAGCACGATGACTTCGTCGCAGATGGCCCGCACCGTCGAGATGTCGTGGCTGATGAACATGAGCGAGACGCCGAGTTCGCGGCGCAATTCCGCGAGCAAATCGAGAATGGCCGCGCCGACCACCGTATCGAGCGCGGACGTGACTTCGTCGCAGAGAATGAGCGCGGGGTCGGCGGCGAGCGCGCGCGCCAGATTCACGCGCTGCTTCTGTCCGCCCGACAAACCGCCCGGCTGGCGCTTCGCAATCGCTGCGGGCAGTTTCACCAGATCGAGCAGTTCCAGCATGCGCTTCCGTGCCGCCGCACCGCGCAGGCCGTGATAGAAGTTCATCGGCCGCGCGAGAATATCGGCGATGGTACGGCTCGGGTTGAGCGCGGTATCGGCGTTCTGGAACACGATCTGCACGCGCCGGTATTGTTCGAGCGTACGTTCGGAGAGCTTGGCCGGCAGCGGCTTGCCGTCGAGCAGCACGTCGCCGCGCGCCCGGTCCACCAGACCCGCGACCACGCGTGCAAGCGTCGTCTTGCCCGATCCCGATTCGCCGATCACACCGAGCGTGCTGCCACGCGCGATCTTCAGGCTCACGTCGTCGAGCACGCGCACGGCGGGCACGCCGTTCGCATCGACACGGCCATAACCCGCGCTCAGGCGGCGAATTTCCAGCAACGGCTTTTCGCCCTGACTGGTGAGCGGCGAGAGTTCGGCGAGCAGCGCATCGGGGCGGCGCACCGCGCCGAGCAACTGGCGCGTGTAATCGTCGGCGGGAGCGTCGAGCACTTGCGCGGTCGCGCCGTTCTCGCGCACGCGTCCGCCGTTCAGCACGACGATGCGGTCCGCCATCTGCGCCACCACGGCGAGGTCGTGCGATACGTACACCGCCGTCGTGCCGAGTTCGCGCACCACGCGCTTGAATGCGGCGAGGACTTCGATCTGCGTGGTCACATCGAGCGCGGTGGTCGGTTCGTCGAACACGACCACGGCGGGATCGGTGATCAGCGCCATCGCGGCCATCAACCGCTGCAACTGCCCGCCCGAGACCTGATGCGGATACCGGTCGCCAATGCTTTCCGGATTCGGCAACGCGAGCGCGCGGAACAACGCGACCGCCTTCTCGCGCGCCGCCGCGGCGGACATGAGTTTGTGCAGCAACGCGGGCTCGGTCACCTGATCCATGATCGTGCGTGCCGGATTGAATCCCGCCGACGCGCTTTGCGCCACATAAGCCACCGTGCGCGAACGCAGCGCGCGACGGCCCTTTTCACTCAGCTCGAGCACTTCGGTGTCGCCGATCTTGACGGAACCGCCCGCAATCGCGCAGCCGGTGCGCGCATGCCCGAGCAGCGCCAGCGCAATCGTCGTCTTGCCCGAGCCCGACTCGCCGATCAGCGCGAGCACTTCGCCCTTCTTCACGACGAAGTCCACGCCTTTCACGATCTCGACGACCGGGTCCGGCGCCGCGCCCGCGACCACGCGCAGGCCTTTCACTTCGATCATGTTGGTGGTCATTGCGCGCCTCCGTTGCCGCGCGCACCGTGGCGGCGCAGGCTGTCGATGAGCAGATTCACGCCGACCGTCAGCGTGGCGATGGCGACCGCCGGCATGAGCACGGCCGGCGCGCCTTCCGCCAGACCGCCGATGTTCTCGCGCACGAGCGAACCCCAGTCCGCGTTCGGCGGCTGGACACCGAGGCCGAGAAAGCTCAGGCCCGACAGCAGCAACACGATGAACACGAAGCGCAGGCCGAAGTCGGCGAGCATCGGGTGAATCATGTTCGGCAGCACTTCGACGCGAGCGATATAGAACAGCTTCTCGCCGCGCGCTCTTGCCACCTGCACGTATTCGAGCGTCATGATGTTGACCGCGAGCGAGCGCGAAATGCGGAACGCGCCGGGAATGTAGGCGAGCGCGGCGACCATCGTCAGCATGGGAATCGACGAGCCGAACGCGGCGATCACCACCAGCGCGAGCACCTTGCTCGGAATGGAGATGAGCGCATCGAAGAAGCGGCTCAGGATTTCATCGACCCAGCGGCCGGACACAGCCGCGATCAGACCGAAGAACGTGCCGATGAAACTCGCGAGCAGCGTCGCCGCAAGCGCGAGGCCCACCGTGTACTGCGTGCCGTACAGCACGCGGGACAGCATGTCGCGGCCGAGATAATCGGTGCCGAGCCAGTGCGCCGCGCTATAGCTGCCGAAGATGTCGATGGAAGTCATCGCGCCGCCTTTGTACGGCGCGACGAGCGGAGCCAGGAACGCGACCGCGAGCCAGAACACGACGATGAAAAGACCGATCAAGCCGAGCAGCGAGAAGCGTCCGGCGAGACGCCGCAGCGGGCCGCGCTTCTGCACGACGACCGGCGCTTCGGCCACGTCTGGTAGTCCAGGCTCCGGCTCGTACATGACCTGCGAGGCGTGTGGCACGTGAGGTGTCGAGGGACGATTCATCGTTGACGCAGCCGTGGGTTGGATACGATCTGGGCCAGGTCGGCAATCAGCACGAGCGCGAGATACGCCGCGCAGAACACCATGACGCAGCCCTGCACGAGCGGCATGTCGCGGTTGGTGACGGCATCGACCATGAGGCTTGCAAGACCGGGATAGTTGAAAATCGATTCGACGATCACCACGCCGCCGAAGAGATACGAGAGACTCAGCGCCACCGCGTTCGCAATCGGCCCGATGGTGTTGGGTAAGACGTGCCGCAACACCACGCGCATCGGCGATGCGCCCTTTAGACGCGCCATCTCCACGTAAGACGCGTTGAGCTGATCCAGCACCGCCGCGCGCGTCATGCGTGCCATTTGCGCGACGATCACGCAGCAGAGCGTCATCACCGGCATCGCGTAGACCCGCAAGAGCGCGCCGAACGACGACACATCCGAGAGATACGAGAGCGCTGGCAGCCAGCGCAGCTTCACCGCGAAGATCAGGACGGCGATGGTCGCGACGAGAAACTCGGGCACGGCCACGGTCGAAAGCGTCAGCACGTTGAGCGCGCGGTCGAGCAGCGAGCCGCGAAACATGGCCGACACGATGCCGATGAAAAGCGCCACCGGCACCGAAACCAGCGCGGTCAAACCGGCCAGCACGAGCGAATTCGGCAGACGCGAGGCGATCAGCTGACTCACCGGGAGATTGTTCGACAGCGACGTGCCGAAGTTGCCCGAGACCACGTGCACGAGCCATTGCACGTAGCGTTGCAGCGCGGGCTGATCGAGCCCGTACTCGTGACGCAGCGCCGTGACCTGCTCGGGCGTGGCCGCCTGGCCGAGCGCCTGCTGTGCGGCATCGCCGGGCAAGAGACCCGTGATGCCGAACACCACCGCCGAGACGATCAGCAAGGTCAGCAACGCGAGGCCGATGCGCGTGGCGACGAGTCGTTGCGCATGAACTTTCATCGGATATCGCCTCCGGTTTGAGGTTCGCGCGCCGTCCGTTGAGGGCGCGCGATGTCGCTTGAAACGCAGCGTGCTTTACGCCGTGAGCCAGACCTTTTCCGCGAACATGAAGCCGCCGAGACCGGCGAGCGGAATCGAGCCGAGGCCCTTGAGCTTCGCGGTGTGGGCATCGAGGGAACTCTGGAACATCGGAATGCCAATGCCGCCGTCCTCGTGCACGAGCTGCTGCATGTCGCCGTAGATCTTCTTGCGCTTGGCGTCGTCCGGCTCGCCGCGCGCGGCCACCAGCATCTGGTCGAACTGCGGGTTTTTCCAGTTGGCTTCGTTCCACGGTGCATCGGACTTGAAGAACTGCGTGAAGAGCACATCCGCGCTCGGGCGTGCGTTGATGTTGCCGTAGCCGAGCGGATGCTTCATCCAGTGATTCGACCAATAGCCGTCGGCGGGCACGCGCACCACTTGCAGATTCAGGCCCGCTTGCGGCGCGACCTGTTGCAAGAGCACGGCCATTTCGACCGAACCCTCAGCCGCCGGCGATGCGTACAGTTGCACCGGCGCGCTGCCGAGCTTCGCCTTCTGGAAGTAGAACTTGGCCTTGTCCGGATCGAACTTGCGTTGCGGCAGACCGGCCATGTAGTACTTGTTGGTCGGATCGATCGGCTGGTCGTTGCCGATCGCGCCATAGCCGCGAAACACGGTCTGGCGAATCTGGTCGCGATCCATCAAGTGCATCATGCCGCGCCGGAAATCGCTCGTGCCCGTGATGCCGCCGTCGTCGCGCACGATCAGGTCGGTGTATTGACCCGTCTTCGTTTCCAGCACGTTGAACCCTTGCGTGCCCTTGATGCGGTCCGTCGAGCGCGCGCTCACCGCGTTGATCAGTTGCACGTCGCCGGACAGAAGCGCGTTGACGCGCGCGGATTCATCGGCGATACCGATCAGCTCCACTTCGTCCAGATGCGGCAGGCCCGGCTTCCAGTACTTCTCGTTGCGCACGCCGACCGTACGCACGCCCGGCGTGAATTCCTTGACCTTGAACGGACCCGTGCCGATCGCCGTCTTGAAGTCGGTGGTGCCGTCCTTGATGATGAGGAAGTGCGAATCCGCGAGAATCACGGGCAGGTCGGCGTTCGCGCCGGCGAGCGTGATGGTCACTTCGTTCGGGCCGGTGGCCTTCACGTCCTTGAACTGGTCGGCAATGGTCTTGGCCTTCGAGCCGACCGCTGCATCCTTGTGACGCATCAGCGAATAGATCACGTCCTGCGGCGCGAGCGACTTGCCGTCGTGAAACTGCACGCCGCTTCTGAGCTTCACGACCCACACGGTCGCGTCTTTCGTTTCGAGCGATTCAGCCAGCGACATCTGCGCGCCGAGATGCGAATCCAGTTCGGTCAGGCCGTTGTAGATCATGAAGCCGCGCACGTAGTCGGTGCCGAGCGCGCCCTTGGCGGGGTCGAGCGTATCGGCGGACGAAGACGATTGCGTCGCCACGCGAATCCGTCCGCCCTGCTTCGGCTTTTCCTGCGCGAACGCGGCGCCGCTCACGGAGAGCAGGCCCGTGCCGGTGACGGACAGCAAGCCGCCCGCGGTCAGCGCGCGCAGCACGCTACGGCGCGACGCGCCTTTTTTCGTCAGTTCGTCGAGCCGGATACCGGCATGGTCGACTGCATCAGGCGATTGATCGATGCTCATGAACTTCTCCGCGTGAGATTGGGGCTGAATGAATCGCCGGCTCGGTTGTTTCCGGCTGGCTGTATTTGCTTCGATGCTTCGATGCTTCAATAGAAAACGTCTTTGATCGAGTAGTACGCACCGACCAACGGCAGGAACCACGGCTTGCCCGTGTGACCCGGAATGGCGGGCCAGTCGAAATCGCGCCACGGATTGGCGTCGGCCTTGCCGTTCATCACGTCGGCCATGACCTGGCCCATGTGCGTGGACATCTGCGTGCCGTGGCCGCTGTAGCCCATCGAAAAGTAGATGCCATCGTGCTGCCCGGCGCGCGGCAGACGGTCCGCGGTGATATCGACGAGACCGCCCCAGCAATAGTCGATGCCCACGCTCGCGAGACTCGGGAACATCTGCGCGAGGTTGTCCTGCAGGATGCGGCCGCTCTTCGCATCCGAAGGTCTTTCGGATGCCGTGAAGCGCGCGCGTCCGCCGAACAGCAAACGCGCATCCGGCGTCACGCGAAAATAGTTATGCATGAGGCGGCTCGTGGTGTAGGAGCGGCGCTTGGGCAAGATGCGCGCGAGCTCTTCTGCCGGCAGCGGCGCGGTCACGATGATGAACGAGCCCACCGGCGCGAGCCTGCGTCTGTACCATGAAAACGGACCGTGCTTGGAAGGACCGGTCGCGATCAACACTTGCTTCGCGCTCACCGCGCCGCGCGCCGTATCGACTCGAAATCCGCCGTCTTCCTTCGTGATGCCGCGCACTTCCGCATGTTCGAAAAGCTTCGCGCCTTGCCGCACGGCGGCGTTCGCAAGACCCGCCGCGAACTTGCCCATATGCATCTGGCCACCATGACGTTGCAGCAAGCCGCCATGAAAACTGTCCGACTGCACTTCGCCGCGAACCTGTTCGCGAGTCAGCACGTCGATATCGGGATCGACTTCGCGGCGAATGAGTTCGGCGGTACGTTCGATGTGCGCGAGATGATGCGGCTTCGACGCGAGCTTCAGCTTACCCGTCGAAACATAATCGCAATCGATACCTTCCTCGCGAATCAAACGCTCGACGGTATCGACGGCGGCCGCATACGCGCGATAACAGCCCTGCGCACGCTCGACGCCCAGTTGCGAGCGCAACGCCGCATAGTCCTGCGCCACGCCGGTGTTGCACTGGCCGCCGTTGCGCCCGGAAGCGCCGCCGCCCATTTTCCCCGCATCGAACACGGCGACGCTCGCGCCGCGTTTGGCAAGCGCCAGCGCCGCCGACAGACCGGTGAAGCCGCCGCCGATCACCGCCACATCGACCCGGCCATCGGCCGGGCCTTCCTGCGCCGCCGTGAAGGCGGGTGCGGTATCGAGCCAGTAGGAGTCGAGTTTCATCGGCGGGTCCGGTGGATGACGATTACAGGCCGAGCTCGGTGGCGAGATCGCCGATGGTGTCGACTTCGTAGTACTCGTAGTACGGCGTGCTCGGCTCGTGGCCGCGCTTGACGAACGCCTTGTGCTTCACGCCCATGTCGTGCGCGGTCATCAGGTCGTAGCGCAGGCTCGACGACACGTGCAGCACGTCTTCGGGGTTGCAGTCGAGCTGGTCGAACATGTACTCGAAGCCTTGCATGCGCGGCTTGTACGACTGCGCCTGCTGTGCCGTGAACACGCGATGGAACGGCGCGCCGAGCTTGTCGACGTTGCTTTGAATCTGGTCGTTCGATGCGTTCGAGAGAATCACTAGCTTGTACTTCGAAGCGAGACGCGACAGACCTTCCGGGACGTCCGGATGCGGGCCCCAGCTCGGCACGGCGAGGTAGTACTTTTCGGCTTCGGCTTCGTTGAACTCGACGTTCATGCGCTGGCACGCACGGCGCACGGCATTGACGATGACATCGCGATACGGCTTCCACGCGCCGAGCACTTCGTCGCGGCGGTATCCGGAAAAGAATGCGACGAACTTTTCAAGCTCGGCGCCCTTCAGACGGTCGCCGTACATCTCGCGGGCCATATCGGCCATGCGGAACTTCGTCAGCGTGCCGTAGCAGTCGAAGGTGATGTACTTAGGCTCGAAATCGATCATGGTGTCAGTCCTATCGGGTAATGAACCGCGCAGGGTTCAGGGGCGAGGGCCAGGAAAAACGCATTTCCTGAGGAAAATTTAATCAGGGCAAAAATACTGATGTCGTTGAATGCGGGTGCTTCGACCATGCAAAACAACTCGTTTCGAGGCATGTCCGCAGCAGCTTATGCGGCGCGTTTCCGACGCACGATCGATCGTTCATTGACCGATGTCGATCAGCACGCTCTTGATGCGCAAATTGGCTTCGAAGGCTTGCCGCCCGAGGTCCTTGCCGATGCCCGAACCCTTGTAGCCGCCGGTGGGAATCACGAAGTCGCTGGTGCGGCCGTAGCGGTTGACCCACACCGTGCCCGCCTCGATGCCGCGCACCATGCGCAGCGCGCGGCCGAGGTCCGCCGTGTGCACGCCGGCGGCGAGGCCATAGTCGGGGTGAGCGGCGAGTGCGAGCGCTTCCTCTTCGCTGTCGAAGGTCTGCAAGGTCAGCACCGGGCCGAAGATTTCGTGGCGCACGGCTTCCGTTTCCTGTGTCACGCCGGTCAGAAGCGTCGGCGCATAGAACGGTCCGGGCGTCGCGGCATGCGGGCGTTCTCCGCCGCAGCGCAGCGCGGCGCCGCTCGCCACGCTGCGTTGTACGATCGCTTCGATTCGCGCGGCTTGCGGCTCGGAGATGATCGGCGGCAAGGTGGTGTCGGCGGCCCAGGTCGGTCCGGCATGCAGTTCGCCGAATACATGTGCAATGCGATCGGCGAGTTCATCCGCGATCGAACGCTCGACCAGGAGCCGCGATCCCGCGACGCATACCTGGCCCGCGTTGCCGGCGATCGCACCGGCGATACGCCGCGCGACTTCATCGATACGCGGGGCATCCGCGAAGACGATCTGCGGACTCTTGCCGCCCAATTCCAGCGTCACGGGCTTGGTGCCGGTCTCGGCGCAGGCGGCCATGATCGCGGCGCCCGTGCGTGTCGAACCCGTGAACGTCACCTTGGCGATGCGCGGATGACGCACGAGCGCGTCGCCGGTCGTGCGGCCATCGCCCTGAACAACATTGAAGATGCCTGGCGGCACGCCGGCTTGGAGCGCGAGCCGGGCGAGACGCAGCACCGAAAACGGCGTCATCTCCGAAGGCTTGAGAACCACCGCGTTACCGGCCGCGAGCGCCGGCGCGATCTTCCACGACGCCATCACCAGCGGAAAATTCCACGGTGCGATGGCGCCGATCGCGCCATACGGCTCGGTCATGGTCATGCCGAGATGCCGATGATCCGTCGCCGCGACCTCACCGCCGATCTTGTCGGCGAGTTCCGCGTAGAAGCGGATGCCTTCGGCGGTGAACGGCACGTCCCAGTTGAATGCATCGCGCACGGGACGCGTGGAGCCGAGCGCTTCGAGCGGCGCGAGCGTGGCGGCGTCGGCGGCAACGAGATCCGCGAAACGGCGCAGCACGCGGGCCCGCTCGCGTGGCGCGCAGCTTGCCCAGCCGCTCGTGCGCCACGCGGTGTAGGCGTTCTGCACGGCGTGGTCGATCATGGCCGCATCGGCGACTGGAATGGATGCGTACACGACGCCATCCGAAGGCCGCGTGACGTCGATGCGCGTGGTGCCTGCATCGACGAACTCGCCGCCGATGAAGTGGCCGCGCGGCACGGCAATGACGGCGGGATCGAAACGGTCCATGTGCTTGGGCCTTGTATGCGTTGATGTCGTATGAAATCTTAGGTCCGAAGGCCCGGCATAATTCGCTGACAAAATTGCGCAATCGGCATATCGGGCGCGTTCTTGCACGCCTAACCCGTGGTTTTGCATTGCATCAAAGGCGCAACGCTTGATAGGAAGATCGTCCTAGTCATGCGCGTTGTGCGATGTCACAGTCGCGATAACCGTCTACAGAACGCTCAGAACCAGGAGGCCGGCGTGCCCGACTCTAACCAGCACGATGCGATTCGATATCGCGCTTTCACGCCCGACGACATCGCGGCAGGACACGCGTTGTCGAGCGCCGTCCGGTGGCGGCATCGCCCGGACGACTGGCGGTTTGCCGCGCAGACCAGCAGCGGCATCGCCGCCGTCGACGCTTCCGGCGCGGTGGTCGGTACGGCGCTCGCGTGGAAGTTCGGTGTGGAGGCCGCGTCCATCGGCATGTTCATCGTGTCGCCGGAGCATCAGCAACTCGGCATCGGCCGTGAGCTGATCGAGCGGCACATACGGGAACTCGGCGCGCGCACGGTCGTCATGCATGCGATCGGTTCCGGGCTCGCGCTATGCGAAACGCTCGGCTTCGAGAAGACCGGCACCATCCATCAGCATCAGGGCGCGGCGTTTCAGCCGCCGCTCGTTTCGCTGCCGCCGGGCGAGCGGCTGCGGCCCATCGGCGCGAACGACACGCCGCGTCTGGTCGATCTCGCCTCGCGCGCAAGCGGGCTGGATCGCAGCGCCGTGCTGCCGCAATTGCTCGATGTCGCAAGCGGTATCGCGCTCGATCGCGACGGCGAGTTGCTCGGCTTCGCATTGTTCCGGCGCTTCGGCGACGGTCATGTGATCGGCCCGGTGGTCGCGCCCGACTCGCCGAATGAAAGCCGCGCGAAAGCGCTCATCAGTTATTGGCTCGCGCTGCATGCAGGTATGTTCGTACGTGTCGATAGCCCCGCGAGGCTCGGACTTTCGACATGGCTCGAAGGCCTCGGCTTGCCGCATGTCGACAGCATCGAGCGCGTGGTGCGCAATGGTCCCTTGCCCGTCGATGCCACATCGATCGAATACGCCATCGCCAGTCAGGCGTTAGGTTAGGGCTTGTCATCGCGAGCTTGCCGCTTCCCCGTCCGATGCTTTATATAGTGAGTGGCCGCGTCGTTTGCGAATGGACGCACTCCACGCACCGAACAGTTCGACGGAGCTTCGACATGGTTCGTCTCGTGATGATTCTTCTCGGCGTGGACTATCTGCGCACGCGCTGGCGCGAAGTCATGGTGCTCGGCTTTCTGAGCATCGCGCTGGGCGGAGTCATTTTCGTCGATGCCCTCGACGGCTCGCTGTACTTTCCCATCATCCCGTTCGCGCTCGCCTTGCTGCTCGAAGGACTCGCCACGCTTGCGGTTGCATGGACCGGCATGGGCGGGCAACGCACGCTGCGCTACGTTAAGGGCGCGGCGTTCTCTTTGTCGGCGCTGCTCGTGCTGATCGGCGGCGAGCGCGGCAACTTCGTGCTGTCGCTCATCTTCGGCACGCTCTTTCTCGTGGATGGCGCGTTGCAGATCGTCTCCGCGCGCGTGGTCCGCTATCGCCGCTGGAAGCTCGCGATGGCAGGCGGCGTGTTCGAGATCGCCATCGCCATTTTCTTCTACCAGCCGTATCCGGATTACTACGCGGGCACGGTGGCTTATTGCGTGGCGTTCGGCCTTTTCTTCGGTGGATGGAACATGCTGCTGCTCGCCTCGCGCGTGCGGCGTCTCGCGCGCAACCCCGCAGCCGATGACGCCGCGGCCGCCGCAGCTGCATCGCAGGCGTCCGTGCAGGCGGCACGCACGCCGGTCGCGGGCGTCGTCTGGGACGGCCCTCCCGGACCCGACGAAGCCGCCTTGACCGTGCATGTATGGACGCCGGTCGGCACCGCGAAGATGCAGCCGCGCAGGCAGTTGATCATCGACCGGTACATTGCCGCCGTCGACCGCAACGGCACCATCTCGACCGGCCATGCCGCGCTCGAAACGCCCGAGGGCGTGTATATCAGCCTGTATCCGGCGGTGGAGATAGACCGCTCGCCGGACGAGTTCTCGCGCCTCTTGCGTGCGACCCGCGATAACGATGTGCCCGGCATGTTTCAACCCGACTACGCGACCGAATCGAAAGCATGGTGCCCGTCGACGCAACAGGTACGCATCCGCAATTACGATCCCGAAAGGCTCGCGCGCTTCTGGCAGGAATATCAGCGCGACACGACCTACAACCTCACGTATCGCAACTGTTCGAGCACCGTGGCGCGCGCGCTCGAAGCGGCCATCGAAGGCGCATCGGCGCGTGTGTGGGGCAAGCGCGGCGGGTGGAATCCGCTCGTGCGCATCATGACGACGCCCGAGCTATGGGTGGCGGCGCAAGTGCGCAAGCGCGCGGCGACCATGGCGTGGACGCCGGGCCTGACGCTCGACTACGCGCGCGCGCTCAGCATGCTGGCCGATCCGCGCCGTTCGGGCTGGGTGAAGATGGCGCGCATTGCGCTGGCGACGATGTATCGATCGCGTCAGCGCTGGCGTGCGGAAGAAGAGGCGGCGCAAGACGCCGCCGCGCAAGCCGGGCAAGTGAAGGAACCGGGCTGAACGCCAACCTTCAAAGCGTCATGCCGCCCGCTACCTCGATCACCGCGCCGTTGACGTAACTGGCTTCGTCGCTTGCGAGGAACGCATAGACATTCGCGACTTCCTCGGGCTTGCCGAGACGGCCGAGCGGCACATCGGCGCGCATCTTTTCTAGCACTTCGGCGGGGATGGTCGCGAGAATCGGGGTATCGACGAAACCGGGTGCAACCGCATTCACGCGGATGCCCTTCGGCCCGAGTTCACGGCTCCACGTTTTCGTGAAACCGATCACGCCGAACTTCGCCGCCGCGTAATTGGTCTGCCCGAAATTGCCGTAGATGCCGACCACCGAACTCGCATTCAGGATCACGCCCGAACCTTGCGCGATCATGCCATCGACCACGGCCTGGCTCGCGTGAAAGACGGCGCGCAGATTCACGTCGATGACATCGTCGAATTGCTTGAGCGTCATTTTCTGCAGGCGTGCGTCACGCGTGATGCCCGCATTGTTCACGAGCACGTCGATGCGCTTGTAGCGGTCGCGCACCGTCGCCACCATCTCGTCGACGCGCTCGCGATCCGACATATCGACGCAGAATGCGCTCGCTTCGGCGCCCGCTTGCCGACACGCTTCGACCACCGCTCCCAGCGCTTCCGCATTGCGGTCACATGCCGCGACGATCGCGCCTTCCTGCGCGAACTTGAGTGCCGTGGCCGCGCCGATGCCCTGCGCCGCGCCCGTGATGATCGCTACTTTTCCTTTCAGTCTCATTCGTTCGAACCTTGTTTTAAGGGAAAAATTAAAGTTATTTCGACGATGAATCGGGCACGCCGTACCCCGCCAGAAAGAGATCCACCGCCGCTTCCGCCACCCGCTTCTGCTCGCGCTTGGACAAGGGCGATTGACCCATCGTGACCTGCGGCCAGAACGCGAATCCCTTGACGATGCCATGCAACTGCTGCGCCGCGAACGCCGGGTCCGACGCCACATTCAGGCGGCCATCGGCGGCGGCGGCGCGTATCCATCGCATCAAGTCTTCCTCACGCTCGCCAAGCTTGCCGACCATTTCCCGCGCGCGCTCGGGCGAATGAATGCCCTCCGCAATCGCCACTCGCGCAAGCGATAAAAACGCGGCGTCGTTCAACAGATTCAACTTGCGCGCAAGCAGGTCGAGCAACTGCGCACGCAACGGCGATCGAGGGTCGTAGGCAGGAGCGTCGTCGGACTGGCTTGCGGTCCACAACTGATGGAGGATCGCCGCGAACAGCGCGTCCTTGCCGTCGAAATGGTTGTAGACCGTTCTCTTCGATACCCCCGCGCGCGCCGCGATGCGGTCCATGCTCGTGGCGTCATAACCCGAGGCGATGAATTCCTCCACCGCCGCGCTCACGATGGCGGCGCGTTTGCGGTCGGTCAGACGAGGTTGGTCAGCGTTCGATTCCATCAGGCAATTTTACACTGAGCGGTTTACTTTCATCTCGAAAATAAACTACACTGGGCAGTCTACTTTCCTGCTGCACCAACCGGATGCCATTTGCCATGACGTCGATTACCGCCTCGATCAGCCGCGCGCTCGGACTCACCGCAGCCAGGCGCGGACGCGAACTGTCGCATACGTCGCCGCAGCACGACGGCGAGCGCTTTCGCAATGTCAAGCCGCGTCCGGCCGAGGGCATGGGCAAGACCTTGCGCATCATGTGGAACATGATCGTCAACAAGCCGCGCGGCACCGCGCCCGTAGAGCCGCCGGCCGTGCTGACACTGACGCGCGCGCAACTCGATGCCGCGCCGGACCGCAGCCTCTTTCGCCTCGGCCACTCCACGCTGCTCTTCAAACTGCGCGGCGAGTTCTGGCTGACCGATCCGGTGTTCGGCGAGCGCGCATCGCCGTTCCGCAATGTCGGGCCGAAGCGTTTTCATGCGCCGCCCATCGCGCTTGCCGACCTGCCGCCGTTGCGCGGCGTGATCCTTTCACACGATCACTACGACCATCTCGACCGCGAGACCGTGCTTGCGCTCGCCGCGACGACGGACGTGTTTCTGACGCCGCTCGGCGTGGGCGACAGGCTGATCGAATGGGGCATCGACGCGAGCAAGGTGCGCCAGCTCGACTGGTGGCAAAGCGTGGAGCTAGACGGCCTCGCATTCACCGCGACGCCCGCTCAGCACTTTTCCGGCCGCAGTCTCTTCGACGGCAACAGCACATTGTGGGCGTCGTGGGTGATCGTCGATGACGCCTTGCGCGTGTTCTTTAGCGGCGATACCGGCTATTTCGATGGATTTCGGACCATCGGCGAGCGGCTCGGACCGTTCGATGTCGCGTTCATCGAAACCGGCGCCTACGACGCGCAGTGGCCCTACGTGCACATGCAGCCCGAGGAGACCGTCCAGGCGCACGTGGACTTGCGCGGCCGCTGGCTCGTGCCCATTCACAACGGCACGTTCGATCTGGCGATGCATCGCTGGCAGGAACCGTTCGAGCGCGTGACGGGGCTCGCGCTTGCACGGGGTATCGCGCTGGCGACGCCGCGCATGGGCGAGCGGCTGAATCTGGTCGAGCCGCATCGCGGTGATAAGTGGTGGCGCGAAGTGCCGGAAGTCGAGACGGTGAAGACAGGATGGCGGTGGTGCGCGGGACGTGAGTCTTCGTGATGCTCGTTGCCGCAGCGGTTGTCGCTTCGCATGGCGTTGAAGCGCATCTGTTCTAAAAGGAATAAGGCCGGGATATCACTCCCGGCCTTTGCGCTTACTGCGCCATCGCGCCCGAAGCCGCGTGATCCTTGCTCATCTTGTCGTGCTTCTTCATCTTGTCGCCCTTGCCCATCGAGTCATGCGACATCGCGTCCTTGCTCATGGAATCGTGAGACATGCTGTCCTTGCTCATCGAGCCCTGCGCCATCGTATCGCTTGCCTGCGCGTATGCGGCCGTCGTGCCGATTGCAAGGACCGCGGTGAAAACTGCCGTCATCAATTGCTTCATGCTACTTCTCCTTGAGTGAGTGAGGTTGAGTCTTTTGCTCCGGCCAAAGCCGGATTTCAACGAGCGGCGATCATGAACCGCCGAACCAGTTGTAGCCCTGGTCGACCCAATAGCCGCCGGGATACGTGTTCGTGACGAAGATCTCGACGATATGCTTCGGGTTCTTGTAGCCGAGCTTGGTCGGCATGCGAAGCTTCATCGGATAACCGTATTTCGCCGGCAAGCGTTCGCCGTCGTAATCGAAAGTGAGCAGTGTCTGCGGATGCAGCGCCGTCGGCATGTCGATGCTCTCGTAGTAGTCGTCCGCACAACGAAAACCGACGTACTTCGCCGTCGTATCCGCGCCGGCGCGACGCAGGAACTCCGAGAACGGCGTGCCGCCCCAACGTCCTATGGCGCTCCAGCCTTCCACGCAGATATGGCGCGTGATCTGTTCGGCATGCGGCAGCGCGTAAAGCTGCGGCAAGGTCCATACGCGCTGCCCCGCCACGAGCCCGCTCACCTTCAGCCGATAGTCGCTGCCATTCACGCTCGGTACGTCGTCGATTCCGTAGAACGCGTTGAATGGAAACGGCCGCGTGATTTGCGCTTCCGTGTAGGTCGGTGCGAGCCGCGCGGGATCGAATAGCGCGCCTTGCACGCGGTCGTTGAGCCGCGATACCGCAGTCAGGAATGTGTTCACCGAGTCGTCGTCGGTGATCGAGCAGCCGGTGAGCATCGCCAGTCCGCCGAGCGACAACAGGCGCTTGCCGAAAAGACGCCGCGACGGCATATCGAGTTCGCGCCGCGCATCCGCGAGAATCGATGCACGATCGAGCGTCATGATGCTTCTGTCCTTGGGTTTCATCGTGGAGTCTCGTATCGGTTCAACGGCCGCGCAGCATGGTCAGAAGCGAACGCGGCACGAGTGCGACCATCGCCACATGGACGACGATGAACGCCGCCATCACCGCCATCGCGCAGAAATGGACGACGCGCGCCCGGTCATAGCCGCCCATGAGTTCGCGCA
The DNA here is from genome assembly GCF_023631465.1 of Caballeronia sp. GAWG1-1. Lineage (NCBI taxonomy): Bacteria > Pseudomonadati > Pseudomonadota > Betaproteobacteria > Burkholderiales > Burkholderiaceae > Caballeronia > Caballeronia sp. GAWG1-1. The sequence goes on from NZ_JALQDB010000034.1 coordinate 121,684, forward strand.
GCAGCGGAAACTGCACCGACTTCCATATCGCGAGCCCTGAGAGCACGAGCACCATCAGATCGATCACGACGACGAGATACGCGAGCTTCTGCACCGCGTTGTACTGGCGCAAGTCGCCATGCGAGAGCTTGCCGGTAAGCGCCGCGACCAGGTCACGCCATACGGCGCGTGGCGACACTGGGAAGAACCTGGCGAGGAAACGGCCGCTCGCGAGATTGAGTATCAGATAGAAGATGCCGTTGAAGAACAGCAGCCATATTGCCGCGAAATGCCATTGCAACGCGCCACCGAGCCAGCCGCCAAGGGTGATCGATGGCGGAATGACGAAGCCGGGAAAGACGGGCGATGCGTCGTAGATGCGCCATCCCGAGAACAGCATGATGAAAGCGGCAAAGGCATTGAGCCAGTGCGAGACGCGCAGCCAGAGCGGATGCACGGGTTCAGAAGGCTGATCGACAAGAGTGGTTTGCATGATCGTTCGGGGCGCCACGCGGTTGTGTTCCGAGTAATTCGCCGCCAACGCGCCGCCGGTTACAGCGACACATCATTTTTATCGATGCAAAGAAACTGTAACCACGGGACGCTTTGCAACGAACTACCCAGGTCGACCCTTCCACTACACGACGATGACGATGAACACCGACGGCACGTTGCACGCAATCAGCGCCAATGTTGCGACGCATCTTGGCTTCGGCTATTCTGGATCGACCGATCCAGAACGTGAACGTGACCGCGCGGCCACGCAGCGCAATGCGGAATCGCCCATTCGTCGCCTCGTCAACACAGGACCCATCTTGCATGACGCGGAACACCGCCTGAAGGCTCTGTTCGTGCTCGGCCTGGACGGCGAGCAGACTGCCTACCGCGAATTCCTGCAGGCGCTGACGCGGCATTTGCGGGCTTATCTGCGCAAACGTATTCCGCAGCATCGCGAAGATGTCGAAGACCTCGTGCAGGAAATCCTGCTCGCCGTGCACAATGCGCGGCATACGTATCGGCCGGACGAACCGCTCACGGCGTGGGTGCATGCCATTGCCCGCTACAAGCTGACGGACTTCTTCCGCTCGCGCTCGCGTCACGAATCGCTGAACGACCCGCTCGACGACCATACCGACCTCTTCGCGCTCAGCGACGACGAACCCGCGCGCGCTCGTCACGACATCGGCAAGTTACTCGAACATCTTCCTGACAAGCAGCGCTTGCCTATCGTTCATGTCAAGCTCGAAGGCCTTTCCGTCACCGAAACGGCGCGCATCACGGGGCTGTCCGAGTCGGCGGTGAAGGTGGGCGTGCATCGCGGCCTGAAGGCACTTGCCGCGCGCATCCGGGGTATCCGATGAAAACCGATGACCTGATCGATCTCCTCTCGAATGGTGCAACGCGCGTCGATCGCGCGGCCATTGCACGACGCTTCGGCGAGGCGTTGCCGCTCGGTGTGCTCGGCTCCGTCGTGTTAATGCTGATGGTCTATGGAATGCGGCCCGACTTGCGCAGCGTCGCGGGCACCGCGATGTTCTGGGCGAAGATCGCATTTCCCTCGTGCGTCGGCATCGGCGCGTTGCTCGCCGTGACGCGGCTCGGCAGGCCGGGTGCGCGCGCGGGTCATGCGTGGGCGCTCGTGGTGCTGCCTTTCGTCGTCGTGTGGGTCGCCGGGGCGTTCGTCCTCGCGGCCGCGCTTCCCGTGGACCGCGCGCCGCTCGTTCTTGGGCATTCGTGGCGCAGTTGTCCGTTCAATATCACACTGCTATCGTTGCCGACGTTTCCGGCCGTGTTTTGGGCCGTCAAAGGGCTTGCACCCACACGTTTGCGGCTCGCTGGCGCGGTCGCGGGCTTACTCGCAAGCTCGCTCGCCACGCTGGCGTATTGCCTGCATTGCCCGGAGATGAGCCCCGCGTTCTGGAGCGTGTGGTATGCCATCGGCATGCTCATGCCTGCCGCTATCGGCGCATGGCTCGGGCCGCGCTTGCTGCGTTGGTGATAAGACGTCGGGCTTGCTCGCTGCGCTCGCCGTGCTTTCGTGCGTGCGTGAATGGAGCGCCGGTCATTCCAAGCCATCTTTCGTTTCGATCGAAAGATCCGCAACCGGCAAGTTGGCGCAAGCAGGCAAATGGGTCAAGCGCTTTGCGCTATGCTGACGGACCATTCATCGCGAGGATCGACTATGAAAACGGCGTTCAAGGCGGCATGTCTGGCAATGGCGGCCATGCCGCTTTTCTGTTCCGCACAGACCAGTTGCGACTCGAAGCGCGCCTCGATCGAAGAGGAAATTACCTATGCGCGTGCGCATGGCAATGCGAGTCGTATAGATGGCCTGGAAACCGCACTTGGCAAACTGAACGCCAATTGCACGGAAGCGTCCTTACGCAACGAGAGCCAGCGCAAGGTCGCATCCGCGCAAAAGAAGCTCGCCGAACGCGAGCACGATCTGCAGAAAGCGAAGACCGAAGGCAAGAGCGCGAAGAAGATCGCGGAGCGCCAGCGCAAGGTGGATGAAGCGCACGCGGAACTCGCGCGTGCGCAGACCGAAGCGGCGCCTTGAAACTTCAGCGCGAGGAAACGAGTTTCCCGATCACCGCCAGCAGCGAGACCGAGCCCTTGCGGACACGCTCCACCGGGCCTTCGAAGTCGATCCAGCCTTCGTTGAAGCCGTCGAGCATGCGCATGCGCGGCGTGGGATGCTGCATGCCCTGACTCACGAATAACGCTTCCCACTGTTCGCGCGGCACGGCTTGCGCGCGCACCGGCTTACCGAGCGTCTGCGCGAACGCCGCTGCGATATCGTTTGGGCTGACGCGTTGCGGGCCTTCGAGTTCGACATACCGCACACCACTCCATTCCTCTTGGAGCAAGGCGGCGGCGGTGCGGCCGACGTCTTCCGTGGCAATCATCGGGATGGCGCGATCGAGCGGCTGCAGGAACGAATGGACGATGCCCTCGGCGCGCGCCGTATCGACGTCCCATTCGCTGTTTTCCATGAACCAGCCCGGACGCAGAAAGGTCACGGGAATCGGCTGTTTGCTCAACGCTTCTTCCATCAGCGTGCGTTGCGAGAGCAGATTGCTTTCTTTCGCCTGCGCACCGATGGTCGACAGACAAACGATCTTCTTCGGCTTCGCTAGCGCGATAGCGGCGACGATCGCATCGATCACTTCGCGCGCGCTCGCAAAACCGGGCGCCGGATCGAAATCCGAGGGCGGAAGAATGAACACGCCCGTCGCGCCTTCGAACGCATCCGCGAGCGCTCGCGCATCCGTCATGTCGGCGAGCGCTACCTCGCAGCCGCGCGCCTTCCACGCGTCGCCCTTCTTTGCATCGCGCACGACCGCGCGGACCGTCTGACCCGCGTCGAGCAATGCCTTGGCGAGCGCGCCGCCTACCTTTCCGCTGATTCCCGTGATGACGTACATGATCGACTCTCCGTGTTCGTTATGAAACGATGAGTCGAATGGTAGAGCGCGTATTCGATGCTAAAAATGGCTTTGAGGTTATTGGATTGATGACGCCGCGTTATGTCCGCCGTTCAACCTTCGCTACCCGCCTTCACCCGCTTGCGCGCAGGCGCGTTCTTCTTGAGCTTGGTCTGGTTATAAGCGATAGCCGCGCGCACGAGCGCCTTCAAAGCGCGGGCATCGACCTTGTCGCCTTCAAGATAGTCGATGGCGCGTCGCGCGTTTCCTTCGAGGCCCGCGTTGAAGAGCTGGTCCGGATCGGCAATACCCGCGCCGTGCGCGAAGGTCAGCTTCACCTTACCCTTGTGCGCGTTGGCCACCGCGATCATGCCGTCGCACGACCAGACCGGGCTGCCCATCCACTTCCATTCCTCGATGATGCGCGGGTCCGCCGAGAGAACCACGCGGCGAATGTCCGCGAACGTCTCGCCGCGCCAGTCGGTGATTCCCGCGATCAATTCGTCGATCTGTTCCGATGCATTCATGAGTGCTCCATGTCTTCTTTTCATGCACCGAGTGATGGTACTGCACAGGGTCTCGCCGTCCCGCGAATCCGCGCACGCGCCACAAAAAAACGCCTCGGCGGTCTTTCGACTCGCAGAGGCGTCTTCCACTCTCAGGTCATGCACGAAGCACCCGCCGATGCCGCCCAGCAAATCAGGACGAAACCGACTGGCCGCGTGCGACGCGTTCGCGTGCCGACGCCGCCGAGCGCGAGCGCGCCGTGCGTTTGCGCAGCCAGATCATCAGGCCAGTCGCGCTGAGAATCGCCACCATGACGCCGACGCAGCTGATGAGCACGCGTCCGGTCACGCCAATGATGCGTCCCGAGTGCAACGGAAACTGCGCCTGCATGAAGATGTCGCCGGCCGACCCGCGTCCAGGAATCGACGATCCGGCGAGCTTGCCGGTGTAGCCGTTGTAGTAAAGCCAGGCGTTGCCGAGACCGCCGTCGCCGTGATCGTTGCCCGGAGCGAAGAAGCCGACGCCGTAAGCTTGCATCGCCGGAAGGTAATACAGCGCGCCGGGCGGTGCGGCGATATCGAGGCGCTTTGCATCCGCGACGGCGTTCGCGAGGACGCTTTCGGCCGGCAACGCCGTGCTGCCCTTGGGCGCCGCGCGCGTGAGTTCCGGGTTATCGAACATGGTCGGCGCGAGCGGCGAGAGGCGCGAGACGAGCGGACGCACGACCGGATCGCCGAGATTCATCGATATCGAAGTAATGGCGACCATCAGCAGCAAGCCCCAGATCCAGACGCCGCCCGACCGATGCAGATCGAACGTGAGCGCATAACCGCCGCGCCTAAAGCGAAACGCGAAGGACTTGCGCCATGCCTTGACGCTCGGAAACGACAGCACGAGCGCGATGCCGCTGTCGAAGAACCACAAAATCCCGACGATGCCGAGCAGCCACGTTCCCGTATCGATGCCGCCGAGCACCGGCAGATGCAACGTGTAATGCAGTTTGTAGAGGAACGGCATCAGATCGATACGCGCCAGCGACACCGTGCCCCACAGCCGCTTGCCCTGAATGACGCCCGTTGCCGGATCGACCGCGACCTGACTGTAATCGACATCGAATGGCGCACCCGTTGCCAGGTTCGTGCGCGGCGTGACGAGCATCTGCAGCGTGTGGCCGGGTTCGGCGCCGAGTTGCAGATACGTCACCTGAACGCGCGGATCGGCGGCTTCGACCTTATGCGCGAGTTCGAGCGCCGGCAACGCGGCGCCTTCCGTGCGCGCGTAAAACAACGCCGGATTGAGCCACGCGTCGATTTCGTGATCCCACGCGATCACCGCGCCGGTGAGACCGGACACGAACAAAAAGAGCGCTGTCGCGACGCCGAGCCATCGATGGAGCCGAACCAGAACGGGCCGCACGTCAGCACGCCTTCGGAAGATCATTCAACGCAATTGCCAACATGCCAGCGACGCTCGTCAAATAAGAATGGTTCGCATTCTACGGCTCGCGCATGGTATCAATCAAGGTTTTTGTAAGCTGTTGTTGCATTCAGCATGGGCTTGTTTGCACTTGATGGAGACATCGGCCATGCAGCACGAACAGCGCGAGCGCACCCGCATGAACTAGAATCCGCGCAGCACGAACCCACTTTCCAGCGCATTTCTCAATGAACGAGCCTTTCGACGAAGCCGCGCGCGATGCCGTTTATCGTGCAATCCACGAACGGCGCGACATGCGCCACTTCACGCGCGAACCGGTCGCGCAAGACGCGTTGAAGCGTATCGTCGATGCCGCGCTGTGTGCGCCGAGCGTCGGCTTCATGCAGCCTTGGCGCATGCTGCGCATCACATGCGATGCAACGCGCGAAGCGCTTCACGCTATCGTCGAACGGGAACGTGTCGCCACCGCCGATGCCCTCGGCGAGCGTCGCGAAGCTTTCATGGCGCTCAAGGTGGAAGGCATGCGCGAGTGCGCGGAAATCATCGTGATGGCGCTCATGGACGGACGCGAGGCGCACGTCTTCGGCCGGCGCACCTTGCCGCAGATGGATCTCGCGTCGGTGGCGTGCGCCATCCAGAACATGTGGCTTGCGGCGCGCGTGGAAGGCATCGGCATGGGATGGGTCTCCATATTCGATCCCGACGACGTCGCCGACCTGCTCGGCATGCCGGAAGGCGCGCAGCCAGTCGCGATTCTCTGCTTGGGACATGTCGAGCGCTTTTACGACGAACCCATGCTCGAAACCGAAGGCTGGGCCAAGCGCCGTACCCGCAAGGAATGCGTGTTCGAGAACCGCTGGCCGGCGGCATCGGATCAAAGCTGATGCCTGGACCGCGCGTTGCGCACTACAAGTGACGCGGCGGCGCGGTGATCCTTCACATCAATCGAGTGAGTTTGGCGGCGATTGGCGAACGATTGGCGCATCCGTCGGACGGCATCGCGCGTACCAATCTGATACGCGGTGGTCCGATGCACGCTGTCCGCCATATTCGCCAGACGATTCAAGGAGGATCACGCTCTCATGCTCCGCTACGCAGACCGCATTACGTTTATTGGCGCGGGTGTCATCGTGCTGTCCTTGCTGGCCGTCAACCTGCTGCCCAAGCAGGACCGACGCAGCGACGACAGGACGAACATGATGTCGCGCGACCGCGGCGCAGTCGTGCGCGGCAGCGTGCGCGAGGAAACGCCGGAGCCTGCAAAGGCGCCTGTCGTAGCCGTCGCCGATGCGCGTCCCGAAACCGCGACCGCAACGGCAACCGCACCCGAAATTACACGCGATGAACCCGCGCCCAGGCCGGTTGCACAGGCAGAACCGGCGCGCGTGCATCGCGCACAGAAGCGGGCATTGGAAACCAGAAAGACTGCGCGCGAAAAGCATCGCGGTAACCATGCCGTCGCGCAAACCCGCGTAGCGCCGCCTGAAGCCGCGGCGGTGCGCGCGCCTGTGCCGCCCGTGCAACGCGCGCCGCTCGAATCCGCAGCCGCGAATACGCTCGATAAACCCGCGCGCGCTCCGGCCACGGATGCGCCCATGCCAGTAGCCGCGAAACCAAGCCCGGTTGCTAACGCGGCGCCGGCTTACGTCGTATCGACTCAGGCGCCGAAAACGCGCGCCGAAGTGCAGGACGAGTTGCGCCGGGCGCGCATGAACGGCAACTTGCCTCGCTTCGGCAATCCCGATCCTTACGGTCCCGGCGGCACGCCGAGCGCGACGGCGCCCTAACCGGCGTCAGCGCTTTTCGACTTCGATGGCCTTCGCATAACCCGTCAGTTCGAGATAGCCGCGCCCCCGTTGAGCGGGCGCGGAACCCGTCCCCGTCAGGGTCACCGCGCCCTCCCAGTAAAGCGCGCCGGTGGAATCGCGTGAGTCGAGTTCCTGATCGTCGATGAGCGGTGCGAGCTGCCATTGCAGCGCGCCAACGCGCACCTTCATCGCCACTGGATACGTCGTGCCCGTGTGCGGCGAGCGCCATTGACGTTGCGGCGTGAAGTCGACGTCGGCGGGGCCGTATTGTGTCGCGTGTCCGGCGGCATCGCGTAATGCGGCATGCGCCCAGATCGCGTGGCCGTCACGGCTGCGCACCTTGAAGGCCATGAGTGCGGAGCCGTCGTCGAGATTCGCGCCGAGCCAGTCCCAGCCGGATGCATCCGACGAAAGCAGCGTGCTCGACCATTCGTGATCGAGCCAGGCCTTGCCGGTGACGGCGACCGTATCGCCTTTTTTCTCGGATGCCGACGGCCGCGTGACGCTTCCGCTAACGCTCAATTGCGGCTCGCTGTAGTAGTAGCTCGCCTGCGCGGGAAGCGGGCCCTTCTGCGAGTAGCCCGCATCGCCTTGCAGCATCGGCGGCTGCGTCGGCGCGAAGACGAGATGCAATGCGAAGCCGGCGGCATCGGCGCTGACGGTGTAGCGGCCGTCCGCTGCGCGCGTCATGCGCCATGAATCGAGCTTGACGTCGGTGTTGCCGTTTTTCGCGTAGGCGAGATCGAAGCCTTGTCGCGCGACGTTCTGATCGTGCACGAGGCGGCCGTGCGCGGGATCGCTCAGGGCGGCATGCGCGATGATGAGTTGCGATGGATCGAAAGCACTCGTTGGCTCGCCCTTGCCTGTCTTCGAACGGAAGAAGGTGATTTGGAAGCCCATCGGCTTGTGATCGGGTGTTTCGAGCCAGCCGGTTGCGTACCACCATTCGGTGCGGTAAGCCGGGTGGGAGCCGGTGTCTTGGGGCCATTGGATGGAGTAGCCGGGGCTGACGGATGCGAATTGCCGATCGGCGGCGCTGGCTGTGTCGGACGTCTCCGTGGTGCTTGCCGCATTCGCCGCATCTGCCGCATCTGCCGCGCCTGCCCCATCTGCCGCATCTGCCGCGCCTGCGACGGTCGCCAAAAGCATCATCGTCGAAAGCAAAGACGCACGCATCACCAATCCTCCCGCACCGCGCGCACGGCATCGATGGACACCGCGCGTTTTCCCGCCAGCACCGCCGTCGCGCATGAAGAAGCGAGCATCACGCAGCCGATGATCGCGATCATTGACCAGGGCACATGCAGTGACATCGTCCAGTGAAACGACTGTGGATTGACGATGAACACGAGGATCAAACTGATCGCGAACCCAAGCACGCAACCCATCGCAATACCGAGCAAGGTAAGCAAGCCGCCTTCGCTTGCAAGCAGCGCCAGGATCTGCCCGCGCGTGACGCCGACATGCCGCAACATGCCGAACTCGCGAGCGCGCGCAAGTGTCTGCACCGAAAACGTCGCGCCCACGCCGAACAGGCCGATTACGATAGCCACGCCTTCCAGCAAATAAGTCACCGCGAAACTCCGGTCGAAGATGGTGAGCGTGCGCGCGCGGATGTCGCCCGGCTGCGAAAATTCGAGCGGGGCGCCGAACGGCAAGTGCTTGAGCGCGTCGATCACCTGTGCGGCCGGCACGCCCTTCGACAGCGTGATGCCGGCGTCGGTCGCGGTGGTGTCGCCCGTGATGCGGCGGTAATCGGCGAGCCGAATCTGCAACGCGCCCGTCTGCCGCACGTAGTCGCGCCAGATGCCCGCGATGACGAAACGCTCCTTCGCCGCGCCGACCGGCAACGCAATGCGCTCGCCGACCCGATAGCCATAAAGATCGACCGTCGCCTCCGACGCCCATACCGGCGTCTCGTTCGGTTGCCACGACGAAGGCGGCAGCACGGAACCCGTCATCTGCAACGTGGCGCCCGGATCGACGGCATCGATTTCGCGTGCAATCAGCACGATAGGCGGCTTCGCCGAATCGAGCGTCACCTGCGAGGTGCGCAAAAACGCCGCGTGTTCGATGCCCTTCGTCGCCGCGAGTTGCGCCTGCTCGGCCGGACGCAAGCCGCCCGTATCGCCGCTCGACGCCATGCGCACGTAGAGATCGGCGGAGAGCAGATGCATGAGCCAGTCTTCCACCGACACGCGAAAGCTCGCCACCATGATCGCCATCGCGACGATCAGCGTGAAGCTCGACAGTACGCCGCCCATGGCAATCGACGCCTGACCGGGCGCATTCGCAAGCCGCGCGAGCGCAAGCGTGGCGATCGTGCTGCGCGCGCGCGGCGCCTTATTCTTTCGCGATGCATAGCCGACGCTCGCCGCACGAAACACGATGGCCGTCAGACGCGGCATGAGCGCGATGCCGCCGACGAGCAGAAACGCGACGGCGAGATAACCGGCGATGGGGGCATCGAAGACAGGCGGCACTTGCGTCAGCACCACGCCGAGCGCAAGACAGATCAACGCCGGCCACGGCTTGCGCAGCGGCGTGAGCGCGGCTTCCTCGCTGCCCGCCTTGAGCGCGGGCGCGGGCCGCGCGCGCGCCGCTTCGAGCGCGGGAACGAGCGTCCCCGCCAGCGCCACGCCAATCCCGAGCGCAAGAAAGATGGCCGTCGCAAGCGGTTCGAAGCCGACTCGCGGCTGCACGCCCGGAAAGTAGCCGCCGCCCAGATCGCTGCCGAAAAAGCGCAGCGCCACCGCCGCCACCGCATAACCCAGCGCAATGCCGATGATCGCGCCCACCACGCCCAGCAATGCGCCTTCGAGCATGATCTGCCGCACGAGTTGCCTGCGCGTCATGCCGAGCACGCGCAACATCGCGAATTGCGCGCGGCGGCGCACGACGCCCGCCGCTTGCGTCGAAAACACCAGAAACGCGCCGGTAAAAAGCGCGACGAGCGCCAGCACGTTCATGTTGATGCGATACGCGCGCGAAAGCCGGTCGGTGCGGCTTTCGACATCGCGCGTCTGTCCGACGACAAAACGCGCTCCGAGCGACTGCTGCAGCTCGCGCTGGAAGGCGTCGCGATCGACACCGCGCGCGAGTTGCAGATCGACGCGCGACAGCTTGCCCGTCATATGGAAGCGCGTCTGCACCGCCGCAATGTCCATCACCGCGATGCGCTGTCCCGGCAATGCCCGCGCGATTCCGCCTGCCACCCGCAACGGCACCTTCTCGGTCCCGCTCAACAACGCAACCTTGCCACCGGCGCGCGCGCCGAGCCATTGCAATGCGGCGGTCGACAGAAAGATGGCATCGCCCGACAGCACGTCGAACGGCGCGTCGGCGGACGGCACGCCCGTGAGGTCCGGCGCGACGCGCTTGGCGCGGAACACATCGATGCCAAGCACCTTGAGCGGCGCATCGCGGCCGGGCACGGCGGCATCGACTTCGAGCACGGGACTCGCCATGACCACGCCTTCGTGCGCGGCGAGTTGCGGATAGATGTTTTCATCGACGAACGGCTGTGCGCCGCGTACCTGCAAGTCCGCCTGGCCGGACAGACTGCGCGCGGCGGCGGAAAACTCGTTGAACGCGGCGCTGTTGATGAGTTGCACCGCGTAGCCGAGCCCGACGCCAAGCGCGATAGTGAGTATGGCGACCAGCGCGCGGCCGCGATGACTGCGCCATTGCGCGCCGAGCAACCAGCGCGTGAGCGTGCGGGGCGCGGCGGCGAGCGCCGTCATTGGACGCGCGCTGCGTTGAACGCCGCGAGCGATTCCGCCTCGTGCAAGGTGCCGTCCGCGAGCACGAGCACGCGATCGGCAACCGCGGCGGCCGCTTCGGAATGCGTGACCATGATGGTCGCGGCGCCCGTCGATTTCGTTTCGTGGCGCAAGAGCGCGAGGATTTCGTGCGCCGTTTGCGGATCGAGATTGCCGGTGGGTTCATCGGCGAGAATGAGGCGCGGCCGATGCACCAACGCGCGCGCAATCGCCACGCGCTGCAACTCGCCGCCGGACAACTGTCGCGGCAAATCATCGTCGCGGCCCGCGAGACCGACAGCGGCGAGCATCGCGTTCGCGGGCGCGGGCGGCATGGCGTTGAGCAGCAGCGGCACGGCGACGTTTTGCGCGAGCGTGAGATGCGGCAGCACGTGAAACGCCTGAAAGACGAAGCCGAGTTTCTCGCGGCGCGTGCGCGTGGCGGCATCGTCGCTTTGGGTGGACATCGGCGCGCCATCGATCAGTACGTCGCCGCTGTCGGCGGTATCGAGACCGGCGATCAGATTCAGCAAAGTGGACTTGCCGACGCCCGAGTCGCCCATGATCGCGACGAACTCGCCCGATTCGAGGATGAAGTCGAGGCCCGCGAGCACGATGCGGCCGTTGCCGTAGGACTTGCTGAGGCGGCGGCATTCGAGTGCGGGAGCGATGGAGGGCATGAGGGCCAGGCGTGGGACGGTCGTTTCAAGGGGCAAGTAGTGTACCCGGAGCCATCGCGGCAAGCAGCGACGGCAGCGCTCGCCTCGACGCGCTCACCACCACAAACCACTGCGCCCCGTTCACCAGCCATGCCGGTGACGGGGCGCATCGTTCCAGCGAACAGCGATAAAAAATCAGGTCACCGGCGCCGGATTGAACAGAACCAGCGCGTTATGCAGCTTCAGTTTCTCGGCGCGCGTCTGCTTCTTTCCGCTCGCGACATCGAGCATGAGACGGAACAACTCCCAGCCCACGTCCGCAATCGTCGCTTCGCCCGTCGCGATGGTGCCCGCGTTGATATCCATCAGATCGTGCCAGCGCCGCGCCAGATCCGAACGCGTCGCGACCTTGATGACCGGTACTTCGGCCAGGCTGTACGGCGTGCCGCGTCCGGTGGTGAACACATGCAGGTTGATACCCGCAGCCAGTTGCAGCGTGCCGCAGATGAAGTCGCTCGCGGGCGTCGCCGCGTAGATCAAGCCCTTCTGCTTGACCTTTTCGCCCGGCGAAAGCACGCCCGAAATGGTCGAGCTACCCGACTTGACGATGGACCCCATCGCCTTCTCGACGATATTCGACAGCCCGCCCTTCTTGTTGCCCGGCGTGGTGTTCGCGCTGCGATCCGCGCCGCCGCGCTTCAGATAATCGTCGTACCACTGCATCTCGCGGATGATCGCCGCCGCGACTTCGCCGTTCGCGGCGCGCGCCGTCAACTGGGCGACGCCATCGCGCACTTCGGTGACTTCCGAGAACATGACGGTCGCGCCTGCACGCACCAGCAGGTCGGTCGCGAAACCGACTGCCGGATTCGCCGTCAGACCGGAGAAGGCGTCGCTGCCGCCGCACTGCACGCCGATCACGAGGTCCGCCGCCGGACACGTCTCGCGGCGACGATTGTTGAGGCGTTTCAGGTGCGAGTCGGCCATGCGCATGATGGAATCGATCATCGACTCGAAGCCGACGTGCGATTCGTCCTGCAGCACGACCGCGCCGCCGTTCTCGTCCGCCGTGAGATCGCCGATATCGGCAACGTCGTCCACTTCCACCGATGCCGCCGCGATAGGAATGGTGCCAGGCGGCATCAGGCGCTCGGGCTGCAGCTTTTCGCAGCCGAGACTCACCATCATGACTTCGCCGCCGAAGTTCGGATTCAGCGCGATATTGCGCACCGTGCGGATAGGCACCATGGCGTCGGGCGCGTCGATGGCGACGCCGCAGCCGTACGTATGGCCGAGGCTCACGACATCGTCGACATTGGGGTATTGCGGCAGCAGTTCCGTCTTGATGCGCGTCACCGCGTGCTGCACGACGTCGGCCACGCATTGCACGGTCGTCGTGATGGCGAGGATGTTGCGCGAGCCGACCGAGCCGTCCGCATTGCGATACCCCTCGAACGTGAAGCCTTCGAGCGGCGAGCTGTCCGGCGCCTTGATGGTCGCGATCGGCAGATCGTGCAACTCGGGCGGCGTGGGCATGCGCAGCACGTGCTCGTTGATCCAGCTTCCCTTTGGCAGCGGCTTGTTCGCATAGCCGATCACGACGTTATAGCGGATGACCGCGTCGCCTTCCTGCAGATCGGCCAGCGCGACCTTGTGGCCTTGCGGCACGCGCTCGCGCAGCACGAGGCCGTCGGCGAACATGGCGCCTTCGCCCAGACCGCCGTCGTTGACGACGATCGCGACGTTATCGTCCGGGTGCACGCGAATATAGAGCGGGGACTGATTCATTCTTGATGATCCTTGGCGCGAAAACTTCTGCCGGCTAGAGTTATGTCATCCTACAACATAGCCGCTGTCTTTTGGTCGGTGTTTACCCCGAATAGCGCCGAATTCAATCACTTTCGGTTGTACGACGTCACCCCATGTTGTACGATGACCTATAAGCGCTGCAACCGCCGGACGCTGCCCACCGAGATAACACCATGACGACACCGCAAGAACTCAAGCAAATCGTTTCCGAAGGCCTGCTTTCTTTTCCCGTGACCGACTTCGACAGCCAAGGCAATTTCCGCGCGGATACTTACGCCGAACGCCTCGAATGGCTCGCGCCCTACGGCGCATCGGCGCTGTTCGTGGCGGGCGGCACGGGTGAGTTCTTTTCGCTGACGCAACCCGAATATTCGCAGATCGTGAAGACGGCCACCGAAGTGTGCCGTGGCAAGGTGCCCATTCTCGCCGGCGCGGGCGGCCCGACGCGCACGGCCATCGCGTTTGCGCAGGAAGCCGAGAAGAACGGCGCGCAGGGCATTTTGCTGATGCCGCATTATCTGACCGAAGCGTCGCAAGAAGGTATCGCGGCTCACGCCGAAGAAGTCTGCAAGGCCGTGCCGAAGATGGGCGTCATCATCTATAACCGCGCCAACTCCAAGCTCAACGCCGACATGCTCGAACGTCTGGCCGACCGCTGCCCGAACCTGATCGGCTTCAAGGACGGCGTGGGCGAGATCGAGCCCATGGTCACCATCCGCCGCCGTCTGGGCGACCGCTTCTCGTACCTCGGCGGCCTGCCGACCGCGGAAGTCTACGCCGCCGCCTACAAGGCGCTCGGCGTGCCGGTGTATTCGTCGGCCGTGTTCAACTTCATTCCGAAGACCGCGATGGACTTCTATCGCGCCATCGCGGCGGACGACCACGAAACCGTCGGCAAGCTGATCGACGACTTCTTCCTGCCGTACCTTGCCATCCGCAATCGCCGTGCGGGCTATGCGGTGAGCATCGTCAAGGCGGGCGCGAAGCTGGTCGGTCACGACGCGGGCCCGGTGCGCGCACCGCTCACCGACCTGACCGAGGAAGAAGTTGCCCAGCTCGACGTGCTGATCAAGAAGCTCGGCGCACAGTAAGAGTACGACAGGCAGGAGACACAAAAACGCGCGGCGCCGTCATCAACGAGCGCCGCGCGTTTTTTTGCCGTAACCAAAAGGAGATTGCCATGTCGATGAGCCGCGCTGCTGCTCCGGCCGACGCCATGAAGCGCACGAAAGTGCGTTACGTGATTCTGTTGCTGATCTTCGTGATCACGACCTTCAACTATGCGGATCGCGCGACCTTGTCGGTCACCGGCTCCGCGATGCGCGCCGAGTTCGGTTTCGACGCCATCCGCATGGGGTATATCTTCTCGGCCTTCAGTTGGGCGTATGTGCTCTCGCAGCTTCCCGCAGGCTGGCTGCTCGACCGCTTCGGCGCGCGGCGCGTGTATGCGGCGAGTATCTTTCTGTGGTCGCTGTTTACGCTGCTGCAAAGCTCGATCGGCCTGCTCGGCAGCGCCGCCACCGCCGTGACCGCATTGTTCGTGCTGCGCTTCATGATGGGCGCGGCCGAAGCGCCCGCCTTCCCCGCCAACGCCAAAGTGGTCGCAAGCTGGTTTCCGACGAGCGAACGCGGCACGGCATCGGCCATTTTCAATGCGGCGCAGTATTTCGCCGCTGTCGTGTTCACGCCGTTGATGGCCTGGCTCACGCACGCTTTCGGCTGGCATCACGTGTATATCGTCATGGGTATCGCCGGCTTGCTGCTTGCGCTGACATGGCTCGCTGTCATGAAGAATCCCGCCGATCATCCGGGCATCAACAAGCAGGAACTCGATTACATCGAGGAAGGCGGCGGCCTCGTGCGCGGGCATCGGCGAGGGCGCGTCGGTGGCAACGGTGGCAACGGTGGCAACGCTTTGGGCTGGAGCGCCGTGCGTCAGTTGCTCACGAACCGCATGCTGCTCGGCGTGTATCTCGCGCAGTTCTGCATCAACGTGCTGACGTACTTCTTCCTGACGTGGTTTCCCATCTATCTCGTGCAGGCGCGTCACATGACGATTCTGCAAGCGGGCCTGATCGCCTCGCTGCCTGCAATCTGCGGCTTTCTCGGCGGCGTGCTGGGCGGCGTGCTGTCCGACTCGCTGATCCGCCACGGGCGTTCGGTCACGTTCGCGCGCAAGCTGCCGATCGTCGCCGGCATGTTGCTGTCGTCGTGCATCATCGGCTGCAACTATGTGGATGCGGACTGGCTCGTCGTGGCGTTGATGTCGCTCGCGTTCTTCGGCAAGGGCATCGGCGCGTTGGGCTGGGCGGTGGTCGCGGATACGGCGCCGAAGGAAGCCATCGGCTTGTCGGGTTCGATCTTCAATATGTTCGGCAATGCGGCGGGCATCGTCACGCCGATCGTGATCGGCTATATCCTCGCGCGGACCGGCTCGTTCAACGGCGCGCTGGCGTTCGTCGGCGTCAATGCGCTGATCACGGTGTTTGCCTATCTCGTGATCGTCAAGGACATCAAGCGGGTGGAGTTAAGGCCGGTTTGATGTGTCAGCTCGATGTGTCGGCTTAAGTCGATGAAAGCGGCCTTCGTGGCCGCTTTTTCTCATTCCGCGGCGATCACTTCAATACGCAACGGTTCGCCGCCATTTGCAATCTCGACCAGCCGATCCACATTCGGATGCGCGCCCGGACGGCTGCGCGCATCGGTCGTATGTTCGGCGAAAAGAGCGAGGCCATACTCGGCGGCCTCGACATCGAGCGTGCCGAAGGCCTGCTTGAGATAGTGATACACCGCGAGCGAGCCCTGCTTGCCCGGCTTGTTTTCGATGCTCCACACCACCGCGCCTCGGCTATCGATCAGATCGATACGCCCGATACCATCGATGCCCGGCAACTGCGCCAGGTTGTCCTTGAATACGCTCTTCGGCTCGATCACGCTTGACGCTCCTGTTCGATAATGGACGTTCGGAAGCGCGCTATCTTACGTCAAAGGCACGATCGCATCGCCAAGCGCGATCGCTCCGCCTTCGATCACGCGTGCCGTGATTCCGCCGAAGCCGCGCACGGCGTTATAGCCGCCGACGCCGAAAGTCTCTTCCATCCGCGAACAGGGATGACATTCGCCGCTCGCTTCGAGCACCGCATCGCCGATACGAAACCGACGGTCCTTCAGCGCATGCAGATTGATGCCCGACGTGACGATATTGCGTCGCAGATCGAATGGCGAGACTTCGTCGCGGCCAAGATGGCTCGCAATGGCACGCATGCTTTCGAGCTGTATCAGCGTCACTTGCCGATTGCCCTGCTTGCGGCTGTAGTGGTCGCCGTCAAGGCCGCCGCCTGTCAGCGCCGTCGTACTCTCGACCTGTTGCATGGGCGCGCGCCGCGCCGTGCGCAAGCCTATCCATACTATTCCGCCGGGCAGCACGGGCGCGAGCATGAGACGGGCGAGCGGCGAAGCAGGATTGAGCGGCATGAGGACAATAGAAGCGC
This sequence comes from Caballeronia sp. GAWG1-1, assembly GCF_023631465.1. Lineage (NCBI taxonomy): Bacteria > Pseudomonadati > Pseudomonadota > Betaproteobacteria > Burkholderiales > Burkholderiaceae > Caballeronia > Caballeronia sp. GAWG1-1. The sequence continues at coordinate 138,563 of NZ_JALQDB010000034.1, forward strand.
ACGGCGATACGTACGATTCTATCGTTTGCCTTTAACTCGCGTCGGCCTGCAGGCCGTCGACATCGGTCACCGTCCTGGACGCGCGAATCACGCGCATTAAGAGCCACGCAATGAGATAAGCGCTGCCGCAGATCACGAAGATGACGTTGTAACCGGCGCCGATGTTGCCGAGCAACTTGAAGTGGTCGAGCACCGCGCCGACGAAAAGCGGAAAGAGCGTCGCGCCCAAGGCACCCGCCAATCCGCCAATGCCGACCACGGAGCCGACCAGTTGCTTCGGAAACATGTCGGACGCGGTAGTGAAAAGATTCGCCGACCAGCCCTGGTGCGCCGCCGCCGCGAGACTGAGCAAAGCGACCATCGCCCACATGTTGTCGATCCACGGCGCGAATGCAATTGGCGTGACGAGCAGCGCGAGGCCGAACATGGTCGTGCCACGCGCCTTCGAAACGCTCCAGCCGCGCGCAATCAGTTTCGACGATACCCACCCGCCACCCACGCTGCCGATGGACGTCGCGACATACACGATCACGAGCGGCAGCCCGAGGTTCTTCAAGTCGAGATTGAAGCGCGAATTGAAGTACGAAGGCAGCCAGAACAGCATGAACCACCAGATGGGATCCGTCAGCAATTTACCGACGAAGAACGCCCATGTCGGCCGCAACTTCAAGAGCGCGAACCAGCTGATGCGCGGTTGCGGCGCGGCGTAGGTGGAAGCGCCATCGTCGATCAGGCGAAGTTCTTCCCGCGACACCTTCTTGTGTTCCAAAGGCGCCTGATACATGAAGTACCAGAAGCCGAGCCACACGAAACCGGTCAGGCCGGTGACGAAGAAAGCCGCTTCCCATCCGTACACGGCCGCGAGCCAAGGCACGGTCGCCGGCGCCACCACCGCGCCGATGCTCGTGCCCGAAGTCAGAATGCCGACCGCGAACGCCTGTTCCTTGCGCGGGAACCATTCGGATACGCTCTTTACCGCGCATGGAAAGCTGCCCGATTCCGATAAGCCGAGCAAGGCTCGCATCACGCCGAAGCCGAAGGTGCTGCGCACGAGCGCGTGTCCGCACGCCGCGATGCTCCACAACAACACGCACACGCCATAGCCGATTTTCACGCCGACGCGATCGACGAGCTTTCCCGACAGCAGCATGCCCACTGCATAGCAAGCGGTGAAAATGACGACGATGTAGCTATATTGCGTCTCCGTCCAACTGAACTGCACCGCGAGCGCGGGTTTGAGCAGACCGAGCACTTGCCGGTCCAAATAGTTGATGGTGGTCGCAAAAAACAGCAGCGCGCAGATGCGCCAGCGGTAACTGGAACGGTCCATGTCTTGTCTCTCTCCACTTCATACGGTTTACTAAGTAATTATCTGGCCCACGATGACTGCGCCGAGAGGCACTAAAATCTCGCGCTGCGTTTCTCGCGAAAAGCCGCCACCCCTTCGAGCGCATCCGGCGATGCCTTGCATACCGAAGCCGCCAGTTCGTGCGCGATTTCTGCCTGGCCCGTTTCGACTAGTCGAAGCAGCCGCTTTCCAACCGACAGCGAGGTCCGCGACCGGCCGACGAGCAACGCGCTCACGGCATCGACACGTACGCGCAAGGTATCCGCGGGCAAGGCTTCGTTGACGATGCCCCAAGCCACCGCGCGCGCGGCATCGATAGGTTCGCCGAGCAGAATCAGTTCACGCGTGCGTACCGCGCCCACGAGTTCCGCGAGACGCGCGCAGCCCATCCAGCCGGGAATCGCGCCGACGGAGGCCTCGGGAAAACCGAGCTTCGCATCGACGCTCGCATAGCGCAGATCGCATGCAAGCGCGAGTTCCAGTCCGCCGCCAAGCGCACTGGCCGAGAGCACCGCGATGGTCGGAATATCCAGTTCCGCGATGCCACGAAACACGCGATTTCCCTCGCGTATGAAGCGCGTGCCCATCTTCTGGGGATCGATGTCGCCCCACTCGTTGATATCCGCGCCGCTCGAAAAGAAGCGCGGACTCGCGGTTTCGAAGCGCAAGACGCGCACGTCATCGTTGCGTTCGACTTCTTTCACGGCGCGCGCGATTTCGTCGAGCATGTGAAGCGTCAGCGCGTTATGACGCGCCACGCGTTCGAGCGTAATGACCGCGATGCCGCCCTCGACGGCGAAGCGAATGCCGGATTCCGATTGCATGCCTGTCTCCTCGTTCCGATTCGTTGTCATGCGGCCGACTCCACTTCGAGCAAATGCTCGTCGACGAGCGGCTCGAACGCCATGCGCGCGAGCACGTCGCGGCGCACGTCAATACCCTTCGCCACTTCGATGAGCCGCACGCCGAGCGCATCGAGCCGGAACACGGCGCGCTCGGTCACGTAGAGGACTTCCTTGCCTTCGAGACGCGCCTGCACACCGCTGAACGTGACATGGCGCACGCGCTTCACGGCCTTGGGCACCGAACCGGGCGTGACTATTTCGAGGCTGTCGGCGTGCTGCTTCACTTCGAGACCTTTCGCCTCGAATGCGCCGCAGAAGACGATCTTCTTCGCGCCCTGTGCAATGTCCATGAATCCGCCCGGGCCGACCACCGTGCTGCCGAGCTTCGACACGTTGACGTTGCCTTCTTCGTCGAACTCGCCCATGCCGAGGAAGGTCACGTCGATACCGCCGCCGCTGTAAAAGTCGAACTGATCGACGCTCGGGAGAATGGCATCGGCATTTCGCGCCGTGCCGAACATGGCGCCGTCGAGCATTACGCCGCGATGCACGCCCTGCTCCACCGATCCCCAGTAGTCGTTGGCGCGCCCCTGTCTTGCGAGCACGGCGGGAATCGCGCCCGGAAAGCCGAAGCCGAAGTTCACCGACTGGTCCACGCCAAGTTCCCGTGCCGCGCGCTCGGCGACAATCAGGCGCATGCCTTCGGGATAAGCCGCCTCATCGTTCGAAGAGTGCGCTTCCAAGAGCGCTTCGCCGCTCAACGCCGCGTCGTAGTCGCTGATCGCACATTGACGTTGCGCGGGCGTCTCGACGATCCGGTCGACCATCACGCCGGGAACGCGCACGAGCCGCGCGGGCACGTAGTCTTGCGAACGCGTCTTCACCTGCGCGACGACCGTGCCGCCGTTGTTGTGCGCGGCGAGCGCGACCGCGTAGATATCGAGGTCGGCGGGTTCGTGGCGCGTGGTGAGGTTGCCGCTGTCATCGGCGGAAGACGCCATGACGATGGCCCAGTCGATGCGAAACGGCATGTAGCGCAAATACTCTTCGCCGCCCAGCGTCACGAGTTCGACGAGATCCTCATGCGTTTGATCGTTGAGCTTGCCGCCGCCGAAGCGCGGATCGACGAACGTGCGCAAGCCGACGCGCGTCAGCACGCCAGGACGCTTCGCCCCGATCTCGCGAAACAGCGTGGCAATCACGCCGCCCGGAAAGCTGTACGCCTCGATACGGCCGCTCTCGGCGAGTTGCTGCATGGCCGGCGACCAGACCCAATGTCCGCCGATCACGCGCCTGACCATGCCTTCGTGCGCAAAACGGCCCAGACCGCTGCCGCGCCCGTCGCCGACGCCGAGCGCGTGAACCATCGTCAAGTCGCATGGATGCCCCGTCGTCAGAAAACGCGTTTCGATGGCGGCGAGCACGGCGTCGGGTTCCAGCAAGCCGCCGCCGGAACCGGTGATTGCAATCGTCGCGCCGTCGGGGATCGCGTTCGCGACGGCCTTGGCGTGAATCCATTTATCCAATTTAAATTACCTCGCTCTGATTCTTTAAAAACGAACTGGTTCGTTACTTAAGGAAGATGTTGGCACACGCTCGGATTGGCTTCAAGCGCTCGATGAACAAAGTGGGGTTTACGATGATCACGTCGACAGTCCGCGCATTGCCAGTGCCGGCGGCGTCGGCTAACGTTCAGGCTTCGAACACGAATGAGACGGGGCAATGCCGATAACGACCGCCGAAGCGCCGGACGCGCCGAAGAAAACCAAACGCACGCGCGATCCAATCCAGACGCAGACGAAGATCCTGGCCGCGGCCAAGGCGGAATTCGCGAAAGTCGGGCTGGGTGGCGCGCGCATCGATTCGATCGCCGAGAAGGCGGGCGTCAACAAGCGCATGATCTACGAATACTTCAAGGGCAAGGACGAACTCTTTCAGGCGGTGCTGGAAGACGCGTGGTCCGATATTCGCGACGCGGAGCGCAAGCTGGAACTCGGCCACTTGCCGCCCGCCGAGGCCATCCGCGCGCTCATGACGTTCACCTGGGAGTATTACCTCAAGCATCCCGAGTTCATGGCGCTCGTGAATAGCGAGAATCTGCATCGCGCGCGGCATGTGAAGAAGTCGCTGCGTTTTCGCGAACTGCACGGCGGTTTCATCGACATGCTGCAGTCGATTCTCGACCGTGGCGTCGCGGCCGGCGACTTCCGCAGCGGCATCGACGCGCGCCAGTTGCATCTGACGCTCGCGGCCATCGGCTACTACTACCTGACCAATCGCTTCACCGGCGAAGTGATCTTCGGCTTCGATTTCGTCTCGAAAGAGGCGCTGCGCGAACGCCTCGAATTCAATATCGATACCGTGCTCAGCCTGCTGCGTCCGCGCTGACCGCATTTCGGCGGCCTTTCTCTGCCGCCGCTCTCCTGCTAGGTAAAAACCCTCTTCGGCTCGATATCGCTTGATTTTATAAATAACGAACCGTATCGTTACTTACAAATCATGGAGGGAAAGGGCAATGAACGAACGTCCCGTTGCGCTCGTCACCGGCGCGCGTCGCGGCATTGGCCGCGCGATCGCGCTGGAACTCGCAAGCGCCGGTTTCGATATCGCCATCACGGATATCGCCGCATCCGCCGAACTCGACGATGCCCGCGACGCCGTCATCGCACGCGGCGCACGATGCGCGGTGCAACTCTCCGATCTCGCCGACATCGCGCAACACGACAGCCTGTTCGGCGCAATCGAAGAACGTCTGGGACCGGTGACGTGTCTCGTCAACAATGCGGGCGTCTCGGTGATGTCGCGCGGCGATTTGCTCGATGTATCGCCGGAAAGTTACGACCGGTGCCTCCAGGTGAACACGCGCGGCACGTTTTTTCTGATGCAGGCGTTCGGGCGGCGCATCGCGCGCAATACCGCTGCGCCTGGGGCGAACTATCCACCGTCGATCATCACCATTACTTCGTCGAATGCCGTCGCGGCCTCCGTGCGGCGCGGCGAGTATTGCGTGTCCAAGGCCGGTCTCTCCATGGCAACGACGCTCTTCTCGCTACGGCTCGCGGACTTCGGCGTGGGCGTCTACGAAGTGCAGCCGGGTTTCATCGAAACCGAGATGACGGCGCCCTCGAAAGCGCGCTACGACGTGCAAATGGAACACGGTCTCACCGCGATCAAGCGCTGGGGCACGCCGCAAGAAGTGGCTACCGCCGTGCGCACGCTCGCCACGGGCGGCTTGCCCTACAGCATCGGCCAGCCGATTCGCATCGACGGCGGTCTTCTCGTTCACAAATACTGAGCATACGCATGCAGATCACGCTTCCAACCGAACGCGGCACACTAGAAACCTATCGTCTGATTGGCACGCCGCTCGTGCCGCGCCAACCCGATGCGCCGTTCAATCGCGTCGCATACTCGGCGGCACATGTCGTCGCCGATCCACGCAAGAGCGGCGAGCTTCACGAACCCGTTGCGATCGACTGGGCACGCACGCTCGAGTATCGGCGCTATCTGATCGGGCAAGGGCTCGGTATCGCCGAAGCGATGGACACCGCGCAGCGCGGCATGGGCCTGCCGTGGAAGAGCGCGCTCGAGCTGATCACGCGCACGATAGCGGATACGCGTGACATGCCCGGCGCTTCGATCGCTTCGGGCTGCGGCACCGACCACGTCGCGCCGCATACAGTCGGCTCTTGCGACGACGTGATCCGCGCCTACGCCGAACAACTCGAAGCCATCCAGCACGCAGGCGGCCGCGTCATCCTGATGGCAAGCCGCGCGCTCGCACGGGTGGCGCGAAATGGCGACGATTACCGGCGCGTCTATCGTGAAGTCCTGTCGATGTGCAATGAGCCCGTCATCCTGCACTGGCTCGGCGACATGTTCGACCCGGAACTCGCGGGTTATTGGGGCGCGCCAGACTACGAGAGCGCGGCGCGGACGTGTCTTGACATTATCGGCGAGAACGCGGCGAAGATCGACGGCATCAAGATTTCGCTGCTCGACGACGCGAAGGAGATCGCGTTTCGGCGCCGCCTTCCGCATGACGTGAAGATGTACACCGGCGACGACTTCAACTATCCTGTTCTGATAGAAGGCGACGAGGTCGGGCATTCGCATGCGCTGCTCGGCATTTTCGATGCCATTGCGCCCGCCGCATCGCAGGCGCTCGCCGCGCTCGCCGTCAACGATCACGCGCGCTATCACGCGTTGCTCGCGCCGACCGTGCCGCTATCGCGCCATATTTTTCGTGCGCCGACGCAGTACTACAAGACGGGCGTCGTGTTTCTCGCGTATCTGAACGGCTTTCAGGATCACTTCTTCATGCTCGGCGGGCATCACGGCATGCGGCCGCCCGTGTATCTCGCGGATGTATTGCGTCTTGCCGATCGCGCCGGCCTACTGCGCGATCCCGAGCAAGCGATTGTGCGAGCGCGCGCGGTTTTATCGGCCCTCGGTTGCGGCGCCTGACATCATGCGCAGCCTGCAAGGAAGACTCGATCTATGCTCGATCAACACGGCGACGCTTGGCCATCGCGAGCCGCTCGACGTGACCATCGACCGTATCGCGCGTGCGGGATTCGGCGGCATTGCGCCGTGGCGGCATGAGGTGGAACAAGCAGATGTCAAGCAGATTGCACGGCAGATTCGCGCGCACGGACTCACGGTGACGGGCTATTGCCGCTCGACTTACATTCCGGCGACGACGCGTGCTGGGTTCGACGCGAACATTGCAGCGAACCGCGCGGCTCTGCGAGATGCAGCGATTCTCGACGCACGCGCCTTTGTCATGGTCGTGGGCGCGCTGCCCGATGACAGTCGCGACCTGCGCGGCGCGCGCGAGCAGATAGCGGAAGGCATCGGCTTATTGCATGAAACCGCGCGTGACTGCGGCGTGCCGCTCGCGCTCGAACCGCTGCATCCCATGTACGCGGCAGAACGTTCGGCCATCAACACGATCGCGCAAGCGCTGGCGATATGCACGGACATCGATCCTCATGCGGATGGCTTTCTCGGCATCGCTGTCGATGCCTACCATTGCTGGTGGGACCCGGCGCTCCTCGAGTCGATAGGCGCGGCGGGACGCGACAAGAGGATTCGTGCGTTTCACGTATGCGACTGGCTGCGCGACACGCGCGACATGTTGCTCGATCGCGGCATGATGGGCGACGGCGTGATCGAACTCGCGGCGCTGCGGGCCGCAGTCGAACGCGCGGGCTATGACGGTTTGATCGAAGTGGAGATTTTTTCGAAGGACAACTGGTGGCGCCGCGATCCCGCCGATGTGCTCGACATTTGCGCGCAGCGTCTGCCGAGTGTGTGCTGAAATCTTGGCCTAGTTGGTTTGCGCTTTCTTGGCCCTCGTCGCTGGGTCATCGAGAATGTATCGTACGGTTCATGCCTCAAGGAGAAACACGCATGAACCCAAGGATCGTCATACGCCATCTCGATACGCCCGCCGACTGGACGCGCGCTTTCTCGGTGATGAAACAACTGCGTCCGCATCTGACGGATGCCACGGCTTTCTGCACGCAACTGCGAGCACAGCATGAACAAGGCTACCGTTTGATCGCCGCGTCCGACGCGGACACGGTCCTCGGACTCGCGGGTTATCGCACGCAGATGAATCTGATATATGGACGCTTTGTCTACGTGGACGATCTCGTCGTCACGAACGAGTTGCAACGTAGCGGCATCGGCGCAAGCCTGCTCGATGCCGTGCGCAACATCGCGCGCGAATCCGATTGCGCCCACTTCGTGCTCGACACAGGCCTGCATATGGCGCTCGCGCAGCGCTTCTACTACCGCAATGGCTTGCTCGCGCGAGGCATGCATTTCGTCGAGACGCTGAACGACACGACGGAGCAGACGCGATGAGACTTCTTCTGCTCAACGCCAGCCCGCATGGCGAGAACAGCCACGGCCATCGACTCGCCATGGAGATGATCGAGCGTCTGCGCAGCACCAATATCGTCGAAGTGATCGAACGCGATCTGACGGCGCATCCGCTTGCGCCCATCACACGCGATTATGCCGGCAACGTTACCTCGCGCACGCCCGATGCCAGCGCGTTCGATCTCTCCGAAACGCTGGTCGGCGAGATAGAAGCGACCGATGCGCTAATCATCAACACGCCGATGCATAACTTCACCGTTCCCGCCGCGTTGAAACTATGGATCGACTATGTGTTGCGCATTCATCGCACGTTCGCGGCCACGCCCGAAGGCAAGATCGGCTTGATGCGCGACCGGCCCACGTTCGTGATCGTCGGGTCCGGCGGTTTCCATACAGGGGAACGCGCGCGTCAGCCGGACTTTCTGACGCCGTATCTGCGATATGCGCTGGGTTCCATCGGCATTCACAGCGTGCAGTTCTTGTTGCTGCAGGGGCTCGTCATGGGAGACGCCGCAGTGGAGGACGCATTGCGTGTTGCACGCGCCAGGCTCGCGCATCATGCGCTCTTCGCTTCGAGCGATTCCGTCGCGCTCTAATCGCGCCTTAACCATCGAACGCGCGCCTCAGCATGCGCGCAAGACGCGACGCTTCCGCTGCGGTGCCGACATTGGCAAAGCCGAGCACGAGGCCACTCAACGTGCGCTTCGTGCGTTTGCCCAGATACCACGCCGATAAACCGATCACCGCGAACCCTGCCTCGCGGGCGCGCGCGGCGACAGCGAGATCATCCACGGGACCGTCGCGGCCCGCATTGAAGATGGCCACCAGATGCATGCCGCCAGCGGGCAACTCTACGCTCAGCCTCGCCCCGAACGCCTGCACGAGCGCATCGGCAAGCAAGGTGCGACGCTCGTCGTACAACGCACGCATGCGCTTGAGATGCCGCGCGAAATGCCCTTGCGCGATAAAGTCCGCCACGGCCGCCTGCAATAGATACGGCGAGCCCGCGTTGGTGCTCCTCGTCAATTGCCCGAAGCGCGCGACGGCCCGCTCGGGCACAACCACATACGAAAGCCGCAAGCCGGGAAACAGCACCTTGCTGAAGGTGCCGCAATAAATCACGCGATCATCCCGGTCGAGGCTCTTCAACGCCGGCAACGGACGCCCGACGTAGCGAAACTCGCTGTCGTAATCATCTTCCACGATCCAGCTTCCCGCGCGATTCGCCCAGTCGAACAGCTTCATGCGCCGCGCGAGCGAAAGCGTGACGCCAAGCGGACTCTGATGCGACGGCGTAACGAACGCAAAGCGCGCATCCGGCGCGAGCGCCACGCCGCGTTCGACATCGAGACCTTCGTCATCGACCCGGACCGGCACGAGCCGCAGTCCCGCTTCGATGAGAAAGTTACGCGCGAGCAGATAGCCCGGTTCCTCGAACCACGCGCTGTCGCCCGGTCGAGCGAGGCCGCGCAAGACGAGTTCGAGCGTCGCGCGATAGCCGTTGGTCACGAACACCTGTTCCGGCGAGCATTCCACACCGCGCGACAAGCCGACATACGTTGCAATGTGCTCGCGCAACGGTCCATAGCCCGCTGGTTCCGGATAGGTGAGCGCGGCGACATCGCCGCTTCTCGCGCGATACGCCACGAGCCTGCTCCAGACCTTGCGCGGAAAGGCATCGAGCGCGGGCAGGCCGGGGCGTAGCGGCTTCGCGTCGTTGCCGATGTCATCCGCACGCGGAGGCTGCGCGGGCGCAAGCGCGCGGTCACGGCTCTTGCGCGATCGCGCGGCGGTCGCCGACGGAGGCAACGACGACGATACGAACGTACCCGCCGCGCCGCGCATGTGCAGATAGCCTTCGTTGACGAGGATGCTGTAGGCCAACTCCACCGTGCCGCGCGCGGTGTTGAGCTGCGTCGCCAAGCCTCGCAAGGCGGGCACGCGGTCGCCGGGCCGCAAATGCCCTGCCGCGATAGCCGACTTGAATCGCTCGCAAATCTGCAGATAGATCGGCAATTCCTCGCGCCGGTCGATTTCCATGTTCCACGCCATGACGCATCCTATGGCCTAGTCAATCTTGCGAATCTTGTCCCTTTTGGGTGAGCCATCATTCTTGCACAATGGCTTCAACCATTCATCCACTTGAAGAGGCTGGACATGAAGATTGTCGTTATTGGCGGAACGGGGCTCATCGGTGCGAAGGCAGTCGCCATTCTGCGCGCACAGGCTCACGATGTACTGGCCGCATCGTCGCGCGGCGGTGTGAATGCCGTCACGGGCGAAGGCTTGAAGGAAGCGTTGACGGGCGCGCACACGGTTATCGACGTAACGAACGCGCCTTCATGGGCGCCCGATGACGTGATGGCGTTCTTCCGCACGTCGACCATGAACCTGATCGAAGCCGGACACGCAGCGGGCGTGAAACATCATGTGGCGTTGTCGATTGTCGGCACGGATCGCATGCCGGACAACGGCTATTTTCGCGCAAAGGACCAGCAGGAAAAGCTGATTCGCGAATCGGGTTTGCCTTACACCGTCGTACGCGCGACGCAGTTCTTCGAGTTTCTGCAAGGCATCGCCGATGTCTGTACGAGCGATGACCAAACGCGTCTCTCGCCGCATCGATTTCAGCCGATTGCAGCGGACGACGTGGCGGCCATCGTCGCGGATATCGCGCTGACCGCGCCGCTGAATGGCGTGCTCGATATAGCCGGACCGGAGCGCGCGCCCATGAACGAATTGATATCGCGCTATCTTCAGGCGGTGAATGACACGCGCAATGTCGTCGTCGATACAAACGCCACGTACTTCGGCGGCACGCTCGAAGAAAATTCGCTCGTGCCGATCGCCGATGCGCGTCTGGGTCGCACGCGTCTTGCAGACTGGTTGCGCCGCGAAGCCTGAATCAGAAGATGTGCATCAGGCCGACATACGCACCCGTTTGCGATTCTCCCGCGAGCGGGCTCGTGCTGGGCGTCGTGTCGCGCGGCGTGGCGAACACCGAAAACGTGCCGTTCGCGCTGTTACGCACGTAGGCTACCGTGCCATAGACGAACGTGCGCTTGGTGAAGTTGTAGGTCGTGCCGAGCGCATAGAGCGTCGCGTGACTGGCTGGATCGTGCGCCGTATCGCCCGTGCCGTCGCCCACGTGAATGTAAAAGCCCGCGGCCGTCACGGCCCATTGCGGCGTCCACTGGTAAGTCGCGCCGAGCCAGTAGTGATCGGCGCTATCCGCCACGCCTGCGGGCGAATCCGGCGCGGCGTAGTGCGTGTACGCGGCCTGCAGCTTGAACTTGTCGACCTTCACGTTTGCACCGACAAAGTATTCGCGCGACGCCTGGAAGATGTTGTCGAGCCGGCCATCCACGCTGCGCAGTTCATCGTAGATGCCGCGCACGTCGAGCATCGACGAATGATAGGTGAGCATGATGCCGTCCGAGCGGCCGAACTCGCCTGCCGCGCCCTTGTTGAACGCGCCCGGCTGATTGCCGAACGCATACTGCCCCTGCACGTCGAGGCCATGAAACACCGGGCTGTGATATTCGACGTTATTGCTGCTTTGCTGCCAGTTGCGTCCTCTCACGAGCGATGCCGACGACACCGCCTGCTGCACGAAGGGATCGAATTCCCAGACGCCGTCGCTATCGATGAAAAGATTACGGCCGGCCTGCAATTGCCCCCACTCTTTCGAAGTCAGCCCCACATAAGCGCGCCGCGACCACATGCGTCCGCCGCCCGTTGTGCCGTTCATGATCTGCAAGGCGGTTTCGAGCGTGAAGATGGCCGACGTGCCGCCGCCCAGATTTTCGATACCTTTCAGCCCGAACATGCTTGTGCCCCAGTCGCCGCCTTCGGCGCTCCAGCGCGAGGACGTGCCGCCTTGACCGTTCGCCACGTGGTTCAGATATTCGATGCCGCCATCGAGACGGCCATACATGGTGACCGTGGATTGCGCATACGCGCCCGACGCAAAACCTGTCGATAAGAACAGGATACTTGCCGCTTTGATCAAACGATGTCTCATGATGTGTTGCACTCCTTTGACTGGCGCAATCTTATTGACGGAAGTATCTCCGGCAGCAACATAGCACCAACTCGCGAAGTCTTCACGAATGACGGCGATGGAACATGTTAAGCATACAATCGCGTCTCTCACCGACTCGAAGCCTCGCCGCATGATCAAGCCTAAACAACGCGACGCCGAACGCACGAAAGCGGCCTTGCTCGAAGCCGCCGCCGAAGCGTTCGCTCAAAACGGTTTCGCCTCCACGCGCGTGGAAGACGTCGCGCAAAGCGTCGGACTCACCAAACGGCTCGTCTTTTACTACTTCGATTCAAAAGAGAAACTGTATATCGCGACGCTCGAAGCGGCATATCAGCGCATCCGTCGCGAGGAAGAAGCGCTCGGCGACGCCAACATGCCACCACGCGAAGCGCTCGCGCAAATCTGCGCCTTCACGTTCGATTATTACGTGAGCCATCCGAGCTTCGTGCGGCTCGTGGCAAGCGAGAACATAGAAGGCGGCGCATTCCTCGCGAAATCGGGCGTGGTGCGCGAAAGCAATCAGGGCATCATTCGCCTGCTCGACGCCATCCTCGAACGCGGCCGCGAGCAAGGCGTATTTCGCCGCGATGTCAGCGCGAAGGACGTGCACATGACCATCAGCAGCCTGGCTTTTTTCTGCATCGCGAATCAGCACACCTTCGGCACGCTGTTCGATATCGACATGAAAGCCGAAGCGTTTCTCGTGGCCAAGCGCGCGCAGATCGTGGATATCGTCGACCGGTTTTTAATGCCTTCTAGCAGTTGACGGGGTCTTCTCCGTACCCGCCAGCCAGGACGCGCTTACGTTGAAACCGATTCAACCGGCGATTTCGAAGACAAGTTCGCCGGCGATTCTTATGTTTTTCTTATAAATGGCTTAAGGGACAAACCCAAGTATCTCTCTTGATTCGGATCGCTAAGATTCTCCTCGAAGTTGTACGACCACATGAGAAGATTGCGCCGCCTTATCGGATGACATCAGGCAGCGTTCTCCCTCGGATGACGTATTCAAACAACGAGGCTTTGACCCAAGCATGAGAAATTGCATCCACAGCAGTTCAAAGAGAGAAACCAAGAGCAGTCCGTCGCGGATCGCGGCCGCGTGGCTTTTATCGGTTACGACGGCTTTCGCGCTCGGCGCTTGCGGCGGCTCTTCGTCCACGCCGACAAACGCGGCGGTCGAGAATAACGGCGAAGCACCGGCGGCTTCGGCGGCTTCAGCGGCTTCAGCGGCTTCGGCGGCTTCGGCGGCTTCGGCGGCTTCGGCGGCTGCGCCTGCATCGGCAGCTATTCCTGCATCGACCGCTACACCGGCGCCAACCGCCTCCGACGCCACGCCTGCGCAAACCGCGTCCGATGCCGCGCCCGCCAGTGACTCGGCCGTCGTCACGCCGCCCGCAGGCTTCAAGGTCGGCACGACGCTCTACGACGCCGCATTGCCGCCCGAACCGTCGTTGCCCACCGCCGCGCAAGTCTGCAAGGAACTGCCCGCCACGCTCTCCGCGCTGCCAAACGGCCTCCTGCCCGATAGCGCCGACGCCACCGACACTGCGCCCGACACCGCGCGCATTCAGGCCGCGCTCAACGACTGCGCGAACAAGTCGAGCACGAGTCTCGCGACCAACAAGGCCGTGCATCTGATGGCCGGATCGGGCGGCGCGAACGCGTTTCTCGCAGGCGCGCTGACCATGCCGACCGGCATCACCTTGTGGATCGATCAGGGCGTCACGCTCTTCGCGTCGCGCGACCCACGTCAGTACGACAAGACCAAGGGGACGGCGAGTTGCGGCGTCATCACCGCGAGCGACAACGGCTGCCTCGCGCTCATCAACGCGAGCAAGGTCGCCAATGTCGCGGTGATGGGCGACGGTGTCATCGACGGGCGCGGCGGCAGTCCCCTCGTGAGCAGCGTGCCGAACGACCCGAATCTGCTCAAACGCCCCGACGGCACCACCATGAGCTGGTGGGACATCGGCTGGAAGGCCAACAAGGTGCTGAATCAGGCGCAGAACAATCCGCGCCTCGTCCAGATCAGCAACGGGCGCAATTTCACGTTGTACCGCGTGACGTTGCAGAATGCGCCGAAGTTCCATGTGGTGCCGAGCGGCATCGACGGCTTCACGGCATGGGCCGTCAAGATCTACACGCCGACGGCCGCCTATGAAGCCATGACGAACTATCTCGGCATGCCGTATAGCCCCGCCACCGCGAAGAACACCGACGGCATCGATCCCGGCAGTTCGGGCGTCATCACGAGCAATGCGGGCAATCCCGGCAGGCTCGCGGGGGACGCGAGCAACATCCTGATCGCCTATTCGTTCATCCGCACCGGCGACGACAACATGGCGATCAAGGGCGGCACGGGCACGGTCAACGGCCGGACCTATAACCTCACCGTTGCGCATAGTCACTTCTACGAAGGCCACGGCATGTCGATCGGCAGCGAAACCGCTGGCACCGACAACGGCGCGGCCAATCCGGATGTCGTCGCGGTCAACGGCGTCTTGCCGAGCGTGAGCAACGTCAATGTCTACGATCTCGCGATCGACGGCGCGGACAACGGCCTGCGCATCAAGTCGGACTGGAGCCGCAGCGGACTGATCTCGAACATCCGCTATTCGAACATTTGCATCCGCACGCCTTCGTCGTCGCCGGACGGCAACCCGCAGGCACTCATCTTCTCGCCGTATTACAGCGCGACGAAGAATGGCGGCCTTTATCCGAACATGCAGGGCATCGCGCTCGATGGCGTGCGTATCGTGAATGCATCGAGCTATACGTTTCAGGGCTTCAATTCGGCAAGTCCCATCATGCAAGGCTCCGGATGGTCCGGCGGCACGGCGGGTGTGCCGAATCCGCCGGTCGTGAATCCGCTCGTGATTTCGCTCAACAACGTTATCGCGGATATGGCGCCGGCTGGCTTCGCCGTGTCGGATGCGCTTATTGCCATTGGCGCGGATGGAACGAATCTGCCCTTTCAGACCGCCGGCAGCGTGACGGTCACGCGTTCGACCAACACGGGCACGTCAGGCCCGGTCGATTGCAGCGCCGCCTTCGTGCCTTTCCCGGGGCAAGGCGCGTAACGCAATAAGACACGCAAATAAAAAACGGGCGGCTCCCGCATGAGCCGCCCGCAAGGTACTGCAAGAACCGCGATGCTTACTTCTGTGCGATGGTCGCCTTGTTGCCCGTGCCCGTTTGCGTCACGACAGCCGTGTTGCCGTAGCCAGCTTGCGTCACCGATGCGTTGTTGCCCAGGCCAATCTGCGTGATCACGCCGACGTTGTTGGCGCCCGTTTGCGACGAGGTCGCGGCGTTGCCGAAGCCTGCTTGCGTCAGCAGCAAGTCTTCATACGAGCCCGACTGCGAAGCCTTCGCCGTGTTCAGATCGCCGATTTGCGACGACACGATGTTCGATTCACCCGCGCTGTCCTGCGTCAGATCGGCCTTGTTCGACGAGCCGAGTTGCAGCGAGCTTGCCGTGTTGCCGCCGCCGAAGCGCTGTGCAACCGAAGCCGTGTTGTTGCTGCCGGTCTGGACGACGGTCGCGTGGTCGTTCGAAGCGTACAGTTGATCGACGTAAGCGGTGTTGAACGCGGCGCCCGACTGAACGATGTTGGTCGTCTCGTTTTGCGCGTTGATCTGATGCACGCTTGCAAGGTTCGGCAAGTTGGCGCCGCTCTGGTCGATGGTCGTGTGGTTGTTGCCACCGTTGGTCGACGAGACGTTGGCGATTTCCGCGCCGTTCTGCGTGATCTTGACCGTGTCGGCGTATTCGTTGTTTTGCTGAACCGACGTGTCGGTCACGCCGCCCGTTTGCGTCACGGTCGTGTCGTTGTAGCCGCCGCCCGTGGTTTGCACCACGGCCTTGCCGTGGTCACGGTCTTGCGAAATCTTCACCGTGTTGCCGATCGTGGCCGATTGCGTCACGGTGGCTTCGCCGCCGTCGATCTTGCCAAGCGTCGAACCTTGATTGATGGTGACGGTGTTCGAGCCGCCGCCCGTTTGCGAGATCGTCGACTTGCTGTTGGCGCCGTATTGGTTGACGGTGTCCTTGTCTTGCGACGCGTTGGTTTGCGTTACGTTGGCCGTCGAGTTCGTGCCGTTCTGCGAGATGCGGGTGGTTTCGCTGTGTGCGCCGTCTTGCGTGACCGTCGCGCCGAGCTTCGAGTTCGCCGCGCCGCTCAGTTGCTTGATGTCGGTGTCGTTGTTCGAGCCGTTCGACGACGTGACAGTAGCTTGCGCGTTGTTCGCGCCTTGCAGAACATTGACCGTGTCGTTGCTCGATGCCGTCTGCGTCACGGTAGCCGTGTTGCCGGCGCCGATCTGCGTCACGAAGGCTTTTTCGCCTACCGACGAGTTGTCGGCGAAAGCTGCCGTCGATGCCAGTGCTGCCAGACCCATAGCGATGATAGATGCCTTGACTTTCATTTTTATGCCTCGTTGATTTGATATTTTGAGTACTTCGATTAGTCACCCTAACGGCTGACGGCCCCTACCGTCAGCCGGCACGACTCCACCTACTCTCCTGCATCACACCTTACTGCGTTACCGCGGTCTCCTCTCACCCTGGCACTCGACCATGGCGTTCAGGCACCTACTTCATGAGGACCGAAGCCCTCGCGCCGCCCGTCTGCGTCACAGACACGCCTGCGCCGTTGCGGCTTTGCAGGATGGAAACCTCGTTGCCGGCGCCGTACTGCGTCACCTGCGAAGACATCGAGGAACCGATCTGCGTGACCGCTGCTGCATTACCGCTGCCGCTCTGCACCGTGACCGAGCGGTTGTTCGTTCCGGCCTGATAACCGGCGTACTGGTTGCCGCTGCCCGACTGCGAAAGCGCCGTCCAGTTGTCGTTGCCTGCCTGCGCCGTCGCGGCGGCGTTCGCCACGCCCGCCTGATTGGCGAGCAGCACGTTCTGTCCTGCCTGCAGGCCGACGATGCGATTGCCCGCGCCCGCCTGATTGACACGCGCCGTCTGCCCGCCGAAGCCCGGCTCCGAAGGACCGAAGTCCGAGATCGGCGAGAGGTCCGCCGCGAACACCGCGAGCGATGCACTCACGACCGCGCCGCACGCCGCGAGCAGCGCGATTTTCGGGGCGCGTGTCAAGGAACGCATTGACTTCATTTCAGTCTCCTCCATCAATGTGCCTTAACTCTTGGCCGCCGATGCGCTCGGCGGATCGATCTTCTCGGGGCTATACGCGGGATTGATCTGCTCCATCGTCGCGGCATAGCCCTGGTTTTCCTGCAAGTAGCGCTGCATGGTCGGGTCATACCAGTCCTTCGTGTCCTTGAGCGACCACGACTGATTGGCCACGCCTTGCACGATCAGATGCACGAGCGCCGATTCGATCGCTTCGTTCACGCACAACTGTTGCGGCTCGTTGCGCGTCATGCCGAGTTCGGCCTGCAACAGATCCTTGAAGCCGATGAAGCGGTACACGCCCGTATCGACCTGAATCGAATAGATGGTCTTGGTGGTCGAGACGCTGTTGAGAATGGTGCCGTTGCGAATATCCACGGCACGCAGGTTCACCGTCACCTGATCCACGCGATACTGCTGCGACGCCGAAATCCCCAGATACGCGACGCCCGCGCCGCCCGTGCGAATGTTCGAGTCGTAGCCGACGATGCCGCCTTCCAGCACGATGCTCGCCGGCGCCAGCGACCCTATCTGCGGAATCGCGCGGTTCTTGTCGTCGGGCGTTTCGAGCGCCCGCATGATCTTGCGTTCGGTGAGCAGGTCCTGGAGATTCTCGCGTTCGACCGGCGTGAACCAGCCCGAATCGCGCATGGCTTTCACGAGGAACGACGCGCCGCCTTGCGTCACTTGCGAGGAAAACGAACTATCCGGCGACGGCTTGTATTGGCCCGTCAAATCGCGAAAGCCATACACGGCGGCAACGATGCGTCCCTTCGGCGGCGGCAGATGCGTGAGATCGCGGGTCACGCGCGTCGGCGGCGTGAGGGTTGCGTTTCCCGCCGAGGGCATCGGCGCGGTCACGCAACCGGTGAGCAGCATCGAGCCGATGACGGCGGCGCCGAGCGCGGCGCGCATCGCGGAAAATTTGAAGTTGTTCTTGTTCATGACGATGTTCGAGCTCACTGTCCGTTGCCAACGACGAAGGTCGTCGATGCGCCCGTGGTCTTGTCCGTGGTCGTCACTTGCAGATTGCCGCCCGTGACTTGCGTGATCGCAATCGAGAAGTTGCCCGTATTGATCGTGCCCGGATGCAAGGTGCCGTCGGTGCCGACGATCGAGCTCGAAATCGACGATGCGACGCGCGACAGGATCGCCTGCTGCAGTTGCGTGTTGAACTGGTCGAGCGTGGACTGGCTGCTCGTGCCGAGATCCGACAGCGACGGGTCCTTGTACTTGTTCTGGGCGTTCGCTTCGTTGAGCAGGTTTGTGCCATTCAGCGGATTGCCGCCGAAGTTCGGATTGACCGGTTCGTAGACGAGCGAGGTGGCGTGTGCGGCGGCGAGCGTCGTCGAGAGCGCGCAGGCGAGCATCGCGCGTTTTGCGGGCGCAGTGATCTTCATCGTGAATCCCCGTAATTGGCCGTGTTGCTTTTTTTAGAGTTCGTCCGTCGCCATGTCGGCGTCGCGGAACAAGAGGCGCGATATGTCGGCCTGCATGACGTTCTGAAACGCGATCTGGGCCGCGTTTTCCGCCACCGGCTTCACATTGGAGCGAGCGATCGGCAGGAACGCCTGGAACACGCGGCGTTGCCCGAACTCGACCCACACGAGGCTGCCGTAGCGCGCCGAGGGCCGCTCGTGCACCGAGACGATGTAGCGCTCGGAGAGGGGAATCGCGCCCCATGCCTGCGCGAACCAGTTGTAGAAGTCCTGGCCGGCGAGCGTCACGGTGTCGGTGGTGACGACGCCGCCGAGCGCATCGTCGAGCGGCTTCTGACCGTTGACGTCGGCGCCGCGGGCACGCGGGGTATCGGCGAGGGTATCGCCCCTGTCGAGCGATGACGAACCGTTCACCGTGCCGCGCGAGCTGAGAGGCGCACCATTGGCGGCGGGCAGCGCGGTGCCGCGGTTCAGCGGGCTGGGCGTCGGCGTGCTCGGCAGCGAAATGAGCGGCTGAGCTTGCGCCGAGGTCGTCACATGCGTGGCGATGGCCGGCGCTTCCGCGTCCTGCGCGTGAGCGCCCGTGATACTTCCCCAAAACGTGATGCACACTGCGGTCGTTCGCCGGAGGGTTTTGAAACCCTTCTCGAGCGAATTGTTTTTATCTCGCTGCATGACTTCCCCGTATGCCTCTGGCCGCTATGGTGCTGCCTTGAAGCGTTTGTTTTTATTCGTAAGACGGAACCGATTCTGATCGAGACGCGACGGCTTTTATGTTGTCGTCGCCACATTCGACTGAGGAAAGTCGCAAGAAATGAAAACGTATTGGAAAGGCCACTCAAAGCCAGTTGAAAATCACTGTAAAGAAACGTTTGCCGATGCCGTTAATCGGTGCAGAGCGTGCCAAATTAGGGTTTTCCACAGGCAGCGCCGCTGACAGAATTGATTGCGATTAGAGATAACGATGGTTTTCAGCTACAGAGATATGTTGGTCACGCCGGCGGCAGTCCGGCATGGAGATGCGTTTGCCGCGATGGCGCGCATTCAGGACGTGGACGGCCGCGAGCGCTCGGTGCAACTGCCGGGGGAATTCGATTGCGTGGAAGAAGCGATCAGGTTTGCGATCGCTTCGGGGTTCGAGTATATCGATGGGACTTGTAATTGAGGGGTTCAGCGCTGTCTGGACTGGCGGCGGCGCTAGCCGCTACCGCGCCTTCAACACCCTCAACCCCGAATCATTCAACGCATTGCCCACGCGCGCTTCGCTTTCGGCTGGCGCCTTTTTCACTTCGCGAATCGACAGATACCGCAGGCAGCACACGCGCAAGAATGAGGCGAAGTTGGTTGGCATCTCGCCACGCAGTGCGATCAACTCGTCGTAGAGCTTCACCGCGAACTGACTCGTTGTCAGATTTTCGCGCTCCGCGATTTCCTGCAGCACATCCCAGAACAGATTCTCCAGCCTGACCGTGGTGATCACTCCGTGAATGCGCAGCGAGCGCGTGCGCGATTCATACAGAATCGGATCGGCGTTGATATAAACCCCGCACATGAGAAAGCCCTCCCGTGATTGCCGGTCAACCCTACTCCCGGGCGACTCGTCCAGCAATCGAGTCGGACCCGGAAGCATGGCAGGCATTAGTGCATCCATTCAAACGCGGCGCGCGTTCATCTGTCCCGCGATGTAATCCGCCTGCCGGATCGCGAGCGTCACGATGGTGAGCGTCGGATTTTCCGCCGCGCCCGTCGTGAACTGGCTGCCGTCGGAGATATACAGGTTCGCAACCTCGTGGGTCTGGCCATGCTTGTTGCACACGCCGTCCTCGGCGCGCGCGCTCATGCGGGCCGTGCCGAGATTGTGCGTCGATGGATACGGCGGCACGCGATACGTCATCTTCGCGCCGGCCGCCTCGTACACGGCGCTGCCCTGCTTGTAGGCATGCTCGCGCATTGCTTGGTCGTTCGGATGATCGTCGAAATGGACGTTCGCCACCGGCTGGCCGTATTGATCCTTCACGTCCGAATTGAGCGTCACGCGATTCGTCTCGCGCGGCATGTCCTCGCCGACGATCCACATGCCGGCTGTGTAAGCGTACTGATCCATGGTCTGCGCGAAGCTCGGACCCCACGTGCCCGGATCCACGAAAGCAGCATAAAACGGCAGACCGAGCGACACCGTTTCCAGATGGTAGCCACCCGCGAAACCGCGCTTGGGATCGAACACGGCTTCATCCTCGATGATGCCCGCCATCGTCGTGCCCTTGAACATCTCGACCTTGTCTTCGAACACGCCGTAGACCGAACCCGTCGTGTGGCGCATATAGTTGCGGCCCACCTGTCCCGAGCCGTTCGCGAGCCCGTCCGGAAACTTGCTCGATTGCGAGTTCAGCAAGAGGCGCGGCGTCTCGATGGAATTGCCCGCCACCGCGACGACGCGCGCTTTCTGACGTTGCAGCTTGCCGCTCGCGTCGTAGTAGACGACGCCGCTCGCCTTGCCGCGCGCATCGTGTTCAATGCGCACCACGTGCGCCTGCGTGCGCAACTCCATGTGCCCCGTGGCCTGCGCGCGCGGCAGTTCGGTATAGAGCGTCGACCACTTCGCGCCCATGCGGCAGCCTTGAAAGCAGAAGCCACGCTGGAAGCAATGCGCGCGGTCGTCGCGCACGGTGCTGTTGATCGCCATGTGGCCGGTGTTGCATTCCTTGTATCCGACCTTCTCCGCGCCCGCCGACATCACCTTGAAGTTGTTGTTGCCGGGCAGTCCGGGGAAACCGTTGGTGCGCGTGACACCCAGCTTCTTCTCTGCGCGGTCGTAGTACGGGTTCAGCTCGTCGCGCGTGACGGGCCAGTCGAGCAGGTTCGCGTCCTTGATATCGCCATACGTGGACTTCGCCTTGAACTCCCACGGCTGGATGCGCAGGCTCGCGCCCGCCCAGTGCACGGTGGTGCCGCCCACCGTCTTGCAGATCCATGCGGGCAGATTCGGGAAGTCCTTCGCCACGCGCCACGACCCGGACGTCGTGCGCTTGTCGAGCCACGACAGCATTTGGAACGCGTTCCATTCCTCCGTCGCAAAATCGCTTTGCGTATGCGAGCCGCCCGCTTCCAACACCACCACGTCGATCCCTTTCTGCGCAAGTTCGTTGGCGAGCGTCCCGCCGCCCGCGCCCGAACCGATGATGACGACCACATGGTCGTCGCTCTGCTTGAACTGCACCTTGTTGCCTGCGTACATGTCTGTCTCCGCTGTGTCCGCTGTATCGCGAGAGTCGGCGCTGCTGCCTGCTCGCCCGATGTCGTTTCGATCCGCGCGCAATCAGCCGTCTTTCGGAATCGGTCCGCTTGCGGCGACCGGCGGGTCCGGCAGCCATGACAGATTGTTGAAGCCCTGATAGAGATAGCCTCCGTCTCCCTTCGATGCCCCATAGCCGAAGTGCGCATACGCCATCGCGTTGCTGTAGAGCGAGACGACCGCGGTGCTGCGAATGGTTTCGAAGAACGGTGTGCCGGCAAGCGCCGCGACATCCTTTGCCTGGTCCGCCGCGGCGCGTTTGGTCCAGTCGGAACCGGCGCCGGCATCGAGCTTGCCGATGCCATCGGCGAGTTGTTGACGCACGGCCGGATCGGCCTTGGCCTTCGCGTCGAGGTCTTTGACGACGAGCGCATACACGGCGTTGTCCAGCGTGGGATGCGGAAACACCTGGCGCGTGAACGCAAGCAACACTTCGCCCTGATGCGTGTCGAACCCTTGCAGTTCGAGCGCCCACACGCGGCTTGGCGCCAGGCTCGCGAACACCGAGGTTACGGCGAGCGTGCCGACCAGCACGCCCGAACCGCGCAGGAATTCGCGTCGTGTCAACGCAATTTTAGGCGGCGCGGCTTGCGTTTCCGAGTGCCGCACGCCCGCCTCGATGACGTCGCCCGCCCGCCGCGGCGCGACGATCGGAATGATCGTGTCTCGCATGTCTATCTCCTTGTGGGGTACTGCAACAGCTTATTTATGTGTATGCGCTGCTCGAAATCGTGTTACTGATAATGGCCGTGCCGCTCCAGCACTTCGATCTTGTATCCGTCCGGGTCCTGAATGAAGAAGTAACGGGCGATGAGCGCGCCGTCGTCGTCGCGGAATTCGCGCAGGTCGTTGGGCGTCATGCCCAGTTCGATGAGACGCTCACGCTCGGCCTTGGCATCCGCGACACTCACGGCGACGTGTCCGTAGCCATCGCCATGGGTGTAGGGCTCGGCGCGTCCCTTGTTCCACGTGAGTTCGATTTCAGCGTCGGTTTCGTCGTTACGCAAATAGACGAGCGTGAAGTCCGGGAAGTCCAGCCGGTGCGCCGTCTCGAGATTCAGCGCGTTCTGGTAAAAGCGCAGCGAGCGGTCGAGGTCCTGCACACGAATCATCGTGTGGATCAGCTTTGACATGGCGTCTCCTCCTTGTGACGCAAGTTTAGGGAGACGCTTGGGGTCAAGGTAATGCCCGGCTAAATAGCCGACTCGGGACTTGCCCTGAGAGGCGAATTGAAAGCCTGCCGCGCCGCCGCAAAAATTTTTGCGTGCGCTCTTGTGCATTGCGATGCCGCTCTCTATAATCCGCCGCTTCACAGGCTCGTAGCTCAGTTGGTTAGAGCACCACCTTGACATGGTGGGGGTCGTTGGTTCGAATCCAATCGAGCCTACCAACGAATGCATTGCATCAAGAAAAAACGCCGCGTATAAGAACGCGGCGTTTTTTTTCGTCGATCAAATCGAGTGTTTTCAGTCCCAGCAGTTACGGAACGCGACAGCGGCGATCACCGGCACGGTGAGCACGAGCGGAATGGCGAAGTAAGGCACTTCCAAATCCACGACCCAGCTATAGATCAGCCAGCCGATACCCACGCCAAGCGTGCCGATGCCAACGAGCGCGGTCAGCACGTTGAGCATGACGGGAGACATCCGCTTCTTGGGCGTTTCCTTGGTCGATGGAGTTTCCATGATGGCGGCAGGCGCATTCGAACGCGCGACAGATAAACAAGTCGATTGTATACCCGCCTGCGAGCCGTGCCGACAAGCAGGCCGCAGCGTCAGCCCGCTGCCAGCCGCTGCACTTTCGTGACTGTCTTGAGCAGCGAGTCGAGCGGGACCGGCCGGCTCAGCAAATAGCCCTGCACCTTGTCGCAACCCGCCTCGCGCAGACAGTCCAGTTGCTCTGCCGTTTCCACGCCTTCCGCGACGACCGTCACACCGAGCTTATGCGCGAGCTCGATCACGCCTTCCACCACGATGCGCATCATCTCGTCGGTGGCGATGTTATCGACGAAAGACTTGTCGAGCTTCAGCACGTCGGGCCTGAAACGCGTCAGATAGTTGAGACTGGAATAGCCGGTGCCGAAATCGTCGATGGCAATCCGCACGCCCATCTCGCGCACTTTCGACAGCACGTCCTGTGCATCGTCGACGTTTTCGATCAGCGCCGACTCCGTAATTTCCAGCGTGACGTTGTTCGGGTCGATACAGCATCGCTTGATCGCGTGCCTAAGCACGGAGACGAGACGCGGATCGCGAAACTGTTTCGGCGATACGTTCACCGCCATCGAATGCACGGCGGGCATTGCATGCGAGAGTCGGGACGCCGCCTGCACGGCTTCGCGAATGATCCAGTGCCCCGCTTCGACGATCAAGCCGCTCTCTTCGAGCATCGGCACGAACGCGCCCGGACCGAGCAGACCGAGCAGCGGATGATTCCAGCGCAACAGCGCTTCCACGCCCACGAGCGTGCCGGAATCCACGCGATATTGCGGCTGGAAATGCAGCAGGAACTGGTTCTGGCGAATCGCGTTCAACAGTTCGGATTCGAGATGCGCGCGCGCCAGTTCGTCCTTCTCGCGCTCGCCGAACACGCGGAACGTGTTGCGGCCCGCGCGTTTGGCCGCGTACATGGCCATGTCGGCGCTGATGAAGAGCGACTCGGGCGAACTGCCGTGCTCGGGAAAGAGCGCCACGCCGATCGAACAGGTCATCGCGATGCTCTTGCAATCCATCGCTATCGGGCGATGACACGCAATGGCAAGCCGTCGGCACGCCCGCGCGATTTGTTCGTGATCGAACGCGCCCGGCAGGATCACGGTGAACTCGTCGCCGCCCGGCCGCGCGACGATTGCATCGGGCGGCAGCGCTTCCTGAATGCGCGAGGCCAGGGCTTTGAGCACGGTGTCGCCGGCGGTGTGGCCGGCGGTGTCGTTGATGGACTTGAAGCGGTCGATATCGACGAAGAGATAAGCGAACGGCTCGCCCGATGCGCAGCGCGCGTCGAGCGCCTCGACAATCGCGTTGCGATTATGAAGACCCGTGAGGCTGTCGATGTTCGCCAGGCGATGCAATTGCTGAAGCCGGTTGCGCTCCTCGGTGGCATCGACGCAAACGCTCACCACGCGCGACACCGCGCCGTCTTCGCTGACGGGATAGATATCCGCGCGAACCCAGCGCGTGCGTTCCTCTGGCAAGCGCAAACGGAAATAGCTTTGCGCGGGCATGGCCGTGTTGACGGCGGCGCGCATCTGCGTGCGCAGCCCGGCGATATCCTCGGGATGCACGCGCTGCGACCATGCGGTCTCGTCCGCTTCGAGCGCGGACACGGGCATTTCCCACATGCGCTCGAATGCCGAACTCACATGCAGCAGTTCGCGGAAGTCGTGGCTCGCGGTCCAGAACACGGCATCGACGTGATCTTCCATGTCCTTCTGCACGCGCGCCTTGCCCCGCAATTCGTCGATGAGCGTGCGCTCCGCCGTGATGTCGCGCGACTTGCAAAGTACCGCTATCAGCTTGCCGAACTCGCCGTAGACCGGCGCGAAAGTGGAAGTCCACCAGCGCAGATTGCCGCGCATGGTGCAGCACGCGCCGGTAAAGGACGTGGATTCGCCGGCCTTGGCGCGTTCGAAAGCGCGGCGCGCGTCGGGGCCGTCCCAGAGCGCGAGCCAGTCGATGCCGACGACATCGTCGGCGGCGCGCGCTTCGATCAGGCGCTGGCCGACTTCGGAGATGCAGACGACCTTGCCTTCCGGACTCAAAAGCTTGATGCAGTCGTCCGCGATGGAGAGAAGACCATTCGAGAGCTGACGCGCGACGAAGGTTTGCCGGTGCGCGCGCTGCATCTGCTGGATCACGACGACCGCCGCGATGGCGATGGCCGCCAGCAGCAGGTTCCACGGCAGCGGAATGAAAGGCGTCACCGCGGCGACCAGCAAGACGCCGAAGAACGCGGCTCCAAAACCGTCCAGGCGCCGTGTGCATTCGACATAGTGAGATTCGCCGGCCACGCTTTCGCCGATGATCCCGAGAAAATCAGACGCTCTGCCCTGCACCTTCGACCCCGTCCGCTGTTGCTGTTGCTTTTGGTTTATCTTACTGATGCATAACGGCGGGATCGGTAAATACTTTAGATGGAATGGAAAGCGCGCTCACTCGCGTTTCAACACCGACGCAATTTCCTTCGCCAGTTGCTCCGCCCGATAAGGCTTGTTCAGCAGCGTCACGTTGGGTCGCAGCACGCCGTCGCGCGAGATGATGTCGCGGGTATAGCCGGACGCGTAGATCACCGGCACCGGCTGCGGCTGGGCGAACGCCCATTCGGCGAGATCGGCGCATTTCACCTTGCCCGGCATCACCACGTCGGTCAGGATCACGTCCACGCCGATGCCGCTTTCCAGCACGCTCATCGCCGCGTCGCCGTTTGCGGCCTTGAGCACGGTGTAATGCATGGCTTCGAGAATCGCGACCGTCGAGGAGAGCACGGCGACGTCGTCGTCGACGACGAGCACGGTTGCGCTGCCTGTGTGCGTGGGAATGCTGCCCGCTTCGGCCGACGAGGTCTCGTCGTCGTAACTGCGCGGAAAGTAGATCTCCACCGTCGTGCCGACATCCACCGTGCTCGACACATGGATATGGCCGCCCGACTGCTTGACGAAGCCGAACACCATCGACAAGCCGAGCCCCGTGCCGTGTCCTTCCGGCTTGGTGGTGAAGAATGGCTCGAAGGCGCGTTCGAGGACATCGGGCGGCATGCCCGTGCCCGTATCGGATACGGAAAGACGCACGTATTCGCCGGGACGCAGGTCGTTGCCCTCGCACGCGGCGTGATCCAGCGACTCGTTCGAACACGTGAGCGTGAGCCGGCCATCGCCGCGAATGGCGTCGCGCGCGTTGATCGCGAGATTGAGCAGCGCGTTCTCCAGCTGATTGCGGTCGACGCAGAAATTCCACGCCTGTTCCGGCAACGCGGCGCCGATCACCACCGACGCGCCCACCGCGTGCTGCAGAAGTTCGCGCAACTCGGCAAAAAGCCGCTGCGGATTGACGACCACCGGCGAGAGCGGCTGCCGCCGCGCGAACGACAGCAGTTGCGAGGCGAGCGTCGCGCCGCGCTGCACGGCGTCCAGCGCAGCCTGAACGCGTTCGGGCACGCGCGGGTCGGTCGGCGGCAGATACTGCATCAATTGCAAATTTCCGCTGATGGCCTGCAGAGTGTTGTTGAAGTCGTGCGCGACGCCGCCCGTCATCGCGCCGAGCGCTTCCATTTTCAGGCTTTGGCGCAATTGCGCCTCGACCGCGGTGCGCGCCGCCACGGCTTCGGAAATCTTGTCTTCGAGACCGCGCGTCAGTTCCTTGAGGCTTTCTTCGGCGATCTTGCGGTCGTTGATATCGACGATCACGCCGGGAAACCGCTGCGGCGCTCCGGCTTCATCGTATTCGCAGCGGCCGGACGCGAGAATCCAGATCCAGCCCTCGTCCGGCGTGCGGATGCGATATTCGGCGCGATACGGCGCGCCATCGCGCAAGGTCGCGGCGATCAGCGAAGTCACGCGTCCGCGGTCGTCCGGATGGATGATCTCGAGCGCCGCCTCGATCGGCAAGCCGGTTTCCACTTCCTGAAGCGAGAAGAGGAAAGTGCGCGCGAAACGTTCGTCGCCCTTTACGCGGTTTTGCGTGATTTCCCACACGAAGGTGCCGCGCACGGCGCCCGAATTCAACGCGAGTTGCAGCCGCTCGTTGGTTCCGCGAAACGCCGCTTCGGCCGCACTCCGATTGCGTTCGAGCAGCACGCGCTCGGTTGTCTCGACGACGACTGCAAGCACGCCCACCGGCACGCCTTCATCCGATGCAACCGGGCTGTAGTGCAGATCGAGCCATGTTTCGACGGGATCGTGCTCGCGCGCCAGCACGAAGCGCGTGTCGCGGTAAGTCAGCGATTCGCCGCGCATGCCCGAATCGATCACGTTACGGTTGAAGTCCGCCGCCTCGGGCCATGCCTTCTCGATAGCCATGCCGAGGATGCCCGGATGCCGCACACCCGAGAACTTCGCATAGGCTTCGTTGTAGACGAGCGTGCCTTCGTCGCCCCAAAGCAGGGCCATCGGCAATGCGTTGGGCAGCATGACCTGCACGACCGACCGCAAGACCGGCGGCCAGTCGCCGATCGGGCCCAACGGCGTTTTGCGCCAGTCGAAATCGCGTATGAAGCGCGCCGTTTCGCCGACCCATGAATCGAGTTGAGGGCGACCGAAAAAAGTCGAATCCAAATCGGGGAATCCTTTTCCTTTGAACGATGCGCGAAGGGCGCGCACCAATCCGACAGAGTAAAGCTAATTCGCGGCGCGCGAAATGTCGGAGTAGCGTGTTCGCAAGGGGGATGCCTGGTCTTCGACTCGAGGCTTGACGGTTTCGGCACAGCGCCGGTGCATCATTCTGGCTTCGGCTTTTTCACGGCTCTTATCTTGCCTGCGCGCCCGCCGCCGCAAAAAAAGCGCTCGCCGCCGTCCGATTCGAGTCCCGAGACGCCCACGCCTTCCGGCATGTCGAGCCGCTCGAAGACTTCGCCGGTGGCCGGGTCGATGCGTCGCAGTTCGCTCGCGTCGCTTTCCCACGTGGCGTGCCAGAGTTCGCCATCGACCCAGGTGACGCCCGTGACGAAGCGATCGGAATCGATGGTGCGCAGAATTTTGCCATCGCCCGGATCGACTTGATGGATCTTGCGCTCGCGATATTGTCCGACCCAGAGCGTGCCTTCTGCCCACGCGAGACCGGAATCCGCGCCACCGCCGGGAGCGGGAATGGTCGAGACGACCTCGCCGGTTTTTGGATCGACCTTTTGAATGCGGTCCTCGGCAATCTGATACAGATGCTCGCCATCGAAGGCCGTGCCCGCGTGCGCCGCGACCGCGAGCTTGCGTCGGGTCTTGCCGCTTTCGGGGTCGAGCGCGTTGAGGGCATCGCCCGAGGCGAACCAGACTTGCTGTCCGTCCCAGCTCACGCCGTGCACGCCTTCCACTTCGGGAAAAGGTCCGTATTCGCGGATGATCTCCGCCTTTGCGCGTTTCATGTCGCCTTCCTCTTTGCTCACTGGTTGATCGAGACTTCATGCTAGTCGTAGGCCAAACCAGCGGGGAGTAACAAGGCCGTCGTGAAACCGGGCAGGGGTGCGGTCATCCAGCGGCGCGCGCGTCCTTGTCCGTATGCGTGAACCTTGCCCGCCGCCGCGAGCGTCGTAAGCCCACGCTGTACCGTGCGCTGGCTCGATCCAAGCGCCAACGCAAGCGCCGAACTGGACCACGTTTGACCATCGGCGAGAACGGCCAGCAGCGTCGCGTAGGCGTCTTCCGTCGGCTGCGCCAGAACGACGACTTCATCTGCCCGACGCGGCGTCAGCGTGAAGCCGCGCGGCGTCGCGCTCACCGTTGCGAGCGATTGCAGCATCGTCCTCAAGCGCCCGATCTCGACCCGCAAGCGCGCCCGATGCGTGTCGTCCGCATGCTTCATGCGAAACGCCCGCACGATGAGCGTGTCGCGCGGCACATCGTCCGGCCATGCTTCAGCAAGCGCGCGCGCCAGCGTGAAAAGCACCGGACGCGTGGCGAGCGCAATGGTCACGCCGCCTTCGCGCACGACATTGCGACACGCATCCACGATGAACGCAGCCGATGCAAACAGCGCCTCCACTTCATCGAGCCGCAGGAGCCGCGCTTCGCCTTGTGCGATACGTCTGGCCGCTGGCGCATCGAGCACGCTCGACGCGCTTTCCGCTTCGGCTTCGAGCGCGGCGATACCCGACCGATGCGCCGCCTCTCGCGCGCGCGTCAACGCTTCGCGCGCAGGCTGCGTCTCCACACGCCGTATCGCGATTGCCGCCGCAATGAGTTCGCGCGCGGCCTCCGATGCCGGTGGAAGACTTACCGCGTCGAGCGATGCGAGCAAGAGCCGAGCATCGTCCAACCGGCCGAGCAACGCGAGCCTGCGCACCGCCAAAATGCGCGCATGGACCGCGTTGACGTGGTCGCCATGCGCTTCGAGCGTGACGCGCGCGGCATCGAGCGCTTTCTGCGGCCACGCAAGATCGCGCGATGCCAACGCGATCTCCGCTTCGGCGACCACGCATCGCGAACGCGCAACCGCTTCCTTCGCGCCGAATCGACGCGCCGCGCTGCGCAGCAAGGTCTTCGCGCGCGCGAACTCGCCGAGTTGCGCCATGGCGATGCCACGCAGTGCGAGCGCGGCGGCGTCGTCGCGCAATGCAACACGATTGAGCGCGCCAAGGGGGTCGCCGGCCGCGAGCGCGCGCGCCGCCGCGTTGATCAGTGAATCCATGCCGCCTCAGATTCCCGCCACAATTGTCACTCCCCTCAGGTGTGCGTTCGGTACTAATCTAACACCGTGCATTTCGAAACCTCACTCGGGAGACAAGCACGATGACGAGTCATACGACAGGAACGCGCGACGACTGGCTGGCCGCACGCTTGAGCCTTCTTTCGCGCGAAAAGGAACTCACCCGGCAAAGCGATGAACTCGCCGCGGCACGTCAGGCGTTGCCGTGGGTTCGCATCGACAAGACTTATCGCTTCGATACGGAAACAGGAAGTGCCACGCTGGCTGACCTGTTCGGCGGCCGCTCGCAGTTGCTCGTTTATCACTTCATGTTCGGGCCGGACTGGAAGGCGGGCTGCCCGTCTTGCTCCGCGATCGCGGATGGCTTCGACGGTTTCGCCATTCATCTCGCGCATCACGATGTCGCGCTGTGGTGCGTGTCCCGCGCGCCCATCGAGAAGCTCGCGGCCTACAAGAAGCGCATGGGATGGCACTTCCCATGGGCCTCCGCGCACGATGGCGACTTCAACTTCGACTTCAACGTGTCGTTCACCGAAGAGCAGCAGCGCGACGGCAGCATCGAATATAACTATGCGAAAAATCGCCACGCGATGGATCAGAAAGACCCGCCCGAAACCGTCAAGCAAGGCGCCGCCGATGTCGGCACGACCGCGCCCGCGTATTCGCTCGACAGACCAGGCTTGAGCGTCTTCGCGATGCAGGACGGCGACGTCTATCACACGTACTCGGCCTACTCGCGAGGTCTCGACAGTCTCTGGGGCATGTATCAGTGGCTCGATCGCGCGCCGAAAGGCCGCAACGAAACCGGCAACTGGTGGAAGCGTCACGACGAATATCCGGGCTGAAGGCGCGGGGCATCGCGCCAGTTAGGTAGGGCGATGCACGCGTGAATCGCGTAAATCGGTATGGCGTACGAACCCGAACCGCAAACGCCGTATTAATTACCCATTTTTTTCGGATTATTTTTCTTCCTCTTTCTTCTACCTTGCTAACGACGCGAAAGATTTCGCATTGTGAAGCGGCCGCTGAAAATCGCCGACAAAATCGCCGATATAAACAAACGACGAAGCGAGAAGAAGATGAAAAACGCGCTGACGGTCTCCATTTGCCTGCCCACCTGCAACCGGCCCGAACTAATTGTGCAGTGCCTCGACTCCTGCCTCGCGCAGAAGTATCCGCACATCGAAATATTGATCGGGGACGACTCGCGTGACGATCTCACGCAGCAGCTCATCGCCGCGTGCTACGCGCACGACGCGCGCGTGCGATATGTACGCAACGACGTGCCGCTCGGGCAAGCACGCAATGTGTCGAGCCTCTTCGAGCGTGCGACGGGCGCGCTCGTCATGCTGATCCACGACGACGACTATCTCGTGCACGACGCCGTCGCGCGCCTCGCGGCGCTTTGGGCGACGTATCCGCATCTGCAGGTCGCGTTCGGCGATCAATACGAGGTCGATGCCGAAGGTCATGTCGATGTCCACAAAAGCGCGGCGCTCAATGCGGCGTTCCATCGAAAACGGCGCGCGCAAGGCATGCAGCCGCTGCCAGGACGAACCGGTCTTGTGCAAATGTTCCCCAACAATGGCTGGATGGCGCTCGCGGCGCTCGTGCGGGCAGTGGGGTACCGCGAGGAAGTCGGCGCGTGCTGCGATTACGTGTTCGGCGCGCAGTTGTGTCTGGCGGCCAAGCATGTCTACTATCTGCACGAATACGTTTCGTACTATCGCAAGACGACGGCTTCCGTGTCGCGCAGCACGCGCCGTTCGGTCAGCGCGGCAGCGTTTAGCGCCTACCAGTTCGTTTCGGCGATGACGCTCGATCCATCGCTCGAAGCGGCGCGCGGCATCGCGTTGCGCCGGTTGGCGCCGATCGTCGTTTCGCTGCACGCGCGGCACGATGCGCCGCTCGCCGCGCTGCGCGTCGCCTTCGAACATCCCGATGCCTATACGTATGGCGCAAGTCTCAGGCTCTACTATCACCTCATGCTGATCGTGCGCGCGCTCGTCGCCATGCGTAGCCGGCAGCGTTCAGGCACGCCACGTTTTCCCTGATGCGCTGAATGTCCGAGGTTTTCGCACGGTCGATCTCAAAGCCGCGCAGTTATCGGTAACCGTTTCCCTAAAGGCCATCGCGTTGCGGTCGTTATACAGGCGGCCGGTGACATTTCACTGGCCGCGTGGCAGGCGAGAGCATCGTCGCGTGCCGGCGCGCGAACAAGATGCAGCCACCTTTGGGACGAATATGTTTTCCACAATCAAGGGCCGCCTCGCCCTCGCCATGACTCTGCTGAGCATGCTGCTCATCGGCATCGGGCTGGTCGGACTCGTCGGCATGAGCAAGTCCAACGAGACGACCCACGACCTCTTCACGAATGAAATGCCGAGCGCGGTGTCGGTCGGCAATGCGGAAATGTTCATGGCGCGCGAACGTCTGAGCTTCGATCGAGCGGCGCTGAACATCGGCACGAACGCGGCGGACGAGGCCATCGGCCGGGGCGCGCTGATGCGCAAGACGTCCGACGACGCATGGACGAAGTACGCCGCCCTGCCCCAGGCTCCCGGCGAAAAGCAGCTTGCGGACAAATTCAACGAGCAGCGTCTGCAAATGCAAAAGCTGCTCGACGAAGGCTATGCCGACGTGCGCGCGAAGGACCAGGCGAAAGTCACCGCCGACGCCGCCACGATGCAGGCCGCGTTCAACGACTTTGCGAAGACCGGCGTCGAGTTGCGCAAGCTGCAGTTCGATCAGGCGCAAAGCGACTACGACGCGAGCCAGGCGACCTTCGCCATGTTCCGCATGGTGTCGATCATCGCGATCGTAATCGGGCTCGCTGCATCGTCGTATTCGTGGTTCTCGCTGCGCCAGCGCATTGCGCGCCCGCTCGACGCCGCGCTCGAACAGTTCGGCGCCATTGCCGCAGGCGACCTGCGCCGCGATGTGCGCATCACCTCGAACGACGAAATGGGCCAGTTGCTGCGCGGGCTTTCGACCATGCAGGCGAGCCTCGTCGAAACCGTGCGTTCGGTGCGCTCGGGTAGCGAATCGATTGCATCCGCGACCAAGCAGATCGCGGCGGGCAACGTGGACTTGTCCTCGCGCACCGAGGAACAGGCGTCGGCATTGCAGGAAACCGCGTCGAGCATGGATGAGCTCACGGGCACGGTCAAACAGAACGCCGACAACGCGCGCCAAGCGAGCGTGCTGGCTGCCAATGCATCGGAGATCGCGGGCAAGGGCAGCCATGTGGTGTCGCAAGTGGTGACCACCATGGGCGAGATCAACCAGAGCTCGACGAAGATCGCGGACATCATCGCGATCATCGAAGGCATCGCGTTCCAGACCAACATTCTCGCGCTCAACGCAGCCGTGGAAGCGGCGCGTGCAGGTGAAGAAGGACGCGGCTTCGCGGTCGTGGCAGGCGAAGTGCGCTCGCTCGCGCAACGCTCGTCGGCGGCGGCGAAGGAGATCAAGGAACTGATCGATACCTCCGTCGAACGCGTGCAATCCGGCGCGGCGCTCGTCGATGAAGCCGGCCGCACGATGAACGACATCAGCAACGCCGTGCAGCGCGTGACCGACATCATGGGCGAGATCGCGGCGGCATCGGAAGAACAATCGAGCGGTATCGAACAAGTGGCGCGCGCCGTGACGCAAATGGACGAAGTGACGCAGCAGAACGCGGCGCTCGTCGAGGAAGCGGCGGCAGCGGCGCAGTCGCTCGAAGATCAGGCGGGCGCGTTGCGTACCGCAGTCGAAATCTTCCGTCTGCATGACGAAGGCGCGCGCATCGCCGCTTGACCGTCTACTGATTCACCCTGACGGCCCGCGTTTTCTCAAGGAAGCGCGGGCCGCGGCATTTTCGAAGCCGCTTTCAAGGACATAACCTGTGGTAATCGCCTCATAAGGCAAATTCAATAGACGGCTATCGCTGTTTTCTCCAGACTTCGGACGTCGGATCGATACACGATTCGCCCTCGATAAGAGCGCGCATGAAGCGCACAAGCCTCGGAGGAGACACGCTATGTTCCATCGACCCAAGGTCACCCGGTCGGTCCTCGCGCTCATGTGCGCGATGTCTTTCATCATGTATCTCGATCGCGTCAACCTGTCCGCCGCGGCAGGCCTGATTCGCGATGATCTTCATCTGAGCAATACCGATATCGGCTTCGTGTTCGGCGCCTTCGCCTACACCTATGCGATCTGCCAGGTGATCGGCGGATGGGTGAGCGATCGCTTCGGCGCGAAGACCACGCTCGTGCTGTGCGCGTCGATCTGGATCGTCGCCACGGTCGCGACGGGCTTCGCGGGCGGCGTCGTATCGCTTTTCTGCGCGCGCATGCTGCTCGGTGTCGGCGAGGGCGCGGCGCTTCCGGCGCAGGCCCGCGCGCTGGTCAACTGGTATCCGGCGCAAAAGCGCGGCTTCGTGCAAGGGCTCACGCATTCGTTCTCGCGCCTGGGCAATGCGCTGACGCCGCCGCTGATCGCGATTCTCGTCGCCTTCGCGTCATGGCGTGCATCGTTCATTCTGGTGGGCGCGCTGACCGCGGTCTGGGTGCTGGTCTACGCGTGGTACTTCGCCGATAACCCGCGCAAGCATCGACACATCACGGCCGAGGAAATCGCCGAGCTGCCGCCCGAGAATAAGGTGGCCGTGGAGAAGACCCGCGAGCCGACGCCGTGGGGACGTCTCATCAAGCGCATCGGGCCAACCATGATGGTCTACTTCTGCTACGGCTGGACAGGCTGGCTCTTCTTCACGTGGCTGCCGACGTTCTTCATGCACGGACGCGGCCTCGATCTCAAGAGCTCGGCGCTTTTTTCAGCGGGCGTGTTTCTCTCGGGCGTCGTGGGTAATACGGCGGGCGGCGTGATCTCCGACCGTATTCTCAAACGCACCGGCAACGTGGTCGCCGCGCGGCGCAACATGATCATCGTCGCATTTCTCGGCGCGTTGATCTTTCTCGCGCCCGTCATGGTGGTGAAGTCCTTGCCCGTCATGGCAGGCTGCATGAGTCTGTCGTTCTTCTTCCTCGAAATGACCATCGGTCCCATCTGGGCCGTGCCGATGGACATCACGCCCAAGCACGTCGGGATTGCGAGCGGGCTCGTCAATGCGGGATCGGCCATTGCGGGCATCTTCTCGCCGATCGTGTTCGGCTTCATCGTGGACCGCACCGGAAGCTGGACCTTGCCGTTCGGCGGCTCGCTGGGACTGCTTGCGGTGGGTATCGTGATGACGTTCTTCATGCGACCCGATATCGAACTCGATCCGGCGAACGATGCCGATTCCTCGTTGCGCGATGCCGAAGGGAAACTGGCATTCGCGGATCGCCGATGACGGACGGCGACGGCGTCTCGCGCTCGACACGCATGACGCGGCCGCGCCGTCGCCCTAACTAGGCTGCCCGAATCGCCTCGATGACCAGTTGCGTAGCCGGACTGATGCGCCGGTTACTGCGCAGGATCAACCCATAAGGCGCGAGCCGTCCACGCAACGGCGTGGCAATGGAACCGATGGTATCGAGCGAAGCGTAGTAATCGGCAACCGAACTCGGCAGCACCGCCAACATATCGGAATCGCGCAACAGCGAAAGCGTCGTGAGAATGGAAGACGTCTCGACGGTGCTCACCGGCGGTGCGACGCGTGACTCCCTGAAAGTCTGATCGATGATCTCGCGCATCGGACTCGGATGCGGCTGCACGATCCACGCATACCCCGCGAGCTCATCCAGTTTCGGGCGTCCGGTCGATTCGAACACTGGATGCCCGGGCCGCGCGACAATCGCCAATGCCTCTTCGGCAAGCGTTTCGAAACTCAAGTCGTTGGCGGGAAACCCGTAGGGAATGCGCCCGACCACGATATCGAGTTGGTCCTGCTGCAAGGCTTGCACGAGCACATCGCTGGTATCGATCTGCACGGTGATATGCAGACGCGGATGCGCGTCCTTCAACTGTACGATCACTTTCGTCAACAGCTCGGGCGCGGGCGCCATGACCGCGCCAATCCGCACCTTGCCGATATCCCCCGCTTCGATGGCCGCGAGTTCTTCGCGCAACTCGTCGAGGTCTTCGAACACCACGCGCGCATAACGCATGACCGCTTCGCCATATACCGTGGCCTGCATGCCGCGCGCATGCCGCACGAACAGCGACGCGCCCATGGTGTCCTCCAGTTCCTTCAACGCCTTGGTCGCGGCGGGCTGCGTCATGGCGAGTTCGTCGGCTGCGCTGCGCAGAGACTCTGTTTCGGAGAGCGCCATCATCAGTTGAAGATGACGCAAGCGCAGGCGTTTGCGGATGGTATTGGCAGGCGCAATCATGTCGGCGATAACCCTGTGAGCGCTTTCCCGCGATAACCGCAGGAAATAACCCGATGCAAATTATTCAATAGTCAGTTATCGCGCAGTTTCGCACACTAGCGTCACCCGAAACAGCCGCGCAAACCCTTCCTCGCGCGGCCTTCCATCAAACAAGAAGGAGACATTCGCGATGAAGATCAAGCATATCCGTGCACGCGTATTCGAATGGAAAGGCAAGGTCGTGCCGCCGCAAGCGCACTTCTGCACGAATGCCGTGGACATTCTCTACGAACGCGGCGACGCCATGGGCTCGTTCCGCTTTCACCAATGGCTCGTGGTCGAAGTGGAGTGCGACGACGGCACCATCGGCATCGGCAATTGCGCGCTTGCGCCGCGCGTGGCCAAGCAGATCGTCGACGAATATCTCGCGCCTATCGCCATTGGCGAAGACCCGTTCGATCACGAATACATCTGGCAGAAGATGTATCGGCGCACGCTTGCCTGGGGGCGCAAGGGTATTGGCATGGCGGCGATCTCGGCTGTCGATATCGCCTTGTGGGACATCATGGGCAAGGCGGTGAAGAAGCCCGTCTTCAAACTGCTCGGCGGACGTACCAAGGAAAAGATCTGGTGCTATGCCTCGAAGCTCTACAACAACGACGACCGCGACGTGTTTCTCGCCGAAGCAAAGAGCTATCTCGACGACGGCTTTACCGCGATGAAGATGCGCTTCGGCTACGGCCCGAAAGACGGTCCGAGCGGCATGGCGAAGAACGTCGAACAGTTGCGTCTCTTGCGTGAACTCGCGGGCGACGACATCGACATCATGGTCGAATGCTATATGGGCTGGACGCTCGAATACGCACGCAGAATGTTGCCGCGCCTGGCCGAATTCAATCCGCGCTGGCTGGAAGAACCGGTCATCGGCGACGATATCGAGGGCTATCAGGAACTGAAGAAGATGAACGTCATCCCGATCTCGGGCGGCGAACACGAGTTCACCATCTACGGCTTCAAGGACCTGCTCGAACGCCGCGCCGTGGACGTCATTCAGTACGACACGAACCGCGTGGGCGGCATCACGGCGGCGCGCAAGATCAACGCAATGGCCGAGGCGTGGTCCGTGCCGGTCATTCCGCATGCCGGACAGATGCACAATTATCACCTCACCATGTCGAGCGTGGCGAGCCCCATGTCCGAGTTCTTCCCGGTCTACGACGTGGAAGTAGGCAACGAGCTTTTCTACTACATCTTCGACGGTGAACCGCAACCGGAGAACGGTTATCTGCAACTCTCCGATGAGACGCCGGGCCTCGGCATCACGCTCTCGGACAAGTATCTGGATGACTTCAACATCATCGAATAACGCATGAACGATGGGCCAATGCAGCCCTCGACATCAAGGATTGGAGACACGCAATGGAAAGCAGAATAGAAGCGCCCGCGCTCGACGCGGTTACGTCGGAGCGCGCGACGAGCGTGCGCTGGCGCATCTTTGGCGTGGTGTTTCTCATCACGCTGATCAATCTCGTCGATCGCATCTCGCTTTCCATCGCGATGCCCACCATCGCCAAGGAATACGCGCTCTCGCCCGCCATGCAGGGGCTGATCCTGTCGAGCTTCTTCTGGTCGTATGCGCTGTTGCAGATACCGGGCGGATGGCTCATCGACCGCTACGGTCCGCGCAAGATCATCGCGGGCGCGACGGTGTTGTGGGGCATTTTCCAGACCTTGATGGGCGCTGCCGGCGGCGGTCTGTCGATGCTGTTCCTGCGTGTGGGTCTGGGCGGCGCCGAAGCACCGCTCTTTCCCGCCGGCAGCAAGCTCAATGCATTGTGGCTCTCGAAGAAAGAGCGCGGTCGCGGCGCCGTATTGATGGATGCGGGCTCGCCATTGGGCGCGGCCATCGGCGGGCTTGCAATCTCCAATCTCATCCTCGCGTTCGGCTCGTGGCGCATGGCGTTCGTCGTGGCGGGCATCGCGACCATCGCGGCGGGCTGGCTCGCATGGCGCTATCTGCGCGACGATCCCGCGAAGCATCCCTTCGTGAATGGCGCGGAACTCGCGCGAATTCGTGACGGCGCGGCCCCGGTCGCCGCGAGCGTCATCGCCGAGGAACCCTTGCCGCTGCGCTCGACCATCGCCATGTGCGTAGGCCGCATGAGCTGGGCGATGATCTTCTTCGGGCTCATCACGTGGGGACCGAGCTATCTGACGCAAGCACGCGGCTTGAGTCTTTCGCAGATCGGCGCGGCCACATTCTTCATCTTCTTTTCCGGCGCTTTGGGCTCGCTGTCGGGCGGCTTTCTCTGCGATGCACTTTGCACGCACGGCTTCTCGCGCGGCAAGGTGGTTAAGAGCATGATCGCGCTATCGGGCATCACGACGCTTGCCGTATTCGCCGCGCTGCCGACCATTCAGTCGCCGGTGAGCGCGGTCGCGGTGCTGTGCGCGGCGTCGTTCTTGCTGATGTGGGGTAGTCTCTACTGGAGCCTGCCTTCGTTGCTCGCGACGCCGGGGCGCGTCGGTCTGCTCGGTGCATGCATGAACTGCGCGGGCAGCGTCGGCGGCATCTCGATTCCGCTCATCACCGGCTTCATCCTGCAGCGAACCGGTTCGTTCGATACGGTGCTGCATTTCTACAGCGCCTGCGCGCTGGTGTATATCTTCGGCTCGATCGCCATCGATCTGCGCCGTACCCGCTAAAAAACTCAAAGGTTGATCCGTCATGAAACCTCGCATTGCTGTCCTTCTCGGCGACCCCGCCGGCATCGGCCCCGAACTCATTGCGCGCCTCGTTGCACGGCCGGAAAATCGCAAGCGTGCCGATCTGCTCATCATCGGCGACCGGCGCGAACTCGATCGCGGCATGGAGATCGCGCGGCAACGTTTCGATTACACCGTGCTGAACGATGAAGCCGCCGCCGCGCGCGATACCGACGTGCCTTCGCTCATCGACTTCCGCCTGCCCGACGACGCGCCTTACGAGCCCGCCGTATCCACGGAACGCGGCGGACGCTACAGCCTCGAAGCGTTCAAACAAGCCCTGCAACTGACGCGCGCGAACCGCACCAATGCCATGTTGTTCGCGCCCGTCAACAAGACCTCGCTGCACATGGCGGGCATGGACACGAACGACGAGATGGAATGGTTCGCGCATCAGCTCGACTATGCCGGCGCGTTTTGCGAATTCAACGTGCTCGATGAACTGTGGACCTCGCGCGTCACGTCCCACATTGCATTGAAGGACGTGAGCGCGCGGCTTTCTGACGAACGCATAGTCGGCGCGGTGCAGTTGATTCACGACGGACTCAAACGCGCGGGCATCGCGGCGCCACGCATCGCGGTCTGCGGCTTCAATCCGCACAACGGCGACAACGGCGCATTCGGCCGCGAAGAGATCGATGTCATCACGCCGGCCGTGGAGCATGCACGCGCGCTCGGTTACGATGCGCAAGGCCCCTTTCCCGCCGACACTATCTTCGTGCGTGCACGCGACCAAAAGGTCTTCGATGGCGTCGTCACCATGTATCACGACCAAGGCCAGATCGCGATGAAGCTCATGGGCTTCTGGCGCGGCGTCACGGTGCACGGCGGCTTGCCTGTGCCCATCGCGACGCCCGCGCACGGCACCGCGTTCGATATCCACGGCAAGGGTTCCGCCGATGTCGGCGCTACACAGAAGGCCTTCGATATTCTCGTGCGCATGGCACAAGACCGCGTGAGCTAAGAGCCCATGATGCACGCCCATATCGATGCCTTGCGCGAGCGCTTCCTGCAAAGCGGCGACGATGCCGACCTGCCTGTCGTCGATGCGCATCATCATTTCTGGGACCTCGCGAACAACTATCATCCGTGGCTGCGCGATCTGCCGCGCATTCCGTTT
Source organism: Caballeronia sp. GAWG1-1 (assembly GCF_023631465.1). Taxonomy (NCBI): domain Bacteria; kingdom Pseudomonadati; phylum Pseudomonadota; class Betaproteobacteria; order Burkholderiales; family Burkholderiaceae; genus Caballeronia; species Caballeronia sp. GAWG1-1. The sequence continues at coordinate 179,106 of NZ_JALQDB010000034.1, forward strand.
CGTTATGGCGATTACGCGGCCATCTGCCATGACTTCCTGCCCGACGATTACTTTGCGCAGGCGGCGAGTCATCGCGTGGTCAAGACGGTGATGATGGAAGGCGAATGGGACGCGCGCGATCCGCTCGGCGAAGCGCGCTGGGCGAGCGCGCTCAACGCGCGCACCGGCCTGCCCAATGCAATGGCCGGGCAAATCTGGCTGGATCGCGAAGACGTGCGCGCGGTGCTTGATGGATATCGTGGCTTGCCGCTCGTGCGCAGCGTGCGTCATAAGCCCAAGACCGTGCCGCGCGCGGAGCATCGCGCGGATTTCTCGGCTGCGGGTTCCATGCGCTGCGAGCGGTGGCGGCGTGGTTACGCGCTGCTCGCGGCATATGATCTGATGTTCGAACTGCAGGCTCCGTGGTGGCATTTCACGGAAGCGGCCGAACTTGCGCGCGACTTTCCCGATGTGAAGATCATCGTGAATCACACGGGCTTACCGGCCGATCGCAGCGAGGAGGCGTTGCGCGCATGGCGCGCCGCGCTCGATACGCTCGCGCGCTGGCCCAACGTGTGGCTCAAGATATCCGGCATCGGCGAAGCGGGGATAAACTGGAGCGTGGAGCGCAACGGGCCGGTGGTCTGCGAGGCCATCGCGAGCTTCGGCGTCGAACGCTGCATGTTCGCGAGTAATTTTCCGGTGGATAGCCTCGTCGTTTCGCTGGACAATCTTTTCGGCGGCTTCAAGGCGATGGTCGCGCACCGAACGCCCGCGGAAAGACTGGCCCTTTTCCACGACAATGCCAGCGCCCTCTATCGCATCTAAATCCAGGAGACAACAATCAATGGCAGCTCCCCTTTATCGCGGCGTGTTCCCCGTCGCGCCTACCATCTTCGACGACGCAGGCAAGCTCGATCTCGAAGGCCAGAAGCGCGCCATCGACTTCATGATCGATGCCGGTTCGAACGGCTTGTGCATTCTCGCGAACTTCTCGGAGCAGTTCGCGCTGACGGACGCAGAGCGCGATGCCGTGCAGCGCACCGTGCTGGAACATGTCGCGGGCCGCGTGCCGGTGATCGTCACGACGACGCATTTCAGCTCGCACGTTTGCGCCGAACGCAGCCGCGCGGCGCAGGACGCGGGCGCGGCCATGGTCATGGTCATGCCGCCTTATCACGGCGCGACTATCCGCGTGAGCGAGCGCGGCATTCAGGATTTCTACGCGAAGGTGTCGGACGCCATCGACATTCCGATCATGATTCAGGATGCGCCCGTCGCGGGCACGCCGCTGTCCGCGCCCTTTCTCGCGAAGCTCGCGCGTGAAGTCGAAAACGTGTCGTACTTCAAGATCGAAACGGCGCAGGCTGCGTCGAAGCTGCGCGAGCTGATCGAACTCGGCGGCGATGCCATCGTCGGCCCGTGGGATGGCGAAGAAGCGATCACGCTGATCCCCGATTTCGATGCAGGCGCGACCGGCGCGATGACGGGCGGCGGCTACCCCGACGGCATTCGCAAGATCGTCGATGCCTACGCTGCCGGCAACACCGACGAAGCCGCCGAGTTGTATCAGCAATGGCTTCCGCTCATCAATTACGAGAACCGCCAGTGCGGGCTTGCCGCATGCAAGACGCTGATGAAGGAAGGCGGCGTGATCGGCTCGGACGCGGTGAGGCATCCGCTTGCGCCGATGCATCCTAAAGTGCGCGAAGGCTTGCTCAAGGTGGCGCGAAAGCTCGACCCGCTGGTGCTGCGCTGGGGGCATTGACGCCGCTTTAATGGCCTGAAGTCCGCCCCTACTTTGCGCGGTCAATGAGCTGCCGTGCGGTCTCCGTCGCGAGATCCGCATGCAGCTCGGCCCACTTCCCGAGCAAGGTGGCGTCGTCGGTAAAGAAGATCGGCGGCTCGATCCAGGCTTGCACCTTGCCGTCTTTCGACGATGCTTCGAACACGCGCAGATCGGGGTCGTCGCTGACGCCCGCGCGAAGCAACTCGCGAAACGACAGCGATTCGCGTACGCGCACTTCATGCACCGGCACTTCGCGAAGAATGGAGACGGCCGCGCGCGCGATGCGCAAGGCGCTCTCTCGTCCATCGGCCATCAGAAACACGGTGACACCGCCTGGCGCGGACAACGCCAGGCGGAAGAGTGCAAGTCTGCATCGTTCGCTCAAGCGCGTGCTCATCGAACGGGTTCCATGCCATGACGTTGCATGACAGCGCCGGCTTCCGGAGAACTCAGGTAAGCAAGAAGGGAGCGCGCGAGCACGGGTTCGCGCGCGGCCGTGCACACGGCGCCCTGAAATACCGTGAGCGTCTGAATGTCCGCAGGCAACGGACCCACTACGTCGATGCCCGCGACGCCGATCAGCTCGCTCGTCTGCTGAAAGCCCAGCTCCACTTCTCCTTGCGCGATAAGTCCGCCCACGGCCACGCCGGGCGGCGCCTGCACGATACGCGACGACACCTCCTGAAGCACGCCCCAGCGCTCGAACAGCCGCATTAGATACGCGCCGCTCGGCCCGGTCGAATAGCCGATACTGCGCGCGGCCAACACTGCGTGACGCACGGCGCTTTCGTCGTCGATGGAAGGATGCGGCGCGCCCGCCTTCACCGCGACGGCCACGCCCGAACGCGCGATATCCACGCGGCTCGCCGGATCGATACGTCCCGCTTCGGCAAGACGCTCGATGGCGTTCGCGGCCAGCACGACGATATCGAACGCCTCGCCTTCCTCGATACGCCGCAACGCCGCCACGCCGCCCGTCGATTCGATCGCGACCGGCTGCGCGAATGCGCTTGCATAAGCATGGGCGAGATCGGCTAGCAGATGCTTCGTCGCCATCGACGAGATGCCGGTAATCGTCGTTGCCATATCAGTCGATGTAGCGCAGGCCCGCGCGTTGCAGCGGCTCGCGCATGTTGTACATGTCGAGACCCAGCACGCCGCTCGCGAGCTTGTCGCGCTTCTCTTCTTCCAGCGCTTCGCGCGCGCTCGCCTTGTCGAGCACCTGTCTCGCCGATGCTGCCGGCACCACGACCACGCCATCGTCGTCGGCGACGATCACATCGCCGGGAGTAACCCATGCGCCCGCGCAGACCACCGGAATGTTGACCGAGCCAAGCGTCGCCTTGACCGTTCCCTTCGACGAGATCGCGCGGCTCCACACGGGAAAGTTCATTGCGGTCAGCACACGCACGTCGCGCACGCCGCCGTCGATGACGAGCGCACGCGCACCGCGCGCCTTGAAACTCGTCGCGAGCAGGTCGCCGAAGAAGCCGTCGGTGTTGTCGGTGGTGCAGGCGGCCACGACGATATCGCCGGGCTGAATCTGTTCGGCGGCGACGTGGAGCATCCAGTTGTCGCCGGGTTGCAGAAGGACCGTCACCGCCGTGCCGCTCACCTGAGCGCCCGCATAGATGGGCCGCATGTACGGCTTCAAGAGACCGACGCGCCCCATGGCTTCATGCACGGTCGCCGAGCCGAGCGCGCCGAGTTTGGTCGCGGCCTCTGCGTCCGCGCGATCGATGTTGCGATAAACCACTCCGAGTTCGACCATGTTCAACGTCCCTTTGACTTGAGCGCCGTATCGAGGCGCGGATACACACGGCGCGCGTTGCCTTCGTAGATCTTGTAGCGCGCTTCGGGTTCGATCTGCGCGGCTTCGACATAGCGCTTCGTATCGTCGAAATACTGTCCCGTTTGCGGGTCGATGCCGCGCACCGCGCCTATCATCTCGCTCGCGAAGAGGATGTTGTCGACGGGAATCACGCGCGTCAGCAGGTCGATGCCCGGCTGGTGATACACGCAGGTATCGAAAAAAATGTTCTTCAGCAAATGGTCTTCGAGCAGCGGCTTTTTCAGTTCCTGCGCCAGCCCGCGAAAACGACCCCAGTGATAAGGCACTGCGCCGCCGCCATGCGGAATCACGAAACGCAAGCTCGGAAAGTCGCGGAACAGGTCCGAGGTCAGGCACTGCATGAAGGCGGTCGTGTCCGCGTTCAGATAATGCGCGCCGGTCGTGTGAAAGCACGCGTTGCAACTCGTGCTCACGTGGACCATCGCGGGAATATCGTACTCGACCATCTTTTCGTAGATGGGATACCAATAACGATGGGACAGCGGCGGGCTCGTCCAGTGACCGCCGGACGGGTCCGGGTTCAGATTGATGGCGACATTGCCGTATTGCTCGACGCACTTCACGAGTTCGGGAATGCACGTCGCCACATCGACGCCAGGGCTTTGCGGCAGCATCGCGGCGGGGACGAAGTGATCGGGGAACAACTCGCTCACGCGAAAGCACAGCTCGTTGCATATCGCGGCCCATGTGCTCGACACGTCGAAGTCGCCGATATGATGCGCCATGAAACTCGCACGCGGACTGAAGATGGTGAGGTCGAGCCCGCGTTCGCGCATCAGGCGAAGCTGATTGCTCTCGATCGACTCGCGCAATTCGTCGTCGCTGATACGCAGTTCGGAAACCGCCGGCCTCTCCGAAGGATTGTTGATGCCGGCGATCTGCCGGTTGCGCCACGCTTCCAGCGCCTTGGGCGCGGTGGTGTAGTGGCCGTGAATGTCGATGATCATCCTTGCTCCAGAAACTAGTGTGCAGCGGCGTTCGTTTGCGGCGCGGGTTCGCCGGCGCGCGTTTTCTGCGCGACGAGAATGGCGACGGCGGCAAGCGTGGCGGGCACGGCGAGCATCGCGAGGATCGCGCCGAACTGCCAGCCCAGACCGAGCAGCGCGCCGCCGATGGCCGAACCGAAGATGCTGCCGAAGCGTCCCATGCCGAGCATCCAGCTCACGCCGGTGGCGCGCGCCACGGTCGGATAGCGTCCCGGCGCGAAGGCGTTGAGGCCGGTCTGCGCGCCGCTCATGCAAAAGCCCGCGGCGAACACGAGCACGGCGAGCGACGACGACAACGCGCCAATCCACGCAAGCCCCAGCACGCACACCGCGCCGCCGAGATACGCCGCGCTGATGACGGGCGCGGGCCGCGTCTTGTCCATGATGAAGCCGACGATGATCGCGCCGATGGTGCCGCCGATCTGGAACATCGCCGTGATGTTGGCGGCGGCGGAAACCGTGAGACCCGCATCCTTCATCAAGGTGGGCAGCCAGCCGGTCAGCAGATAGATCACGAGCAGGCCCATGAAGTACGTGACCCACAACGCGGCGGTCATGAAACCATAGCCTTGCGAGAACAGCACGCCGATAGGCTTCTTGGTCGGCAGCGGCGGTTCCGTCGATACGAAGACTTCATCGCCCTTGAAGCGCTCGCCGCAGACACGTCCGAGCACCGCGCCGATCCGTTGCGAGGTCGCGCCGCGCACCGACATGAGACGCGCCGATTCGGGCAGCAGCCAGATCTGCAGCGGAATCAACACGAGCGGCAACGCGCCGCCGAAGATCAGCACCGAGCGCCAGCCGTGCTCGGGAATCAGCCAGCCGGCGACGAAACCGATCAGCGCGGAGCCGAGGTTGAAGCCCGTGAACATGATGGTGATGAGCAGCGAGCGCTTGCGCTGCGGCGCGTATTCGGAGAGCAGCGTCGTGGTGTTGGGCATGGCCGCGCCAAGACCGATACCGGTCAGCAAGCGCAGGAGCGCCATCGACGAGGGCGAATTGGTGAACGCCGTCGCGATGGTAAAGACGCCGAACAGGAACACCGAGGTGATCAGCACCCACTTGCGGCCGATGCGGTCCGAAGCCGGTCCCGCCGTCAACGCGCCGATCACGAGTCCGATGGGCGCGGCGCTCATCACGAGTCCGAACGCCGGCCGCGAGATGTGCCAGTCGCCGATGATCGAGGGCGCCACGAAACCCATGATGGCGACGTCCATGCCGTCGGCCGCGACGACGAGAAAGCACAGCGCGACCAGCAACCACTGGTACGCCGAGATGGGCCGCGCGTCGATGAAGCCCTTGATGTCGATGGTTTTACCGCTGTTCATGTTCGTCTCCGTGTTGCATCGTTTTGGCCGTCAAGCCTTGTTCTTCTCTTCTTTGTCCCAGGCGAGATTGCCCGCGCCCTTGCCCGCCACCGAGTAGAGCGCGCCGGGCGCATTGCGCGTCTTCTGGAATTCCTCGAGCGTTTCGCCGCGCATCGCCGCATAAATATGCAGGTTCGAGATGCCCGTCACCGCGCCCAGCTTTTCGAGCATGAAAAAGATCACGCCGTAGTGAAGAAGACCGCGCCAGTCGCGGCGGCGCAGAAGATCGCGCTCCTGTTCGCTCAGACCCGCTGCTTCGTAGCTCGCTTCCTCGTCGGCCTTGAACGCCTCGCGATGCGCGGGCTCGACCATGCGATGCAGATAATCGTTGATGCGATAAGCCCGCACCGCCGTTTCGATGCTGAACGGATACGTGCCTTGCAGCTTCTCGACATCGGTGAGTTGCACGGCCATCTTCTGGCGATGACGTTCGAGTATCGCGGGCTTCGTCCCGCTGTCCTCGCCTTCGTAGATGGCGGTCGCGATACCGGCCATCGACGGAAGGTAGTAGCTGCGGTGCTTGCACACGACGTTGTTCGACAGCGCGCCGCGCATGGTCAGCCACATGACCACTTCAGCGCCTTCGAAGCCGCCGAGTTCCGCGTATTCGGCGAGCGTCATGTCGGCGAGTTGCTCGGGGTCGCGCTCGAAGAGATCGAGGAAGCGGTGATCCCATTCCGTGTTGTTGAAGCCCGCGCGTTCGCCGTGAACCTGATGCGACAGGCCGCCCGTCGCGATGATCGCGACCTTGAGGTCTTCCGGATAACTTTCGATGGCGCGGCGCAGCGCCTGACCGAGCTTGTAGAAACGCCGCGCGCTCGGCACGGGCAGTTGCAGCACGCCCATTTGCAGCGGAATCAGTTGCATCGGCCAGTCGGGCTTGTGCAGGGTAAGCATCGAGAGCGGTGAGAAACAGCCGTGATCGAGCGGCTTGTTCTGGAAGAACGACATATCGAACTCGTCGGTCACGAGCGAGTTGCCGATGTGCGCCGCGAGCGCGGGATGCCCCTTGATCGGCGGCAGATCGCGCGCGCCGCCGCCCTCGTCCGCGACGCGCCATTCCGGACCGACGCCGAGCGCGAAGGCCGAGTAGTGATCGAAAAAAAACGACGTGATGTGGTCGTTGTAGATCGTCACGACCACATCGGGGCGCTTCTCTTCGAGCCATGTGGCGAGCGGCGCGAAGTTTTCGAAGATGGGAGCCCAGACCGGGTCGTCGCGCTTGTTCTTGTCGAACGCGAAACCGATGGTCGGGGTATGCGAGGCAGCAATGCCGCCGATGATGCGAGCCATTGTGATGCTCCTTCGGGTGCCGGGCGACGCGTTACGCGTCCATCGGCAGCGGTGTCTGGTGCGGAAAACTGAATGGAAGATAGCGGCTGGCGGCAGCGCGGGAAACTACGCGTAAACCATGAAGATGGGCGCGATTCGATACGTCCGACGACGTTCGATGCCTTTGCTTGCTGGGGTTGGGCGAGCGATCGGCTGGCTACGTGATGCGGCGTCCGATAAATAAAACTGATGCGTGAAGAAGGAAGACGCAAGGTCGCCCGACCGCCCGCATGTTCGCGGACGGATTGGCACGAACATGCGCGATCTAGGCCTCGTGCGCGAGGCGCGAGCGCAGTGCGATGGCCAGCGGGAAAATGGCGATGGCCGTGAGAGCCGTGGCAAGCGTGGCGCCGTGCACGCCGATCCGGTCGCCGAGGAAACCGTAGATGACCGGCGAGATCGCGCCCGACGCAATGGTGCCGGTATAGAAGAGCGCAAAGGCCCGCTCGGCTCCGTCGAGTGGCGCCAGTTCCGGCACGGTGCCGTAGAGCACGGACGAGGTGCCATTGAGCATTACGCCGAGGAGCGGCAGCAAGGCCATCGCGACGCTCAATGGGCAGAGCATCACCGCGACGATGCAGGCCGCCGTGCCGCCCTCGGTTGCGAGCACGGTGCCGATCACGCCCAGCCGCGCGCCGAGCCATCCGCAGACGAACTTGCCGGCCGCGCCGCCGATGAAAACCAGCGCGAGCGCCGTGCCCAGCATCGGTTGAGAGATGCCCTTCTCTTTCAACAAGAACGGCAGGAACGTCAGCAGGCCCATGCGGACGCTGGTGTCGAGCACGCCTATCGAGAGCAGCATCGAAAAACCTCGTCCTGAGCCGCCGCGGTTGCCGCTGGATTGCGCATCGGCGGCCGGCGTGCTTCTCGGTATGACAGGGAAGAAAAGTGCAATGGATACAGCGACGACGCAACCCAGAACCGACATGATCGAGAGCGCGTGACGCCAGGGCATCAGCGTAACGAGAAGAGAGATTGCGGCCGGCAATGCCGATTTGCCGAGATCACCGGAGAAGTTGTAGACGCTCAATGGGCCGCGCGCGCGGCGGCCATAGACGCGCGACACCGCGCCCGATGCAATGGGATGCTGCGTGCTCGACCCGCTTCCCGATACCGCCAACGCCACGCACAAACCGAGCAGGCTTCCCGACATACCCGCGAGCGCGTAGCCACCGGCTGCGAGCAACGTGCCGAGCGCAAGCGTCGCCCGGCTGCCAAGCCTTTGCGCCAGACGCCCGGCCGGTATCTGGAGACTCGCCATGGTTCCGGCATAGACGCCGCGCAGCATGGCGAGCGCGCCATACCCCAGACCGAAGTCCGCCTGCCACACCGGCAGCAACGCGTAGATCATGTCCGTGTAACCGTCGTGCAGCGCGTGTGCGACGCAGGACAGCCAAAGCACGCGCGAAGGTAGAAGCGCGGTCCGGTCGGTTTTAAGCAGAGAAGGCAAGGAAAACGGAATAAAGCGCATGAGTCTCCCGGACGACGGCGTGACGAGGCCTAAAAGACAATTTTATGACTCGAGGAAGGCGCCTTCAATTGACGTAAGATCGCGTCAATGGAGAGATAAAGTCACGCCATGGACGAACCACCAAATCTGGCGCAGGACCGGGACAGGCTGCCGCCGCTCAATGCGTTGCGCAATTTCGAGGCGGTCGCCCGGCATGGAAGCTTCGCCGCGGCGGCGGCCGACCTGCATGTCACTCATTGGGCGGTCGGCAAGCAAATACGGCTGCTCGAAGACTGGTTCGGCGTGCCGTTGTTCGAGCGGCGCGCGCGCGGCGTTCAGCTTACCGATGAAGGCGCGGCGCTCCTCAACGACGTGAGCAGCGCGTTCGAACGTCTCACACGCGGGGCAGCGCGCCTCAGGCACGACGAATTCACGCGCCGCGTGTCCGGCATCGTGCGCGTGAACGCGCTGGCAAGCTTCGCGTTGTGCTGGCTGCTGCCGCGTCTCGCCAACTTTCAGGCGCGCTTTCCCGATATCGACGTCAGGTTGTCGACCACGTCGCGCAAGTTGCGGTATATCGGCGATGCCTTCGATATCGGCATACGCTCGGGTCACGAACAAGGCGCGGGCGTCGTATCGCGCTCGTTGATGGCCGATGTGCGCCTGCCGGTGTGCAGCCCCGCGCTGCTGCGTCAGCGTCCCATAGCAAGCGTCGCGGATCTGCGTCATCACGCGCTGCTGCATTCCGCCAGCACGCGCACGAGTTGGTCGTCGTGGCTCAAGCAGGCGGGCGCGGCGGACTTGCGCGCGACCCGGCACGTCGAGTTCGAGCACACGTATCTTCAACTCGCTGCTGCAGCGGAGGGGCTCGGCGTGGCGCTCGCGTCGTTGCCGCTGATCGGACGCGATATCGCCGAAGGCCGACTCGTATGCCCGATCGCGGCGCCGGCGTGGCGCGCGCCCGATTACACACTGGCGATCAACGCAGACCGCGTCGGGGATGACGCCGTGGTTTCCTTCGAGAAGTGGATCATGGCGAGCGCGGGAGGTGCCGGAAGTTAAAGAAGCGCGTTCCATCGTCCGATATATTGAAGGCCGGCGCGCGATGGCAAGCGGTCGCTTCAAAGACCAACTTTTCAGACGAACGAAACATGATCAAAATTCACGAGGCGGGACAGCCGGCGAACGGCCCCGTTCGCTGCGGTGGCTGCAATAGCCCCGAAGTGGCGCAGATCGAAATGGCCTTTGCGTTTCAGCCTATCGTCGACGTGCAGTCGGGCAGTCCCTATGCCTACGAGGCGCTCGTACGCGGGCCGAATGGCGAATCGGCGGGTTCGGTGTTGTCGCAGGTCGACGACTCGAACCGTTATAACTTCGATCAGCGTTGCCGCACGACTGCAATCGAGCAGGCGGCAAGCATGGGGATGGACAGCTTTCTGTCGATTAACTTCATGCCGAACGCGGTTTATCAGCCTGCGGCATGCATTCGCAGTACCTTCGAGGCCGCCGAGAAACACGGCTTCCCGGTGAATAAGATCATCTTCGAAACCATCGAAGGTGAGAACATCATTAGCCGTTCGCATCTGGTGCAGATCTTCCGCGCGTATAAATCGTTCGGCTTTCAGACCGCGATCGACGATTTCGGCGCGGGTTATTCAGGGCTCACACTGCTCGCCGACTTTCAGCCGGACTTGATCAAGCTCGACATGGCATTGGTGCGCGACATCGACACCGACACCGTGCGTCAGCGGATCGTTGCCGGCGTCTTGAAGATTTGCAGTGATCTGGAAATTCGCGTGATCGCGGAAGGCATCGAGACGCAAGGCGAGCGCGATTTTCTGGAAGCAGCCGGCGTGAGCCTGATGCAAGGCTATTTGTTCGCCAAGCCCTCGTTTAAAGAGATGCCTGCGATTGCCAATGTGCGTTAATGCAGGGTGCCAAAATGTTGAAGGCCGTGCTTGGGACGTTGCTAATCGTTTTGGCGGGATGCGCGGTGCCTGGTGCGCCGGCATCGCCAGAGAATAGCGTTGGAGCCGAAGGGTCGGCCACCCAAGCTCCGGCATCGACTGATCATTCACATTCAGAGCGTGTCGAGGCGCCGCGCAGAAATCCGAAGATGTATGGGCCGCCAGGCGAGTGATTGGTGTCGGGCTCACTACGCGTCGGTCCGCTCGACTACGAATCTGCAGAATCGGCCATGCCATTTGAACGGGGCATTTGGTTTTGTCCCCCGACGCTTTGCGCTACGCCGCCCGCGCTCCATTCCCGCTTAACCACCCATCAACGCATCGTCGTCTTGAGCAAATCGCCTGCGGTGCTCAACATGCCGCTCGCAATCTTGCCCGAGTCGATCTTGTAGGTTCCATCACGCAGAGCCGCCTTGATCGATTCGACCTTCGCCGTGTCGATGTCCGCGCCGCCCGTGACTTGCATAGACGACAACGAGGACAACGTCACTTTCGAACTGGTTGCGTTGGTCGCGCTGGTTTGCTGCACGCCGCCCGTAGCCTGCACATCGCGTTTGCTTGCTACGCGAAAGGTGTCGGATTGGAGTGCGGCGGGCGTGTTGTTCGATTCGATCTTCATGGCTTCGGCTCCTTGTCTGTTGAGTTCTTTAACGGAGTGGGGCTTGAAATCTTTACCAAGCCCGGCGGCCTGCCGACACCCTCGCAACCTCGTCCAGCCCGCAAAGCCTTATCCAGTAAGCCTCCCGTGTATTTGCAACAAATTGAAACAAAGTGTGAGGAATCGCACATAGACCGGACTTGGCGTCTGCGAGGGCAAGAAATTTCTTAAAATACTAGACGACTGGTCTACTATAAGCTAAAGTCCACCCATGCCTACCGCAAACACATCAGAAACCGTCGACGTCCGCGAAAACATCATTACCGTCGGTCAACGGTTGATCGGCGCCAAAGGCTTTTCCGCCGTCGGCCTGAATGAGATTCTCACGGAAGCCGGCGTGCCGAAGGGCTCGTTCTATCATTATTTTGGCTCCAAGGATGCGTTCGGCGTGGCGCTCCTGGAACGCTATTTCGAGGACTACCTGAACGACCTCGACCAGACGCTAGCGCAGCCCGGACTGAGCATGGCGCAGCGGCTGACGAACTACTGGAGCATCTGGCAAGAAACCCAGTCCTTCTTCGATTGCCAGGGCAAATGTCTCGCGGTCAAGCTCGGCGCCGAAGTGGCGGACATGTCGGAGGCCATGCGCGCCACGCTGAAGCGCGGCACGGCGGGGATCGTTAGCCGTCTTGCAAGTGCAATCGAAATCGGTGTGGCGGAAGGCTCGCTTTCGATCGAAGGTGATCCGCAAAGCGTCGCGCAGAGCTTGTATCAACTGTGGCTCGGCGCCAGCATCATGGTGAAGATTGTTCGCAACACGCAGCCGTTTGAAGTGGCGACGACGACAACGCAGCAGATCTTGCGACTTGCTCCCTGACGAAGCAGGGAGCGAGGTGCCAGCACTTCTTTAGAGGTGCTTTTTTTGAAGCATTTACTAGACGACTGGTCTACTAACCCCATCAACCTTCTTTACGGTTTCGCCTTACTCACCCACGGAGATGCAACATGAAAGTGCTCATGGTTCTGACCTCGCATGACCAACTCGGCAACACGGGCCGCAAGACGGGTTTCTGGCTCGAAGAGCTGGCCGCACCCTACTACGCCTTCAGGGATGCGGGCGCGGAAATCGTGCTGGCATCGCCTAAAGGTGGTCAGCCGCCGCTCGACCCGAAGAGCAACGAGCCGGCCAATCAGACCGAGATGACACATCGTTTCGAAGCCGATTCGCAGGCTACCGCGCAGCTTGCCAGCACGGTAAAGCTCGATCTCGTCTCGCAAGCCGATTTCGATACCGTGTTTTATCCGGGCGGTCATGGTCCGCTCTGGGACCTGGCCGAAGACAAAAACTCGATCGCCCTGATCGAAGCCTTCTTGGCCGCTGGCAAGCCTGTCGCGCTGGTCTGCCACGCACCTGGCGTGCTGCGCCATGTCCGCACGCCGGAGGGCGCACCGCTTGTCGAAGGCAAACGAGTCACGGGCTTCACCAACTCCGAGGAAGCCGCGGTCGGACTGACCGATGTCGTGCCGTTCCTCGTTGAAGACGAACTCAAGGCGAAGGGCGGCATCTATTCGAAGCTCGAAGACTGGGCACCTTATGTCGTCACCGATGGCCTTTTGATTACCGGGCAGAACCCGGCTTCATCGTCGTCCGCTGCGGCGACGTTGATGAAGCACCCGGCGCTCGCGCAATAACCGACGTTGACGTTACCGGCGCGCGCGGCCATTGGGCGGCCGCGCGCCATGGAACCCACGCTCGTGCCAGGACTTGCGATGCACGGGCAAATTGCCGGGCGCGTGAGCTCGTCGATCCCACATCACGAAACCAGCCCGCGTGTCGTGAGAAATCCTGCTGCGTGGCAGCATGCACGCGTTGCACATAGCCCCGGTGCGTTTCTCATCGCGGAATTTTCTCTCCAACCCTCTGATTCAACGCGCAAATTTAGCCGTCATTTTCCTCGATGCAGCGCCACGCTTAAGGGCTACGCTCTTATATAAGAGGCAGCCGCAGTCACGGCGCTTGCCCGACGCTTCCTACAACGCCGGAGTCATCATGATGCAAATCTACGTTGAACCCTTGCCCAAGGGCCGATGGGGCCCGATCGATGGATACACACTCGAGTATCCCGACGGCACGAAGATCACCGAGCAGGTGTTCAGTTCGGAAAAGCTCGCGGTCAGCGAAATCAGGCTGCGCGGCTATACGCCCTTGCTGGCGAAGGTGCGTATCACGGACAAGGGCGAGCCGGAGCATTGGGAAAGCGTCGAGTGACGCATCGTCGATACGAACGTGCTTCGCCGATTTTCTTTCGCGAAGCACGTTTAATTTTTGTGATATTGCTGCTTCATCCGGAACGCGAATAACGGCGCGGCTACATGGCCGATGGAGAAGCGATGCGACGAGGACCCTTCAGCGAAGCCGGCAGAAAACGCCGGCGTCTCTTCTTGAGCAAGGCGCATGTCGCGCTCGCGGCCTTCGGGACGCTAGGCTCGGTGGTCGGCATTGGTATCGCCATCGACGGCGGGCTCGAATTCAATCGCACCAAGGTGTTCACGGGCGTTGGCCTTATCGCCGTTTCGACCATTCTTTATATCTCGATGCTGTTCGTGAGCGACGAGCCATCCTGACGGCTCGTCGGCCGCACGAAATCACACGTGCACGTCGCGCTCGCCGAGCGGCCGCACCGGTTCTTCCACACGTTGTTCTTCAAGGCCATGACGCGCCCGATGCCGGCGCACCCACAGCGCGGTCAGAATCGGCACGAGAATGGCCGTCACGAGACAAGCGGTCGCGACCATCGCGGTGGCCGCCGGCACGAGCGGCTTGAAGCGCGGAATCATCTCGCCGATGATCGCCGGATTCGCCACCGCCGCGCCCGCCGTCGATGAAGCCGCGAGTCCCGCCGCGCCATTGCCGCCCGCAATCCAGCGATCCGCGAGAATCAGCGGAATGCCCGTCACGACGATCACGCCCAACCCAAGCGCAACCCCCGGCAAGCCGCTCGTCGCGATCACGTGCAGGTCGATGCCATTGCCGAGCGCGAAGCCGAAGAACGGGATCAGCGGATGCACGCAGCGGCCGAACAGTTCGCGCAGGTCGCTGTCCAAATTGCCGAGCGCGAAGCCAATCAGAAACGGCAGCACCGCGCCGACGAAAAGGCGTGGCTCGAAGAACGCGACGCCCGTCGCGCCAAGAATCAGCATGCTGACGAGCGGCCCGGATTCCACCGACATCAGCACGAACGCGCCCGCTTCCTCGCGGCTGCCGTACTGCTGCATCACGGCGGCGTAAAGTCCGCCGTTGGTCATGTCCATCGACGTGGTGATGGCAAGCACGGAGAGGCCCGCGAAGAGACCGGCCTTGACGCCATCGATAGGAATGAAGTGCGCGGCGACGATGGTCGCGATCCACGCAACCGCCATCTTGGTGACGAGCAAGGTGCCCGACTTGCGCAGCACGGTGCCGGTCGCGCGCAGGTCGATGGTCGCGCCCATGCAGAAGAACCACACCGCGAGAATCGGCACGGTGCCCGTGATCAACCCGTTCGTGAACGAGCCGAAGTACTTGCCCGCGCCCGGCGCGAAAGTATGGACGCAGGCGCCGAGCAGCAAGGGCACGAGCATGAGACCGCCTGGAATGCGGTCAATCGCTTTCTTTATATTCATGTCTCCTCCGTGGACTTTGGCGTCCGGATGGCGGGCTGTCTACCCAGTGCAATGCGCCGCTTGAAGCTCGGCCGCATCGGTTCGGCGCAATATAGCATCGCTGTTTTATATTCGCTGAATGCAAGGCCGGGAGGCGGGTTAATCGTTTACCCGCGCGCGGGCAGAGTTACCGGGTTTGCCTGTCCGGTGGGCGTTCGCGGACACTTCACATTCGCGAGCACGACAAAACGGAGCCTTAGTGAAATTCGATACGACTACCATCCGTCTGGTTCTCGCCATCGCGGACGAAGGCAGCATCTCGCGCGCCGCGGACAAGCTCAGTCTCGCGGTGGCCGCCGCCTCGCGGCGCGTATCGGACCTCGAAGCGCAACTGGGCGCGAAGCTCTTCACGCGCGTTCCGCACGGTGTGCAGCTCACCGAGCCGGGCGCGAAGCTGCTGCTGTACATCCGCCAGATCGACAATCTGATCGACCGTCTCGAAGGCGATGCGCGCGCGCTCAAGGAAGGGCGCCACGGGCGCATCATCATCGGTGCGCCGAAGGCGGTGGTCATGCAGTTTCTGGCGGGCGCCATCGCCGCGATTCAGCGCAAGCATCCCGGCATCTCGCTCATGGTTCAGGAGGAGAACAGCAAAATCGTTCAGCAGTTGTTGCGCGACAAGGTCATCGATATCGGCATCTACGAAAAGAAGAGCGGCTTTCTCGACCTCGACCGCATGCCGTATCGCGAAGACCGGCTCGAACTCGTGTATAGCACCGAACATTTTGAGTTCGACGATGCGCCGCTCGGTATCGACGAGATCATGGACTTGCCCGTGATCAGTCTCGGCAAAGGCTCCGCCATTCTGTCCGCGCTGCAACGCGCACATCAGAGCCGGGGACGACTCTTCGCGAACAATTACGCCGTGAGCGGCTTCGACACCATGCTCGTGATGGTGCGTCAGGGCTTGGGCGTCGGCCTCATGCCCGCGGCTGTGCTGCGCAGCTTTCACCCCGAAGGCGCGATTGCGTCGCAGGAGATTGCAGGCGACTGGCATAAGCGCAGCTACGTGCTTTCTTGCGTCGAAGGTCACGCTCAGGAACAGACGCTTCAACGCGTCGTGGCCGAGCTGCTCGACGCACGCGACTAGTCTGAACGAGGAAGCACGCTCGAGGCTTTCGCGAATTGCGAAGCCAGCCTTGCCCGCGCAAGCCTTGCGGCATTGCAAGCGGTGGTCGAAAGTGAAGGCATGACCCGCGCCGCAGGTCGAAGCCCTTCTCCACCGAACCAATCGACATGACCCAGACAAAACCTCTCCCCCTGGACGGAATCCGCGTGCTCGACGTAAGCCAGGTCATGGCAGGACCGTTCGCCTGCATGCTGCTCGCCGACATGGGCGCGGATGTCATCAAGGTGGAACCGCCCGAAGGCGATCAGACGCGCGGCGCGATGGGCTTCAAGATGAAAGGGCCCGACAGCATGGGCTTTCTCAACATGAACCGCAACAAGCGTTCGGTGACGCTGGACCTGAAGAGCGAAGAGGGCCGCGAGCTCTTCTACAAGCTCGCGAAAACTGCCGATGTGATCGTCGAGAACTATCGGCCGGGCGTGGTGCAGCGGCTTCGTATCGATTACGAGTCGATCCGGGAGATCAACCCGAAGATCGTTTATGTGAGCATCTCGGGCTTCGGGCAAAGCGGCCCGTGGTCCACGCGGCCCGGCTTCGATCTGATGGCTCAGGCCATGTCCGGCGTCATGAGCGTGACGGGATATCCCGGCGGCAAGCCGGTCAAGGCGGGCGTGCCGGTGGCGGATATCGGCTGCGCGCTCTTTGCGGTGTCGGGGCTGTTGTCGGCTTATATCGGCGCGCAAAAATCGGGCGTCGGTCAGCATATCGACGCTTCTCTCTTCGATTCCGTCATGGCCTTCTCGATCTGGGACATGTCGGAATACTGGGGCACGGGCGTGCCGCCGACACCGCTTGGCACCAGCAACAAGATGAGCGCGCCGTATCAGGCCGTGAAGGCGCGCGATGGCTACTTCGTGATGGGCGCGACTAACCAGAAGCTGTGGACGAAGCTGTGCGGGTTGTTAGAGCGGCCCGATCTGATCGACCACGCCGACTATGCGAACGTCTCGCTGCGCCTGAAAAACCGCGAGGCCATGATCCAAGTGCTCGAAGAGGAGTTCGCCAAGCGCGACAGCGCGGAATGGGTCGATACCCTGCTCGCGGCCGGCATTCCAGCCGGCCCTATCCTGACTTATCCGGAAGCATTCGAGAGCGAACATGCCACGCATCGCCGCATGGCAATGGAAATCGATCATCCGCACGAAGGCAAGGTGAAGAACATCGGCTTTCCGGTCAAGCTGCTCGGGACGCCGCAGACCGTGCGCCGCCATCCGCCCCTGCTCGGCGAACATAACGAAGAGATCTTCGCGGAGATCAACGGAACCAGTGGAATGAAGCCATGAGCGAACATGTCCGGCTTACGCTGCATGCATCGGGCGCGGCGGAGATCGTCATCGACCGGCCCGAGCGTCACAACGCCATGTCGATTCCCATGTACGAAGCGCTGCTCGCGCGTATCGACGAATGCCAGCGCAATAAAGACGTGCGCTGCATTCTCTTTCGCGGCGCGGGCGGCAAGTCGTTTATCGCGGGAACGGATATCGAGTACTTCAAGGACTTTCGCGGCGGACACGATGGCGTGGCCTACGAAGCGCTGGTCGAGCGCGTGATCGATACAGTCGAGCGCATCGCGCTTCCCACGCTCGCCGTGATCGATGGCTGGGCGGTCGGCGGTGGTCTCGCGCTCGCCACGGCCTGCGACTTTCGCGTGTGCAGCGAAAACTCCCGGTTCGGCGCACCGATTGCCAAGACGCTCTCGAACACGCTTTCGTCGCGCAATATCGCGCGGCTACATGCGGCTTTCGGCGTGCCGCGCGTCAAGCGCATGCTGATGCTCGCCGACTTTCTCGCAGCGAACGAGGTCCTGGCGTGCGGCTACGTATATTCGGTGGTGACGAAAGACGCGCTCGATGCCAGCGCGCATGCGCTTGCCGAGCGGCTCATGGCGTTGTCGCCAATCACGCAGAAGGCGGTAAAGGAGAGCCTACGGCGCATCATGATCGACCAGAGCTTCGCGGACGAAGACATCATCGAGGAAGTCTATGGAAGCGCGGCTTTTCGTGATGCGGTGACAGCATTCACTTCGGGCAAGCCGAAACGGTGAGCGCGATTCTTCAACGCCCGCTCAGTGCGAGCGTGTTGAAGAGCGTTTGATGATCGAAGGGTTTTTGACAACGCGGATGATGCCGGTAGGCGTTATCGATCGAATCGACACCGTACCCGGTTGCAAAGATGAAGCGGATCTCACGCAGCGTCAGTTCATCCGCTACGGCGTATGATTTCTCGCCGTTGAGGTCGATGTCGAGAATGGCAACGTCGATGTAATGTTCGTCGTCGTCGAGAAGCGCCAGCGCGTCCTGCGCCCACGCCACCGGCCCGACGACGATTGCCCCTGCAATTTCGAGTAACGCGGACAGCGCGAGCGCCACCAGGTAATCGTCTTCCACGACCAAGATGCTCAAACCTTCGAGCGGTGTCCCGACTACTGCCATTTTCGGACCCCCTAGGGACTGCTGCCGTGCATATGCGCTGGTCGCAGCGGGATCTCGATATGACACGAAACCCCATCCCAGTTGAAGTCGAGCTCGGTGCGAGCGTGTAGCGTGAAACGAAGCGCTTTCTCGATGAGTTGCCGGCCGAAGCCGATTTTCTTGTCCTCGGGCGTGATGCGCACACCACTTTCGATCCAGTCCAGAACGAGCCATTCCGGCCCGGACTCTCTTTTCTCGACAATCCAGCTGACGACGAGCCGTGCGCCTTTATGCTTCAATGCGCCGTACTTGAGCGCGTTGGTCGCGAGTTCGTGAAGCACGAGCGCGATCGTCTGAACGTTGCGAAAGCCAAGCGGCACGACCGGTCCACTCACCGAGACCCTGTCGCTGCTGCCGACACCGAGCGCCTCGAATTCAAGGCGAACGATGTCACCCAAATTGATCAGATGCCCGTTCGCTTCGCCGATCAAGCCCTGCAGCCTGCCAAGCGCGGCGAGGCGACTCGTGAACGTGTCGAGCGCTTCGTCGCCCGAGAGCGTCTGTTGCGCGATCGACTGAATCACCGACAACAGATTTCGCGTCCTGTGTTGCAGTTCCGCAATCAAAACGTCCTGCCTACCTTCAGCATGAACCATTCCCGTGATATCGACGAAAGCAATGACCACACCGTCGATCTTGCGATCGCCGTTGAGATAAGGTGCGAGACGCACGAGGAAATGATTCAGTCCATCCTTGCTGCTGACCTGCTGTTCGCGTGTTTCCTGACTCCTGAATACCTCACGGATGCCTTCTTCCAGCCCCGGAAGGTCGAGACGGCTGACGAGCTCCGAAATGGGACGCCCGCGATCGACCGGACGGATATGGAAGATATCGGCCATTGCCGGGGTAAACGAGCGAATGGAAAATTGCCGGTCGAGAAACACGGTGGCGACCGACGTGCTTTCGAACAGGTTGTGAAGATCGCTGTTCGAGCGGTCGAGCGCGTCGATCTTGCCATTCAGTTCCAGATTGACGGTGTGCAACTCCTCGTTGAGCGAGACGAGCTCTTCCTTGGACGCCTCCAGCTCTTCGTTCGACGATTGCAGTTCCTCGTTGACCGAAACCAACTCTTCGTTCGACGACTTGAGTTCTTCGAGCGCGGTCTCGTATTCCTCTATCATCGATTGCAGGCGTTCACGGGTATCCCGTAGTTCCTTTTCGATTTGCTCCGCGGTGCCGTCGTGCATGGCCTCGGCGCGCGCAAGCGCCTCTTCGCGCGTGAGCACGGGCCCTTGGTCCTGGAACACGACGAGATACATGCGCTCACCCGGCGCTTGCTGGACGAGCGGCTCGATGGTCAGATTGATCACCTGTACACGGCCGTCCTCGCCT
This sequence comes from Caballeronia sp. GAWG1-1, assembly GCF_023631465.1. Classification (NCBI taxonomy): domain Bacteria; kingdom Pseudomonadati; phylum Pseudomonadota; class Betaproteobacteria; order Burkholderiales; family Burkholderiaceae; genus Caballeronia; species Caballeronia sp. GAWG1-1. The sequence goes on from NZ_JALQDB010000034.1 coordinate 199,060, forward strand.
TCGACCACCACCCCCTCTCGCGCGATCGTGCGGCCCGAGTCGACCGCTTCGCGAAACACCGAGCGCAAGTCGAGGCCCAGCCCCTTGCGCGCCATTGCGAATAGCTGGCGCGTCGGCATGCCGGGCGCTGCCTCGAGATATTTGCCGGTGCGGCCCGAGTAGTAGACGACATCGCCATCGCGCGTCACGAGCACGTGCGGCGGCGTGAAGCGGTCGATCATATGACCGTCGACAGCCAGGCGCAGCGCGGCGCCGCCCAGGGGCGGACGGCTTGGCGTCAACGCGGACAAATGGCCGATAGTCAGCGCGGATACCGCGAGTGGCAGGCGCACTTGCGACACGACATCGGCGCGGCGCTTGAAAAGCCTGTGCTTCTTGTCGAGCGGAACGAACAACTCGTCGAACTGGCTCACGTTCTCCGACGGGCCGAGGAACAGAAAACCGTCCGGGCGCAGCGCATAGTGGAAGGTCGGAATGACCTGATTCTGGACCTCGATGCCGAAGTAGATGAGGAGATTGCGGCACGACACGAGATCGATGCGTGAGAAAGGCGGATCGCGAATGACGCTGTGCGGTGAAAAGATGCACAGTTCGCGCACTTCCTTGGCCACCACGAAGCTGCTGCCGTCCGGCACGAAGAAACGGTCGCGCCGCTCTTGCGATACATTGTCGAGCAACGCCAGCGGATAGCGCGCCGCACGCGCCACCGTGAGCGCTCCGTCGTCGATATCGGTGGCGAAGATCTGGATGCGCGGCGCCTTCTCGACACCTGCGATCTGTTCGGACATCAGCATGGCGATGGAATACACTTCCTCGCCCGTGGCGCAGCCCGGCACCCAGACACGCACGACATCCTCGGCGGTGCGGCCTTCGAAAAGCTTCGGCAGGACAAGTGTGGCGAGACTCTCGAACGCGTGCTCATCGCGGAAAAAGCTCGTGACGTTGATCAAGAGATCGCGAAACAGTGCCGTCACTTCCTGCGGATCGGCCGCGAGCCGCGCTACATAACTCTCCGGAGTTGCCATCGCCCGGACCTGCATGCGCCGCTGCACCCGCCGCGAAAAAGTCTTGACCTTGTAGCCGCTGAAGTCGTGTCCGACGTTATCGCGCAAGATGCCGTAAATGGCTTCTCGCGCCTCGTCGAATGCTTTCGCGGCGGCTTCGACTTCGGGCTCTTCCACGACGGAATCGAGCCTGAAGGCGCCCGCGGCAAAGCTCGCGAGCTTCGCGCCCATTTGGTCGACCGGCACGGCGAAATCGACCAGACCAGTGGCAATGGCGCTATTGGGCATGTCCGGGTGATGCGGTCCGAAGCCGTCCGCAACCTGTGCGAGCGTCAGTCCGCCCCGCTCCTTGATGGCCTTGATGCCGAGCGTGCCGTCCGAATCGCCGCCCGAGAGAATGACGCCTGCCGAGAGTTCGCCGATATCGAGCGCGAGCGTGCTCAGAAAATGGTCGATCGGCTTGCGCTCGCGACGCGGCTTGTCCAGTGACTGCACGTGCAAGGTTCGGTTCGAGACGCTGACGATGGCATCGCGCGGCAAGAGATAGACGCTATCGATCACGATCGGCTCGCCTTCGGCAATCGCGTGTACCTGCATTGGCGTAAAACGCGAAACAATCTCCGGCAACAAGCTGATACGGTCCGGGCTCAGGTGCGTGATGATCACGCAAGCGAGGCCTGGCTTTTCCGGCATGCCGCGAAAGAAGCCTTCCAGCGCCTCGACGCCGCCAGCGGACGCGCCGACGCCGACAATGGGGAAGTCGGTTGCCGGTGTCATGACTTCTCCCTCATCGGCGCATTGTCGCTGTGGTCCAGGCGCCTTGCCTCCGGGAGAAGTCCGGCTTCGCGAGCAAGGCCTGAGCGCGCCCTGACGAAAACCGCGAGATGTTCCGTAAGACGGACGTCGATTGCGTGCTTGCTGGTCATGGACCGCCTCGAAGAACAAAGGTATCAGTCTATATTACCGCGCGCGCAACGGGCGTCGAAGCGTGCATGCAAGGCGGGCAGACATGTATGGCGTGACGCGAGCGGTCAGCCAGAGTGTTGAACATAAACGGCCCGCGCGGGCCGCTTCACGAATATAAGCGTTGACTCGCCGTCGAATCCGTTCGATTTTCATTTCACGGCGATGGCGACGGCGACGATCGCTGTCTGGCAGCGCTTCTACGCTTCGTGAAAGAACCCTTCGAGAATACCGTCCCTTAGCGCGACGACATCGAGACTGCCGCGCTTGCGCGGACGCGGCAGGTCGACATCGACGATTTCGCCGATACGTCCCGGACGCGCTTCCATCACCACGATGCGATCCGAGAGCAGCACCGCCTCCTCGACGTCATGCGTGACGAGGACCATCGTGATGCGCTCCTGCGCCCAGATGCGTTGCAGTTCGTCCTGGAGCCGTGCGCGCGTGAGCGCATCGAGTGCGCCGAACGGTTCATCGAGCAAGAGCAAACGCGGCCGGTTGACGAGCCCTCGCGCAATGGCGACACGCTGCGCCATGCCGCCCGAGAGCTGATGCGGATACTGTCCCTCGCACCCCTCGAGGCCGACGAGCGCCACATGCTCGGCTACCGCACGCGCTTTCTCGTGCTTGCTCAAAGGCGCGTTGCGCAAGGCCACCGCGACGTTCTGTTCGACGTTCAGCCATGGAAACAGACGATGATCCTGAAACACGATGCCGCGCGAAAGATCCGTCGAGACCACGCGCTCGCCGCCGAATTCGATCTCGCCTTCGTACGACGCATCGAGGCCTGCGATCAACCGCAAGAGCGTCGACTTCCCGCAACCGCTCGCCCCGACGATACTCACGAACTCGCCGCTTCGGATCGAGAGGTCGATACGATCCAGCACGGGCGCACCCATATCGCCTTCATAACGCTTGCTCACCCGCCGCAGCGCGAGGCCGCTCGTGTCCGTTGCCATCGTTGGTATCGCTGCCATCGTCATTCTCCTCAAGCTGCGCGCGCTTCGCTGAACCAGCGCCGCTGCACCGCACGCGCGAGCGCGTTGAGCGCCCACCCCGTTATTCCCACGACGATCACGCCGAATACGACGAGATCCATCCGAAACTGCTCGCTGCCATCCACGAGCGTATTGCCGATCCCGCTTCCCGCGACGAGCAGATACTCCGCGCCGAGCGTCGCGAGCCACGAATAGATGAGCGCGAGATAGATGCCCGTGAAGATCGAAGGCAGCGCGGCCGGCAGCACCACGAACGCGAGCGTCTGCAACTTGCCGTAGCGATACGCGCGCGCCACTTCGAGAAAACGCGGCGGCACGGCGCGGATGCCGTCGCTCGTATGCATCACGACCGGAACCAGCGCGGCGAGCGACAGGAACACGACCTTCGCGACATCGCCGAGACCGAACCACACGGAGATGAGCGGAATCCACGCGAACAGCGACACTTGCTTGAAGGTGTTGAAGCTCGGCGCAATGGCGCGATTCGCGAGCTTCGACACACCCAGCAACGCGCCGAGCGCGAGCCCGAGCGAAGTGCCGATCGCAAAGCCCGTCAACTCCCGCGCAAGCGACGCCGACAACGCACGCGCCAGCGCGCCGCTACGCAACTGTTCCCACGCGACATGCAGCACTTGCGCGGGCGACACCATCATGCCGTGGGCGGGCTTGGCATCGCGCGATACGAGCCACCATATCGCCAGCGCCGCGAGCGGCAGCACGAAGCCGCGCCAGCGCTTCGGCACGGCGACACGCGGGACTGCTTCGAGTTCTATCGATGACATCGGCCGCTCCTAGACCGCGCCGCGCTGCAACTTGCGCTCGAGCGCGGTCAACAAGCGATCGGCGACATAGCCGACCGCGCCCACGATCAAGACCGAAGCCAGCACCAGATCGAGCTGAAAGAGCTGGCGTCCGTACACGATCAGATAGCCGAGCCCTTCCGACGATGCCACGAGTTCCACGACCACGAGCGTCAGCCATGCTTTGGTGAAGGCGAGGCGAATGCCCGTGCCGATCATCGGCACCGACGAGGGCAAGACCACACGCAAAATGGTTTGCCAGCGCGTATAGCGATACACCGCCGCGACCTCACGCAACTCGGGCGGCGTGCTGCGAAAGCCCTGCAAGGTGCTCAGGGTCACCGGCACGAGCGCGGCATGACCGATGAGCAGATACTTCAACGGCTCACCGATGCCCACTACGATCATCAGAAACGGCAGCCAGCCGAGCACGGGCACCTGCACGATCGCGTTGAAGCTCGGCAGCACATACGCCTCGACCGTGCGCGACAGGCCGAGCACGCCGCCTAGCAGAATGCCGAGCACCACGCCGCCGCCAAAGCCGACAGCCGCGCGCGACATGCTCGCGCCCAAGTGCATCCATAGTTCGCCGCTCTTGATGAGCGCGGTAAGGGTATCGAAGACCAGCGAGGGCGGCGGCAGAACCTGCGCGGAGATCCATCCAAGACGCGAGCCCAGCACCCATAGCAACGCGCAGGCGAGCGGCAGAAGCCACGGCAATACGGCCCAGCCAAGCGAACGCGCCGTGCCGCCGGATGCGCGCGCGACCGAAGCGTTGCGGCGTGCCGCCGGCACCAGCACACGCGAGAGAGCATTCGCCATCGGAAGTTCTCCGTTGAGAAAGAAGCGGGTCAGGCGACCGGCTTGCCCGACGCATCGAAGCGCGGCCAGTAGCTTTCGAGCTTGAGCGACTTGAGCGCCTGATCGAGATACTTCGGCTCGAACCAGCCGTTTACGCTGACAGGTTGGCGAATGAGGTTCAGCCGCAAGGCGTCATCGGCGACGGACTGATAGCGTGCCTGCACAAATGGATCGATGAGCGGCGAATTGCGGTCCTTCAAAGGCTGATTCGCATACTCCGATGCCCACGACTCCGACGGCACGCCGCTCTTCGACCACAACGTGAAGAGCGCATTGCGATTGCCTTCGTCGGACGACCATTGCGCGGCCTGCACCACCGAAGTCACGACCTTTTGCACCACGTCGGGATGCGCGCTTTCGAAGTCGTCGAGTACGAGCAGATGCGCTTGCCGCGTCAGTTGCATGCCGCCATCGCGCGACGCATAAACGATCTTCGCGAGACCCTGGCGCTGCAACTTGAAGAGCGAGTAGTCGAGAAACACGGCATCGACGCCCTTCGACGCAAGCGCTGCCTGCGCCGCGGCCGTATCGAGATTGATGACGCGCAGATCGCGTTCGGTCAGGCCGTTTTCCTTGAGCACGTTATCCGCCACGAGCTGCAGATTCGTGCCCCGAAAAATCGCCACGCGCTTGCCCTTGAGGTCTTTCACCGACTTGATGTCGGAGTCCGGCGGCACCGCGACGTACACGCCCGCGCGCACATTCGATTCGAGCAGCAAGTGCGTCTTCAGGCCGTTCGCGCGTCCGAGCACGGCGGGCAAGTCACCCTGATACGCGAAGTCGATCTGCTTGTTGGCGAGCGCCTCGTTCACGGCCGGACCCGCGCCCTTGAAGAAGATCCACTCGACCTTGATGTGATCGCCCTGCAATGCATCCTCGACACGATGCTGCAATTGCGCGGTGGCGGCAGGCGAGCCGCCGAACGTGGGCGGGTCGCCCGCGCCCTGCTGCGCGACGCCGATGCGCACCGTTTCCGGCGCCGCGGCGTGCGAGATGGAAGCGAATGCGGCGCACAAAAGAGCGCCCGCGAAGCGCGCGAATCTCGTTGTCATCTTGTCCTTCGGCGTTATTCGATGATCGACTGGCGATGACCCGCGTCATCGCCAGTGAGGGCGTTCAGGCGCGTGCTTCGCGCTTGACGGTGCGGCTCTTTCTGCCGTCGATGGAAACGGGCACGTCGCCGTGAACGGTCGCGCGACGCACGACGCGGTGGTCATCGCCGTAATCCGCCACCGCGTAGTGCTGCGTCGCGCGGTTGTCCCAGATCGCGACATCGCCTTGCGTCCAGCGCCAGCGCACCGTGTTCTCGAGGCGCTGAATGTGATCGTGGAAGATTTCGAGCAGTCGGTCCGAATCGCGCTGCGACAGGCCGACGAAGCGCTGCACGAAGTGACCCAGCACGAGCGTGCGTTCACCCGTTTCCGGATGCACGCGCACCACGGGATGTTCCGTCTCGTAGAGCGTGGAGGTGAACTGCTTGCGGTACTCGCGCTCCGTCTCGGTGTCGGGCGCGTTGCGCGTGGCTGCGTAGTCGTAGGCGTTCGAATGCAACGCCCAGAGGTTGTCGGCGAGATCGCGCAAGGGCTGCGGCAGGTTGCTGTAGGCGGTGGCGGTGTTGCCCCACACGGTATCGCCGCCGGCGGGCGGGATCACCACGCCGCGCAGGATGGAAATCTTCGGATAAGCATCGACGAAAGTGACATCCGTATGCCATGAATTCGCGCGCGTGCCGTGCTTCGAATCGAGTTCGAGCAGACGGCTCGTGCCTTCCTTCGAAGGCACCGTGGGATGCGCCACAGTGTCGCCAAAACGCGCGGCGAACGCTTCCTGCGAGGCGTCGTCCAGATGCGACTGGCCGCGAAAGAACAGCACCTTGTGCTTGAGCAGCGCGTCGTTGATGCGAGTGATGGCGGTATCGTCGAGATCGCCTGAGAGCGTCACGCCGCGCACTTCGGCGCCAATGCGGCCGCCTATGGGACGGACCTGGAAAGGCTCCTGCGTGGCGGCGGGCTGACGGACGGAATCGTGGTCGAGCGTAGCGGAATCGGACATCGGTTGCTCCGTTGGTTTCGGATATCGTGGGCAAGCCGCGAAAGAACGCGACCGAAACATTGAAGCATCGACTGCCCATCCGACCAACGAAGCGTTTCGACTAAGCTTTACAGCGCCGAGGTGATGACGCCTTGCTCGAATCCGCTATTCAACGCGAATAACGCTGTAAGGATTCAATCGTTTCATCGAGTTCCGCTTCGAGCCGCGCCATCAATTCCGCGGCGGACATTTCGCGCGCGAGTGCGGCCGCCTGCCCGCCCCATTGCGCGCCATAGCCGAGCTCGCCTCGTGCCTTGGCCGCCGCATGCAGCGCCTTGCCCGCGTCGTAAGTCACGGGATACGCGGGGTTGTTCGGTGCGTTTGCCTCACGCCCGAGTTCCGTGAACTTGTTGACGAGACTGCGCGCCGGGCGGCCCGATATCGCGGCGGTAAGCGTGGTGTGATTCGCGGCATCGCTCAGAAGCGCGCGACGATATCCCGCATCGATTGCGGACTCGGTGGTCGGAACGAAAGCCGTGCCAAGCTGCGCCGCCTGCGCGCCGAGCGCGAGCGCGGCGGCGACTCCCGCGCCATCCATGATGCCGCCCGCCGCGATCACCGGTACGTCGAACTTGCGCACGAGCAAACGCGTGAGGGCGAAGGTGCCGAGAAAATCGTCGTCGGCTTCACTGTCGAAGATACCGCGATGCCCGCCCGCTTCGATGCCTTGCGCGACGATCGCATCGATACCCGCTTTTGCGATTTGCTCCGCTTCACTCACATTAGTTGCAGATGCAATCAGTTTGATGCCCGCGTTACGGAGGGCATCGATATAGTCCTTCGAAGGCAGGCCGAAGTGAAAGCTCACGATAGCCGGCTTTTCCTCGACGAAGACCTTGAGCATGGCTTCATCGACGACAAAGCTCGTGTAGATTTCGCTGAGCCGCGCGGGCGGCGTGGCGCCGTATCGCGCGAAGACGGGCGCGAGCCATTCGATCCACGCGCTTTCCAGAGCGGCGTCGGCTTTAGCCGGGCGATGACAGAACACGTTGACGTTGAACGGCTTGTCGGTCAGCGCGCGCGTCTCGCGAATGACCTTGCGCGCCGCTTCGGCGTTCATCGCGCCCACGCCGAGCGACCCCAGTCCGCCCGCATTCGATACCGCCGCCGCGAGCGCGGGCGTCGTGACACCGGCCATCGGCGCTTGAATGATGGGCTTGTTGATGCCGAGTAACGGCAATAAAGCGTTGCTCCTGCTCATGACCATGTCCTCTCGATAGTGGCCTCGAGCTTCTCGACGATGAAACCGCACGCAAGGCTGCGAGGCCAGATAACAAATCGCCCGCTCCTTCCTGCACGGAAGCCAAGCGGGCGACGACTACCTGTGCTGCGTATGCCTTACTTCGCGGTCGGCATCACGAATTCCGCGCCCTTTTCCGTGCTTTCCGGCCAGCGTTGCATGATGGACTTTTGTTTCGTATAGAAGCGCACGCCTTCTTCGCCATAAGCGTGCATGTCGCCGAAGAGACTGCGTTTCCAGCCGCCGAAGCCATGCCATGCCATCGGAACGGGAATGGGTACATTGATGCCGACCATGCCCACTTCGATGCGTCGGCCGAACTCGCGCGCAACGTGACCATCGCGCGTGTAGCAGGCGACGCCGTTGCCGAACTCGTGCGCATTGACGAGTTCCACGGCTTCGCCGAAGTCCTTCACGCGCACGCATGAAAGCACCGGCCCGAAGATTTCTTCCTTGTAGATGCGCATGTTCGGCGTCACATGGTCGAACAGCGTGCCGCCCGTGAAGAAGCCGTCTTCGTGACCGGGAACCTTGTGGCCGCGTCCATCGACGACGAGTTTCGCGCCTTCATCCACGCCCAGCGCGATATAACCTTCGATACGTTCCAGCGCGGCGCGCGTGACGATCGGCCCCATTTCGGCATCAAGCTCCATGCCGTTCTTGATGACGAGCTGCTGCGCACGTTCGGCGAGGCGCGGCACGATCTTGTCCGCCACGTCGCCCACCAGCACCGCGACCGATACCGCCATGCAGCGCTCGCCCGCCGAGCCATAGCCCGCGCCGATGAGCGCATCGATAGCCTGATCCAGATCGGCATCCGGCATCACGACCATGTGATTCTTCGCGCCGCCGAGCGCCTGCACACGCTTGCCGTGCTTCGCGCCGGTCTCGTAGATATAGTTGGCGATAGGCGTCGAACCGACGAAGCTGATCGCGCGCACATCGGGATGTTCGAGCAATGCATCGACCACGACCTTGTCGCCTTGCACCACGTTGAAAATGCCGTCCGGCAGACCCGCTTCCTTCAGCAGATTAGCCATGAAAAGCGACGCGGACGGATCGCGCTCGCTCGGCTTCAGGATGAACGCGTTGCCGCTTGCAATGGCCACGGGGAACATCCAGCACGGCACCATGCAAGGGAAGTTGAACGGCGTGATGCCCGCGACGACGCCGAGCGGCTGACGCGTCGTCCAGTTATCCATGCCGGTGGAGACTTGTTCGGTGTAATCGCCCTTCAGCAATTGCGGAATGCCGCAAGCGAATTCGATCACGTCGATACCGCGTGACACTTCGCCCTGCGCGTCGGTAAAGACCTTGCCGTGCTCGGCGGTGATGATCGCCGCGAGTTCATCGCGACGCAGGTTCATGAGTTCGAGGAACTTCAGCATGACGCGCGCGCGCCGAATGGGCGGCGTGTCGCGCCATGCGGGGAACGCGGCTTTCGCGCTCTCGACGGCGGCATCGACATCGGCGACTTCGCCGAGCACGAGCTTGCGCGGACGCTCGCCCGTCGCGGGATTGAAAATGGGCTGCGAGCGGGCGCCCGAGCCATTCACGCGTTCGCCATGAATGAAGTGAACCACGTCGGCGGTGTCGTTATACGCTTGCATTTCGTCTCCTGTCCAGAAGTGTCAATGCCAAGAGTGTAGGACGGAATCGTGCGCCGCGAACGCGTTATGATTGAACTCATTGTTCATAACGGCAAACAATCCCCGCGCATGGACGCACAAAAAGTCGAAGGGCTCTGGACGCATCTGCATTGGCTCACGGTGCTCGCCGAGCAGGGCAGCTACACGGCGGCGGCGGCGCGGCTCAACGTGAGCAAAGCCGCAATGAGTCAGCGTATCGCCGAACTGGAGCGCGCGGCAGGCGTGCCGCTTGTCACGCGCACCACGCGCAGCGTGCGCTTCACGGAGGCAGGACGGCGCCTCGTCGACGATACACGCACGCAGTACGAGCATATCGCCGCGAGCTTTTCGAGCGTGAGGGAAATGGCGGGCGTGGCGCGCGGCTTGATCCGCGTCACCGCGCCAATGGCGTTCGCGCGTCAGCAATTGGTGCCGCGTTTAGCGGGCTTTCTGCATGCGCATCCGGAAGTGCGCGTGCAACTGGAAGCATCGGACAGGTTGAGTTCCATTGCGACGGAGGGCTTCGATCTCGCCATCCGGCACAGCGCGCAAGCGCCGGAAACGCATGTCGCGTGGAAGTTGTGCGATACCCATTCGGTGATCGTGGCGACACATGCATATCTCAAACGGCGCGGCATGCCCGCGACGCCCGCCGATCTCGCGGTGCACGACTGCCTGTTTTATCCGCGTGCGCAGACATCGGGCGTGTGGTCGTTCGTGCGTAAGGGCGCGCGCAAGACGGCGGCCGGGCCTCATACGCTTGCGGTCAACGGGCCATTCTCCGCGAACAATAGCGAAGTGCTGCGCGATGCCGCGCTCGACGATCTGGGTATCGCGCTGTTACCCGACTTCAGCGCGCAAACCGCGGTGCAGGCGGGAAAGCTTGTGGTGTTGCTGCCGGACTGGCGCTGCGTGGGCACATTCGCCGATCAGCTTTATGTCGTGCGTCCTTATGCGCCTCATGTGCCGCGTGCGGTCGCGCTTTTCATCGGCTATTTGCGTGAGACCTTTGCGGGCGGCTTTCCGCTTTAGCGTTTTCTTTAGCGCTTGCTTTAGCGCTTGCTCTAGCCAAAGAAAAAGCGCCCGCAATTGCGAGCGCTTTCTTTATAGCGAGACTACCTGTTGCTTAGTGATGCGCAAACGTCGGGAACACGTCGGCTTGCACCGCACGCGAGCCGGCTTGCGCCGAGCCTTCAGTCGCACCGCCAAACGAGTTGCCTTGACCCGCAACGCGCGCTTCAGCAGCTTGAATGTCCGACGGATAGTGCGAGTCGCTCACGAAGCCGGGGTTATAACCGGCCTTTTCCAACTGAACGATCTGTTCGCGAACTTCAGCGCGCGTAAGCGGTTGGTTCGATTGTGCGAAAGAAGCAACCGGTGCGGCGAAAGCGATGGCAACTGCTGCGATTCCAATGAGCTTGTTCATGATTGATACCCTCCAGCTTAGGTTTTTGGGGCTGTCGCTCACTCGGCATTTGCTTGTGTGCGACCGTTGAACAGAGTTTAATGAGTGCTTCGCTAAGGGTAAATACTTAATCCACGAAATCAGTTTTGGTGAAATCGCGACTAATCCAGGCCTGAAAACTCCAGTTCCTTAGCATCGACGGGAAATTGCTTAGCGCATCGCCTATAAAGTAAGCAGGACGTTGTCCACGACACATCATGCCAAATGGATCGAACGTTCGGTTTGCAAAGGAGGCAATGCCTTGAAGCGAATCGTGGTCGTTGGGGCGGGTTTTGCCGGACTATGGAGCGCGCTCGCCGCCGCGCGCAAACTCGATGAATTGCAGCAACCAGCGGATGAGGCCGAAGTGGTCGTCCTCAATCCGCAGCCTTATCACAGCGTGCGCGTGCGCAACTACGAGCAACCGCTCGATCCCACGCTCGTGCCGCTCGACGGCGTGTTCGGTCCGACCGGCGTGCGCTTCGTCCAGGCGACCGCGCACACGGTCGATAGCGCGAATCGGCGCGTCATGTTCACGCGGGAAGACGGAGAAGGTTCGCTGGAATACGACCGGCTCATCCTCGCGGTAGGCAGCGAACTGGTACGCCCGGAAATTCCCGGGCTGGATCGCCACTCGTTCGACGTCGATACCTACGCGGGCGCCTGCAAGCTCCAGGCGCATCTGTCCACCCTGCCCGCATTGCCCGACTCGCCCGGACGCTATACGGCTGTCGTGATCGGCGCAGGCCTCACGGGAATCGAACTCGCGGCGGAATTGCCCGGCCGCCTGCGTGAGATCGTGGGCGAAGCGGATCGCGACAAGGTGCGCGTGGTGCTCGCGGATCGGTCGCCGAAAATCGCGCAATCGATGGGCGGCGCGCAAAGCGTCGTCGTTCAGGCCATGACCTCGCTCGATGTCGAGCTTAGGCCAGGCGTATCGCTGGAAGAACTCGACGGACACGGCGCTTCGCTTTCGGACGGCGTCAATGCCGATTACATCCAGGCATGCACCGTGGTCTGGTGCGGCGGCATGCGCGCCAACGCATTGGCGAGCCAGCTTCCCGTCGGACTCGATTCCATGGGCCGCGTGCCCGTCGATGCCTATCTGCGCGTCACGGGCGTTCCCGGCGTATTTGCGGCGGGCGATTGCGCACGCGTGCTGATCGACGGCAAACGGCCTTCGGTCATGTCGTGTCAGCATGGCCGGCCGATGGGCCGCTACGCCGGCAATAACGCCGTCTGCGATTTATACGGAGAAGAGATGCTGCCGTTGCAGATCGACTGGTACACGACGGTCTGCGACCTGGGCCCGTGGGGCGCGGTCTATACGGAGGGATGGGAACGCAAGCTGGTGTCGGAAGGCGAGGCCGCCAAGGCGACCAAGCGCACGATCAACGGGGAGCGGATCTATCCGCCGAGGAGCGGCTGCCGCGAAGAGTTGTTCCGGGCTGCCGCGCCTATCGTGCAAACGCCGCCATCGACGACACGCGCCGATTCATGATCGTGGCGATGAGGGCAGACACCACGCCTCATCGACACTGAAGCGTCAAACCTTGTCGACCGATGCTTCGTAGATCTCGTCGATGGACTCGCCGAGCGTCGCGTTGAACTCGTCGTCGCTCATCGACTTCTTCAGTTCGTTGATGAGCGCGCGCGAGAAGCTCGCGATCATGCCGTGGTTCTTCGCCAGACGCTGGCATGCGTCGGTGCGCGTATAGCCGCCCGAAAGCGCCACCACGCGCACGACACGCGGATGCTCGATCAGCGGCGCGTAGAAGTCCACTTCGTCGGGGATGGTCAGCTTGATCATCACCTGACTGGATTCCGGCAGCGCGTCGAGACCTTTCAGCAATTCGTCGCGCAGAATCTTTTCCGCACCCTTCTTGTCCGTGCTCTTGATGGACACTTCAGGTTCGAGAATGGGCACGAGACCGTGTCCGATGATCTGATTGCCCACTTCGAATTGCTGCTTCACGACTGCGGCGATGCCCTTTTCGTTCGCGTCCTTGATGACCGAACGCATCTTCGTGCCGAAGATGCCGAGCTTGACGGCGCGTTCCAGCAGCGCGTCGAGGCCGGGGTTCGGCTTCATGACCTGCACGCCGTCGGCTTCCGCTTCGAGGCCCTTGTCGACCTTGAGGAACGGCACCACGCCACGGTCTTCCCACAGGAACGCAGGCACGGACTTGCCATTTGCCTGACCGTCCATGGTGGCTTCGAAGAGAATGGCGCCAATGACCTTTTCTCCCGTGAATGACGGCGCGGTGATGATGCGCACGCGCATTTCATGCATCAGCTTGAACATCTCGGCGTCGCCGTCGTAGGCGTCTTCTGCAATGCCGTACTGCTTGAGCGCGCCCGGCGTCGAACCGCCGCTTTGATCCAAGGCGGCGATAAAACCTTGCTTCTCCGCCATTTGCGACAGCATCTTTTCGTTAGCCACGAACATTTCCCTCCTCAAAGTTCAAACACCGGAACGCGCGCGAGCACGGCCCGGGCTTCTGGTTCCACTACGGTAAGTGTAATGGTTTTGAGGCGCGACTTGACTGTGCATATCCGCCATTTCCCCTGCCACACACTCAAATCGAGGAGAGAAAAGGCGACGCGGCAGGGCTTTTGCGGCTCGATCTGCTCAAGGCGCAGCGGAGTTGAAGTCCCCGGCGTTCACGGGTTCGACCGCGCGTGCGCTTCGCCCGAGCATGAATGCAGCGCGGCGCAGGAACGATGGCGCGCCTTGCGCCGCCATGATTTCGAGGGTGGGTAATTCGGGCGTTTCTAAAACCGGCTGAGATTGCGCCTGTATTTTTTCAGGCGCTGGCGCTTTGACGTTCAAGAGCGCTTCACGCGCATTTGCGCAATGCACGTTCAGCAAGCGACGCATTTCCGGATTTTCGATGAGTGCTTGCGCCGTCGCGAGACCGCGCTCGAATTGCAGCGCATAAGCGATATCGGCGAAATTCTCGTATTGACCGCTATCGGCCAATTCGAACGCCAATTGCTGGGTGCGCTGGCGCTTCCATGCTTCGAGATCGTCTTGGCCCGTACTCACATTGGCCTCTTCTTGGCGATGAGGTGGCAATGATGTTAGCCCGAGACCCGCGCGTTTGCGTTGTCCCGCCACAACAAGCAGACAAAAAGTCGGACGATAAGTGCTTGCCTTCCATGACTTCCTTAGCAATAGCCAAAGATATTCTTAAGCGTGACTTTCGAGCGAACGAGCGTTCTTGCTAAAGAATCGCTAAGGAAATTACCAGGCACCGGCAAACGCCTCTATAGCGCGATTGAATGCGGCCGGGCTTGCCACGTTCATTCCGTGCGATGCCCCGGCAATAGTTTGCCGATCCGCGAATTCAATCCAGTCCGCCAGCTTGTCGACGTTATTGCGGAACATGCGCGGGCTCTTTTGTCCGTCTATCAGCAAAGTGCGGCACTTGATATCGCGCGCGGCGTCGCGGGTATAAGCGGGCAAGGGATCGCGAAGTTGCTTCGGCACCGTAAGCGCGTTGTCTATCGCCATCCGTCGAAAAGCCGGCGTGCTCTTTTGCCAGAAGCCGGCATGCTGACCGAGTCGACGAACAGTTCCAGCCCCGGCTCGATTTCGCCCATTTCGATGAGTTCCGCCACGCGCGTGCGCAAGGCGTTGGTCGCGGGCGGCAAGCTGGCGGCCGCAGACTGCGGCGAAACCTGGAGCGGTCCGCCCGGGTCCGCGAGCGTGAGCGTCTTCACGAGACGCGGATGTTCCCTTGCGAGATGAAACGCGACGCACCCGCCGCGCGAATGCCCGACCAGATGCACGGGTGCAATGTCGAGCGCCTCGGTAAATTCCGCCATCTCCGCGACATGCGCTTCCCAGCTGAATTCGCCCTGCACGAAGGCATCGACGGCGGGCCAGTAGTGGCTGAGACTCGGCGCGATGCAACGAAACTGCCTGGCAAGCGGCAGAATCTGCGCGCTCCAGTAGCGGTAATCGCAGAGCGAACCATGCACGAACAGGAGCGGCTCGCCTTCGCCGCAATCCACGTAAGGCACGGAAATGCCGGACGCGGTCGTCGCAAAAGACGCTTCCGGCAAGGCTTGCAAGGCGGACAGTACGGCGGGATCGGTACGGGCGTTCATTGATTCGCTCCTTTTCCGCACTATGCCGTCCGCCAATTTAAAAGAAAATCGCATAATATTGATAACATCGTTCAGATTTTCTGATACCAAGTCGTCACACAGGCATGAAAGCACTCGACCTCGATGTCCTTTCCATGATCGTCGCCGTCGCGGACACGGGCAACATCAGCCGCGCGGCGGAACTCGTGCATCGCTCGCAATCGGCCGTCAGCATGCAGATCAAGACGCTCGAAACCGCGCTTGGCAAGGCGCTGTTCGTGCGCAAACCGCGCAGCGTGACGCCCACGCAAGACGGCGAAGTGTTACTGACCTACGCGCGCCGCATGCTCGCCTTGCGCGATGAAGCATGGGCCGCCGTCGTGCGGCCGGACGTGACGGGGCGCGTGGTGATCGGCGTACCGGACGACTACGCGTCGTCGCTGTTTCCGCCCATCCTCAAGAAGTTTTCGGCGACCTTTCCCAAGGTCGAGATTCAGGTGGTCGGCTTGCCGAGCGTGGCGCTTGCGCCGATGCTGAAAGACGGCTCGGTCGATCTGGTCTGCGCCACGCGCGTGAAAGGTCTGAGCGGCGAATTCCTGCGTCATGAGCCGATGGCCTGGGCCGCCGCGCCCGGCGCCACGGAAATCTGGCGCGAACGTCCCTTGCCCATTGCCGTGTTCCTGCCGGGCAGCGTGGCGCGCGAGAACGCCATACGCAGCCTGGAACGCGCGCGTATCGGCTATCGCACGTCGTACGAGAGCCCGAGTCTGCTCGGTCTCCTGACGATGGCCGAAGCCGGTCTTGCCGTCACGCCGCTTGCCAAGTGCGCTGTCCCCGCGCATTTCACGCTACTCGGTCAGGCGCAAGGGCTGCCGGAAATCGCCGCGCTCGAAGTGGTGCTGGCGCGCAGCGCGGCATCCAAACGGCCGCCTTGCGACTTCCTGGCCGAACGCATCATGGCCGAGCTGCGCCGTTGAGTGCGGCTTGGATGGCGCTGATCCTGCGTTCGGCCCACACCTTCAGGAGCCCATTCGATGCAACCAGAGGCATCGACGCCGCCATGATGCGATAGACATCGTTGCGGCGCACCTTGGTAATGCGCTCCGGGTCGAGCCATGCGTCGTTACGTTCCAGCAACACCAGCGTTTCCAGCCCGATCATGATCGGCCACAGGCACGCGAGCCGTAGCCGAATGGCGCTCGATGGAATCGCCATCGTGTAGGCCAGCGCGTCGCGATAGAGCGCGATGGTGGTTTGCAACAGCTCGTCTTGCACGGGACGCGCTTTATCGGATGCCTCGGGCGCGAGCAGTTCTCGTGGCGCGATGCCATGACGCGCCAGCATCGACGAAGGCAGATAGCAACGCCCGATACGCAGATCGCGCGCGCAATCGCGCAGCACGTTGGTCATCTGCAGCGCCTTGCCGAAGCGCACGCCGCGCGCAAGCATGACATCCGGCGCGGCCTTGAGCGTGCCCGGCATATGCGCGTAGGTCATCTTCGTCCAGAACTCGCCCACGCAGCCCGCGACGAGATAGGTGTAGCGGTCCAGTTCGTCGAATTCACCGAGCGCCGCGATCTCGCCCGAGGTTTCATCCGGGAACGTGCGCAGATCGAACTCCATGCCCGTTGTGAGCGTGGTCACGATATCGCGCACGGCATCGCGGTCGGCCTTGCTCAATTGCGGCAGGATGGCAAGCGCTCCGCCGAGCGATTCGAGCAGCGCGCGTTCATCCGCTTGCGCTTGCTGGCCCGCTACTTCGCCGGCTATGCGAGCCAGCGCGCCATCGTCCGGTGCGCCGTTGACTTGCGCGCGCAACGACAGCAGCAATTCCAGACGAAGTTGCGGCGCGATGAGCGACGTATCCGCGATGGTATCGGCGGCGCGCGCAAGCAGATACGCCAGCGCGACGGGGTCGCGCATGCCCGCCGGAAGAATCCGCAGCGTCAGATAGAACGAGCGCGAAACGCTCTTGAGAAGCGGGCCGAGGAGGACTGCCCGGGTCGATTGATTCATGAGTGGGATCAGAGAGCGCTCAAGCAGGCGAGAGCGCATTGTATCCGGCTCAACGGTGCCGCTTGTGCCTTCGCCTCTTTGCGCGATGATGCAAGGGAATGGCGACGGCATCATGCGCCGATACACGCTCGATCACCACTTGCGCCGTGCCCGCGTGTTGCAGGCCGAGCAATACCGCCGCCGCAAACGAAAGATCGATCACGCGGCCCTTCTGGTAGGGGCCGCGGTCGTTGATGCGCACGACGACCGACCGCGTCTTCGCGGCATTGCTGACGCGCACGTAAGTGCCGAGCGGCAGCGTGAGATGCGCGGCCGTGAGCGCGTTCATGTCGTAAGCCTCGCCGCTCGCGGTGGGGCGGCCTTGGAAAGCGTCGGCGTAATAGCTGGCCATGCCGATCTGGAAGGCATATGCCTTCTTGGCGTGCACATGCTTCGTGTGCGACACGGCCTTGTGTAAAGCATGATGCTTGCGTGCTGGCTTGACTGGCCGATGTGAAGTCCATCCGCACAGCAACACGCAAGCGCCGATGGACACGATCCAGGCCAATAGCCGGCGCGCATGAAATGCGCGGACCTGCATGGGCGATCTACTCCATGAGTTACCGATTCGTGGATCGGATCGCCCTTAACGCCCTCTGCTTTTTAGCGTTGACCTGCCTTCCTTGGATATGACGCTTCTTTACAGGACTACGTTTGCCTTACGATGATCATGATTCGTCATTCGAACTATTTCCAATCACAGCGAATCCTGTAGCGATTCCGCATGCGTCATCGGTTCGTCCTTTGTTTGCGGCATGAGCGCCCATACCGCCGCACGCAGATACGCCTCAAAGTCTCCGCGCACTTCAGGATGTTGCAAGGCCAGTTGTACCGTCGCCTTGAGATACCCGAGCTTGCTGCCGCAGTCGAAACGCGTGCCGTAGTAGCGATACGCCAGCACCTGTTCGACCGCGAGCAAGGAGCCGATGGCATCGGTTAGCTGAATCTCGCCGCCCGCGTTGGGCTTCGTCTTGCGCAGATGATCGAAGATGCTCGGCATCAGCACGTAACGCCCGACCACGCCGAGATTGGAAGGCGCAAGCGCGGGCTGCGGCTTCTCGACGACACCCGACAACTTGATGACGTCCTCTTCCCATTCGCGGCCTTCGATCACGCCATACGACGCGCTTTCCTCGCGCGCGATGCGTTCCACACCGATCACCGAGCTGTGATAGTGGTCGAATACATCGACGAGTTGCTTCATGACAGGCTCGGCGCCGTGCAGCAGATCGTCGGCCAGGATGACGGCGAATGGTTCACCGCCGACGAGCCGTTCCGCGCATAGCACCGCATGACCCAAGCCCAGCGCGGCCGGCTGGCGCACGTAGAAACAATCCACGTTGGCGGGCTTGATGCTGCGTACCGCATCGAGCAGAACCGCCTTGTTGCGCGCTTCCAGTTCCGCTTCGAGCTCATATGATTTGTCGAAGTGATCCTCGATTGCGCGCTTGCCCCGACCCGTGACGAAGATCATCTCCGTCATGCCCGCAGCAATGGCTTCTTCCACCGCGTATTGAATGAGCGGCTTATCGACCACTGGCAGCATTTCCTTCGGACTCGCCTTGGTGGCTGGCAAAAAACGTGTGCCGAGACCTGCGACTGGAAATACGGCCTTGGTCACTTTAAGCATGACTGCTCCTCCAGATCGAAACCGGAAAATTGATGTTGTCCCCGCGCTAATCTCTCGTTAATTCGCCCGCACTTGCGGCAGGCTCTTGGCGTTGCGCACGTTACTCCGCTTCCTCCATCTGCGATGCCTGCGCATTGTTGGAGCCCTTCTTGCGGAAGGGATCGAGAGGGTCGTTGCGCAACGCGTCGCGGTACGCGGACGCCGCCACGAGTACCAGCAGCACGGCTATGCCGGCGACTGTATGCATATCCATGATCGACACCCATTCGCCTGTAGATGAGGGCTCACCGTAGCAGAAAAAAATCGATAAATAATTCGCCCGCTTTAAGCCCTTACGCTGCGCGTTCTCTTAAGAAATGCGCCGAATTTTTTGCTTAGGCATGAATTTCTTGCTGCTCTAACATGGGCCGATCCCTTCGGCTCCTTAAGGTTTAGCGATGAGCGACTCCCCGGCCTTCGACGAAAGCGGCATGGCGCTGCGCACTTCCGCGCGCAATTCGAACGCTATCGCCGACGATAAAGACGTCGCGATCAACGCATGGCGTGGTGTCGCCGCGTTGCTGGTCGCGTACTTTCATTGCAGGCAGGTTACGTGGGTCGGCATGCAGCAGTTTCATCGCGCTTCGCCCGCGTTCGACCTCAACGCGGTCGTCAGTTACCTCACGTTCCCTGTCGCCTGGGGATCGGCCGGTGTGCCGATTTTCTTCATCATCAGCGGCTATTGCATTCATCGCGCGATGGCGCGGCGCCTGAATGCCGACCCGCGCGCGCCGTTCGACGGCTTGAATTTTCTGGTACGGCGGTTCGTGCGGATCTATCCGGTTCTGATTGCCGCGCTGGTCCTGACGTTCGTGCTGGATTCGCTTAGCGTCGGCTTTGATCCGGTCAGCCGCAAGATCAATCCCTTCGATCTTCATGCTTTCCTCATCAATCTCTTTTCCTTGCAGGGAATCGCGGGCAAGACGTTCGGCTCCAATGGCGCCTTATGGACGCTCTCCGTCGAGGTGCAGTTCTACCTCGTATATCCGCTCGTGATTGCATTGCGGAGGCGAATCGGAATGCCGGCGGTCGTCGGCCTTGTCGCTGTCGTCAACATCGTGTCGGCGCTCGTCTTCGAGCGCCAGCAGATCGTGATCTTCACGTCCTACTGGCTTTCATGGATGCTTGGAGCATGGATCGCCGAAGCGAAAGCGCGCAACGTGCGCGCACCGAGGCGCTCGGGAGTCGTGGCGGTTGGCATCGCACTATGCGGATGCGCTGCCTTCGGGCTTGCGCAATATCTGGCGTTTCAGCTTTGGGCGCTGGCGTTTGCCGTTTATTTGTTTGGCGCGCTAGATCGGCCCATGCGGGAAGGCGGCCCAGTGCGCGTGTTTTCCGTGCTCGGCGAGTTCAGCTTCTCGCTTTACGTCGTGCATCTGCCCATTTTCGTGCTGCTTGGGTCCGTGCTTTTTCATTCGGTCTTGCAAACGGGCATCTGGGCCTCGTTTGCTTTTACCGCCATTGCAGTTGTGGTTGCCGCAGCGTTCTATGCGCTTGTCGAGCGACCCGCCATGGCCTGGGCCGCAAGATTGAAACCTGCGAAGACACGCGTTCGCATTGCGCGTTGATAAAGCGCCAATAAAAAAGCCGCCTCGAAAGGCGGCTTGATCGAAGTTCGAGTACCTCAGCTACGCTCGCGCTTCTTCGCCTTTGCCGCCACGTCTCCGAGGATTCTCTCGACGCTCTCGACATATCGCTCGGTCCCGAATCTTTTCGTTGCGTGTACGAAGCCGCTTTCGGTCAGACGGTCACGAAGCGGTGAATCGCCCTTAAGGCGATTCAGTATGCGCGCCAGTTCGGCGGCATCCCCGGGAGCGCAGAGCAGGCCGTTCTCGCCATCGTCGACGATATCCGTCACGCCGCCCGCACGCGTCGCAACAACGGGCCGTTTCGACAACATGCCTTCGATGATCACGCGGCCAAACGGCTCCGGCATGATCGACGTATGCGTGACCACATCGACCGCTTTCATGCACGCGGCAATGTCATCCTGAAAGCCGAGAAAATGCACGCGGTCCGCAAGCCCGTGTTCGAGTACGAAAGCACGCAGCTCGGCCTCGTACTCGTGTTCTCCAAAAAGCGCCGCGCCAACCAGAACGGCATGCATCTCCGTGCATTCGCGCAACGCTTCGAGCAGTACATGCTGACCCTTCCAGCGTGCAAGACGGCTAAAGCATCCGACGAGAAACGCATCTTGCGGCAAGCCGAACCGTGCTCGCAACTCATGCTGCGCCACCGTTTCGATGCTAGTGAAAGGCTCCGCCGATATGCCGTTGAACACGACATCGAGCCGCTCCTCGCGCAAACGCGTGAGCGCCGTGACCGCGGCCGCCGATGCCGTCGAATTGGCGATGACATGCTCGAGCATGAGCTTGGTGCACCACTTGATGATGGAAAGCTGCGTGCGCCCGAAGTGGTCCTCGCTCACGATATCGCGCAGATGCCACACCACGGGGCGCCGCGAGATTAGGCCGGCGATGGCGCCGATCACCATCGCGCGCTGCGTGTTGACGTAGATGACATCGGCATTGCGCGACTTTTCGAGCGTGCCGCGCAGGAGCTTGACGACGCCGCCCACCACGCCCGCGCCAGGACGCGTCATGCCGTCCTTGCGAACATTGCCGAGCGCTTTGCCGTCGAGCACGTCTACCTTGATGCCCACCGCTTCCAGCGCAATGCGAAACGGACCATCGTCGAAGAGAACCGTCTGCACGTCGCCACGCATGTTCTTCACCACTTCGAGCATGGAGAGTTCCGCGCCGCCGAGCGAGCCGCTTTGATCCACGGCAAGCACGCGCAAATCGCTCTTTTCTTCGACCTGAACTTCGGGCTCTGCCGGCAGCGGAGGAAGAACGAAGCGCGGCGCCACGCGTGCGACATGCGCATGGAACTGTTCCCTGAAACGCGCGTTGGAAAAGCGCTCTGCGTTCTTGCGACAGTCGGCTGGCTTGAACGTCACCGTGCCGTCTTCGAAGGCCTCGACAGCATCCACGATGGCGTCCGCCGACTGCTCCTGAAAGAACATGCCCGTGGGCTCAGCCTCCGACGCATCGCGCACGGTTTCCAATGCGCCGCCCTTGCCATAGGCAATCACTGGCGTGCCGCACGCTTGCGCTTCGACCACCGAGATGCCGAAGTCTTCTTCCGCCGCGAAGACGAACGCTTTCGCGCGGCGCATCTTTTCGTGCAGCACGGAGAACGGCTGATACCCCATGATGCGCACGTTGGGCTTAGCCTTCGCACGAATCTTCGCCATGTCCGGGCCCTCGCCGATCACGACGAGCTTGCGCTCAGGCATCTGCGCGAACGCCTCGACGATCAGATCGATCTTCTTATACGGCACCATGCGCGACGCCGTTAAATAAAAATCGTCCTTTTCCTCGCACACGTTGAACGCGGCGACATCGACAGGAGGAAAGATCACTTGCGACGAACGCCGATAAACCTTGTGGATTCGCCGCGCAATGAAAGCCGAATTAGCGATGAAATGATTCACCGAATTCGAGGTACGTATGTCCCAGCTGCGCATGTAATGCAGCGCCATGCGTACGATCAGCGACTTCATGCCCGCAGTGAGATTCGACTGCTTGAGATACTGATGTTGCAGGTCCCATGCGTAGCGTATGGGCGAATGCACGTAACTGACGTGCACCTGATCGGGT
Organism: Caballeronia sp. GAWG1-1; assembly: GCF_023631465.1. Lineage (NCBI taxonomy): Bacteria > Pseudomonadati > Pseudomonadota > Betaproteobacteria > Burkholderiales > Burkholderiaceae > Caballeronia > Caballeronia sp. GAWG1-1. The sequence goes on from NZ_JALQDB010000034.1 coordinate 221,570, forward strand.
CCTGTCAACACACCCTTCGCTACCGCATGGCTGCTCGACAGAATGAGGTCGTAGCCGGACACGTCAAGCTGTTCTATCGCGAGCGGCATGAGCGGCAAATATGCGCGATAGCGCTTCTTCGCGATGGGCAACTTCTGGATGAACGAGGTCTTCGCCTGCTTGCCGCGCAAGAACGCTCTGTCTTCGAGAAAGTCGACGACGCTGAAAATATCCGCGTCCGGAAAGCACGCGATCATCTGTTCCAGCACACGCTCCGCGCCAGCGTAGGTCACGAGCCAGTCATGCACGATAGCAATACGCGGTACACCGTTCGCACGCGCGATACTGCGCTCGCGACGCGGCACAGGCGTCATGGCTGGCGCCGGCTCGTGCAGGAAATGACGCGCTTTCGCGGTCCCCATGAACGCGTCTTCGATATTTGTTTTCATGCGTCACTCCTAGCCTTCAACGGTAAATGATTGCGCCTTCCAAAACGCGCGCCGGCCTTGCTTAGCACTGCAAGCAAAAGCGCACGCAAGGCCGGCCGCGTCACCACGGACCATCCCGCATCGACGAGTGCGAGCAAGGCGGCTGCGGATATTGCATAGAGCGGATGCGCCAGGGCATCGATCAGATAGCCAAGCACCAGCCCCGCGAGCAGAAACGCGAGATGGGCAAGCATGTCGAGCGCAATCGGGGTTGCGCGCACACGGGTCAGCCACAAGAGCACCGCATAGTCCGCAAGCGCTCGCAGGGCAACCACGCTTGCGGCGCCAACCGGTCCGTATCGTTGAATGCCGAACCATAGGAGCGCCACGAAGAACGGCAACTGGAAGAGTCCTGCACGTGCAGCCGAAGCGGGGTTGATCTGCGACTGAATGAGGATGCGCGTGACGCTCGCCTGACCGACGAGCCATACGCCGATCACGAGAATGCGGCCTACCGGCGCGCTTGCGATGGCGAGGTCAGCGCCGATCCACACATGCAGGAACGGTTCGAGCACGAGCATCGCGAAGATCGCAAGCGGCGTAAACACGCCATTGAGGAATTCGAGCGATGTCGCGGCCATCTTGCCGGCGTCGCTGCGATCGATCGATGAAAGGCGCGGAAACAGCGTGCGCACCATCGCGTTGGGCAGCATGTTGAGACGCGTGACGAGGTTCTGCGGCACCGTGTAATACGTGACGAAACGCGCGCCGAGATGCGCGCCGAGCAGAACGCGATCGAGCGAATCGGTGAGCATGGAGGTCATCGTTGAGACCAGCATCCAGCCGCCGAAGCGAAAGAGCCCGCCCATAACGGCACGCTTCGGCCAATCGATGCGGCGTATCGCCAGCAGCTTCAGACTCGCTCTTCCAAGCAGAATGGCCGCAAGCAATCTCGCGACGACCGCGGCAGCTAGCACCGTTTGCAGATTGGCCGCGATGAACCACGCAGCACCGAGCGGCAGCAACTGGAACAGGAAAGTGCCGAAGGTCTGATTGGCGTTATAGATGCCGAAGCGTTCCATCGCGTTGATCGCGCCAGCAAAAACCCACGACACATTGGCAATGGGAATGGCGAGCGCGAGAAACGGCAACGCGCGATAAACCTCATGCTGCAAGGCCGGTGCGGAGTGCGCCACATACGCCGTATAGAGAAACGCGCCGAAGTAGATGGCGAGGCCGCCTGCCACGCCCGTCGCGAAGTTGAGCCACACCGCGCTCCAGAAGACCTGCGCGCGCTGTGCCATATCCCCGGCCGCATGCGCTTTCGCTATCTGATGTTGCGCGGCCATGCTCATGCCGAGATCGAGAATCCCGAAGTAGCCGATCAGCGTCCATACGAGACTGATCACGCCATAACGCTCCACGCCTACGAGGTGGATATAGGCAGGTACCGTTGCAAGCGATACGAATGTCGGCAGGATCAACCCGACGAAGTTGATGCCGACGTTCCTGACCATGCTCTTTTCCATCGGTTCCTCGCGACTTCATGTGCCGGGTTTCCAGCGGTACATCATCACCTTGCCTCGTGCGTCTTCCTCGACGAACACCAGGTACTCGCCATCGCCGCGCTTATAGGCGCTCACGCCATTGGGTACGTCCACCCAGCCCGACGCATGACCGACTTCCGCCCCCGGCTTGATTACGCCTACCTCTTTGCCGGAGTCCTTGTCGAACACGTGCACGTCGCCAACAGGCTCGACCGCGAACACGTATTGCCCTTCGACGGTCACACCAATCACGGTCGATAGCGGCTTCTTCTGCGTATCCCACGGCAAGTCGATTGCATAGCGTTGATGCGGGCCGTCGGACCAGTGGTCGTAGCGCACGAGGCGCTTGCCGACCTCTTTCCAATAGCGCTTGTCGTAAGGCGCGTCCGCTGTATAACCGGTGACATAGAGCGTGTCGCTTGCCGCGTCGTAGATCGCGCGGCGCAATTCGGTGAACGGCGCGGGAACGGGATACGTCTCGATGTTTTCGTAGTCGTAGACAGGATTGCCTTGCTTGTCGAGGCCGCCATAGCGCAGGCGATAAATGCCCTTCACGTCGCTCGTACGCCAGATGTCACCTTTGATATCGACCCACCAGCCCCAGCCGCCCGTCATGCGCGCAGTGCCCGGATTACGCTTGAATTCGCTTTCGTCGAAGCGGCCGTTGCCATTGCTATCGCGCCAAATCCACTCGCCGCCTTCGGGGCGGTTCGGCACGTTCTGCACGGGGCGTGGTCTTCCCGCGATAAAGCCCGAGGGAATTGCCAGCTCGCCGTCATGCTTCGCATCGAAGCGATAGATCTTCATGTGATCCGCATACATGTCGGTCAGATACAGGAACGCGCGGCCATCGAGTTTTCTTGCGATAGGCATGCCCGGCCATTGATCGACGTGGAACACCGGATCGTCGGGATACTTGAAGCGGCCCGACAGAAAGCCCGCGTATTTCCAGTCCTGTCCCGCAGGCTTTGACAGATCCAGCTCGAACCGCTTGTTGCCGGTAAAGACGCTATTGGGGCGGCCCGGATCGATCCACGCGCCATCGACGAAAAGAAGCCCTTGCGTCTGCCAACGCAACGCGCCATTGGCGGCATAGCTTTCCAGCGTCGCGCCAAGACCGGCGCCCGTCGAACCCGTGCGTGGCCCTATTCCGTTCGTCGACACGTAGACGTTGCCAGCGGCATCGACACCCACGCCTGTCAGGCCATTGAAGCGACGCGGGCCCGGCGTTCCCGCAACGCCGGAGAAGATGCCGCCGCGCTCGCCCAACGCGCCAGCTTCGTGATAAGCATTCGCCTTGCGTATAAAGAACAACACTTGCTGACGCGGCCCGTTATCGGCTACAAGCAGACGCCCTTCTCTGTCGATGGCGATATCCACCGCGCTGCTATCGGCATTCAAGCGCGGCGCATCGTCCAATAACGCGCCCGATGCGGCGTAATGCGCGATGCGCGGATGATCGTCGTTGCTCTCCACGATCGCCCATAAGGAACCATCCGCCGACAGCGCGATTTTCCCCGGCTGCGGCGCGCTCCATTGCGCTTCTTTTTGCATCGACTGTGCGTCATAGACTTCGATGCGATTCAGCGCCGTGTTCGCCACATAAAGCCTTGTTTCGCTTGCAGCAAGACCGCTTACGTCCTGTCGTGCGTCGTTCGACTCGTTGATCGTGAGGAAGCTGCGCGCCAGCGTGGCGCGCGGGTCCTTTTCGTCCAATGCACTCGCACCGAAAGGCACGGGACGCTTGACGTCGTTGATATCGCGACGCGATACGCCCCACCACTGCTTGCCCCCAGGCGGCCACACGCCTTGCTTGACGAGCCGGCCTCGTTCGTTACCTACGCCGACGGCGACAAATACATAGCGCGAATTCACTGCAACGGCATTGCCGCCGGAAGCGCCCCATCCATGCGTGCCGCCGGCGTAACTCGACATGCGGCCATCGCGATACACGCTCGCTTCCGCGCCGCTTTCGTCCCACGGCGCATTGGTGAACACGCGGCCATCGGGCGCAACGGCAATCGCCGTGATGTTGATCTGCGTCCATGTGCCGTCGCCAAAGCCCGACGTATTGCCTATCCACGATGTCTTTGCATCGAGCACGGGCGGCGTCGCGAATGCGCCAGCCGCCACGCACGCGAGCGGCAAACAGATCAGCTTGCAAACGGAAGTGAAGAACGAATTACGCCGCAACGGGGCCTCCGATAAAACTGCGTGCACGCCGGTGCGCTCGATGCATCGGGACGTCGTCTGGTCGCATCAACGAGAAGAGTCGCGGTCCGACGCTTTGCAGGTTAGAGGCCAAATAAAGCTAAAAAAACGAAAAATATTCGTCTGCTAAATGGCGTTCGCATGGCTTAAGAAACGTCTTTTCCTAAGCGCCGAATAGCGCGCTCATTAAAAATTGCTAAAAGTTTTTTTCCGATTTCTTTTGCCTAGAATCGCCTCATGACATCACCGAAGAGGTAACACCATGGCCACGCAGAACAAGGCGATCATCACCGGAGTATCGGGGCAGGACGGCGCGTATCTTGCCAAGCTGCTGCTCGACAAGGGTTACGAAGTGGTCGGTACGTATCGGCGCACGAGCTCGGTGAATTTCTGGCGTATCGCGGAACTCGGTATAGACCGGCATCCGAAGCTCAAGCTGGTTGAGCACGATCTGACCGATCTCGGTTCGAACCTGCGTCTGCTCGAATCCGCCGAAGCAAGCGAACTCTATAACCTCGCGGCGCAAAGCTTCGTGGGCGTCTCCTTCGATCAGCCTTCGACGACCGCGGGCGTCACGGGCTTAGGCGCACTCAATCTGCTCGAAGCCGTGCGCGTGATCGATCCGACGATCCGCTATTACCAGGCATCGACATCGGAGATGTTCGGCAAGGTGCAGGCGATTCCGCAATCGGAGGAGACACCCTTTTATCCGCGTAGCCCATATGGTGTGGCCAAGCTGTTCGCTCATTGGACGACGATCAATTATCGCGAGTCGTACAACATCTTCGGATGCAGCGGCATCTTGTTCAATCACGAATCGCCGTTGCGTGGCCGTGAATTCGTCACGCGCAAGATAACGGATACGGTTGCAAAAATAAAGCTCGGCAAGGAAGAGTTGCTCGAGCTTGGCAATCTCGACGCAAAGCGCGACTGGGGCTTTGCCGCCGAATACGTGGAAGGCATGTGGCGCATGCTGCAGGCGAGCGAGCCCGATACTTATGTGCTCGCCACCAATCGCACGGAGACGGTACGCGACTTCGTGCGCATGGCATTTGCCGCAGCGGGTTATCAACTTGAATGGGCCGGTAAAGGCGAGCGCGAACGCGGTATCGACATATCGACGGGACGCACGCTGGTGCGCGTGAACCCGAAGTTCTATCGTCCGGCGGAAGTGGATTTGTTGATTGGCAGCGCGGACAAGGCACGCGAAAAGCTAGGCTGGCGTCCCACGACCACGCTCGAAGCGCTCTGCCAGATGATGGTGGAAGCGGACCTGAAGCGTAACGAATTGCAGCCTACCTTCTGAACGCCCATGCCTCGTCGCGCACTCATAACCGGGCTCTCCGGCTTCACGGGCCGCCACATGGCGGCGCATTTGATGAACGCAGGCTACGACGTCTGGGGCACCACGTCCGCTTCGCCGGAAGCCGATGTCCCCAATGTCGTCGGCCTGCCCGTCGATCTGCTCGACGCTGACGCCCTCAAGTCATTCGTCGCCGATGCGCGGCCCGATGTCGTCGTGCACCTGGCGGGCGCGGCGCATGTCACGGGCAACACGCCGAGCACGACTTATCTCGTGAATATCGTCGGCACGCGTAACCTGCTTGCCGCGCTCGCCACGCTCGACCGCAAGCCGCGCGCGGTCTTGCTTGCAAGCACGGCCAATGTGTATGGCAACGCAGCGGTGGAAGTGATCGATGAAGATGTCGATATCAAGCCCGCCAACGACTATGCGGTCAGCAAGCTCGCGATGGAACAGGCTTCGCGGCTATGGATGGACCGGTTGCCGATCTTGTTCGTGCGGCCGTTCAACTATACGGGCGTGGGCCAAAGCGAAGACTATGTGTTGCCGAAGATCGTCGGGCACTACGCACGGCATGAAGCGCGCATCTCGCTCGGCAATCTGAATGTGTCGCGCGACTTCTCCGATGTACGGGACGTGGTGGCCGCCTATGCGAAATTGCTCGAAGCGGCGCCTGCGGGTGAGACGTTCAATATCTGCTCCGGGCGTAGTCATTCGCTTGGCGAGGTGCTTGAAATGCTTGCGCGCATAGCCGGCTACAAGATCGATGTATTCGTCGATCCGCGTTTCTTGAGACGCAATGAGATTGCGCGGCTCGTCGGGTCCAATCGCAAGTTGCGGCGGGTGATCGGGCAAGTGCCGGCTACACCGATCGATCGCACGTTGGAGTGGATGTACGAGTATATGAGCGCGCGAGTAGCGGTCTGATTTGCGCTTGAGCGTCGATTAAAAGCGCTTCGGCGGTTATCCGCGGAAGCGCTTTATCGTTTTTCAATGCACCGGTCCCGCTTCAATCGCTTCCTCATAAACCGCAGCCACGCGCCGCGCAATCACGCCGCGATCGAAATGTTCCCACGCGTAACGCCTGCAATCCGCCTCGTTCGGGAGATCGAGCGATCCATCGAACGCGGCGATCAGTCCATCGGCGATAGCATCCGCGCCGGTCGATGCCAGCACGAGGTCCTCGGATAGTCCACGTACCGCTTCTGGCAAGCCACCAACCGGCGTAACCAGCACCGGCGTTCCCGAAGCCAGGGATTCCACGGTAATCAAGCCAAAGCCTTCCAGCGCGACTGTCGGCACGATACTCACATCGGCGGAACGATAAAGCGCGGCGAGCTGCTCATCGGGCACGAAGCCGAGCAGGCGCACGCTATCCTGCAAGCCCGCTGCATCGATACGCTGCTGCAACTCGTCCGCAAGCCTGCCTTTGCCCGCGATCAGCAGTAGCACATCGGGGATCTTGGCTTTCACGCGCGTCATCGCGTCGATCAGCGATTCGAGTCCCATGCGCCGCACGAGCCGCCGCACCGCGAGCACGATCGGTCTTCCCACTGGCAATTGCAGACGCCTGCGCGCTTCGGTGCGCGTCATCTTAAGGTCGAATTGCGCAACGTCCACGCAGCCCGGCACCACGCGAATGCGCTCTTCCGGCACGCCATAGCGCGTGCTCAAAATCTGCCCGAACGCTTCCGACAAGACGATCAGCCGCGAGGAACGCGCATACACGCGCCGCTCCAGCATGAATTTCGCGCGCTGCCCGAACGAGTCTGCGCCTTCCACATGACTCTCATCCGCCCAAGGCCCCTGAAAATGCGATACCTGCGCGATGCCGCGCGTCACATCGAGACCAGGAAACGTATAAAGCGCGAAGTGCGAGGAGACGACATCGGGACGCTCACTCTTCAAGGTATCGCGCAATGCGTTGCGTGCATTCATCAGGCGTCGCGGCAACGACTGCGCGGCGGGACCGAAGCCGCGAATCGCGCCGCCCGTATCGACAGCCACGCGAGGCGAGCCCGCGACCACGCCGCGCACTTCGACGCCCGCTGCGGGCAGCGCACCGACCAGCGTGTAATACATGCGATCGAGTCCGCCCGCGCGCTCGGGGAACCAATGCATACCGATTTGCAGGGACTTGATAGTGTGCGTGCTCATGTGTGGGTCCAAGGTCGGGTTAGTCTCGGGATAAGCTCGGGATAATCTCGGGTTGAGCGGTCAGACGCCTGTTTGCGCGGAGGTTGCAGCAAGCGGGGCAGGTGAACGCTCACGCTGCGCGAAGCTGCGATAAAGGTCGAGGTAACGACGCGCCATGCGCGCCCAGTTGAAATTGGTCGCGAGTTGCGTCGCCGCTTCGCCCATTTCGGCGCGACGTGCGGGCGAATGCGCCAACGTATCGATGGCGCGTGCGAGTGCCAGTTCATCGTCGGGATCGTCGAGCACGATGCCGCACGTGTCGCCTATGATCTCCGCGCCACCAGCCGTTTGCGCCGTCACCACGGGAAGACCCGCTGCAAGCGCTTCGAGCAGCGAAAGACTCATGGCTTCATAACGCGAGGGAAACACGAAGACATCGACGGAATGCATCAAGGTCGGCATGTCCTTGACGAGCCCGAGAAAATGCACGCGGTCCGCAATGCCGAGAATGCGCGCCTGCTCCGGATAAGGACTGCCCGGCAGATAACCCGCCACGACGAGCTGCACGCTACGCGGCAGACCCACCAGCGCTTGCAGCACCGTTTGAAGGTTTTTACGCGGCGTGCGCAAGTCGCCGACGAAGAGCAACAGGCATGCGTCATCGGGGAGACTGAACATCGCGCGGTTCTTGCTCGCATGCGAGAACGCGGCCGTGTCCACGCCGTTATAAACCACTTCGACACGATTTCGCTCTATACCGCCCGCGCGTATCTCCTCGGCCACTTTCTCCGATACCGCCGCGATCACACGCGAGCGTCGATAAGCCCATCCTTCGAGCCACGCATTCATGCGGCTATAGATCACCTGATACGCCGACCAGACACCTCCGCTCAAGCGAAACGGATAATACGGGCTACGCGTCCAGCCGCCATGGACGAAGTGCGCGGTGTTCACGTCGGCCCTTGCCCACGTGATGAAGCCATTCACGTGCAGGACATCGTATTCATCGCGGTGCGTGCGCAACCACCAGGCGCTCTTGATGGCGAAGACCTGTTGTTTGAGCAGCCGCGTCGGCCAATAGCGGCCCGCTGTCACGCGCACCCAGCGCAATCGCGGGTTTTGCAGCAGTTCGGGCGCGACATGCGACGCAATCAGCGTCACGTCATGCCCTTCCGCGAGCGCCGCGCGTGCAATCTCGTAGTTGACGCGCCCCTGGCCGTCGTTATGACGCACGACGTGCGTGACGATCGCGATCTTCATCGGCTTGACCTCGTGATGGAAGGAGAAAACGTGGCGCGCCGGCGCGTGAGCTTGGCATGATGGCGCGCGGCGATGATCGAAAAGAGACTCATGAACAGCAACGATCCGCCCGTGCTGACGAAGGTGTTCGCGAACACGAGAATGCCGACCATCGAAAATGAAAGACTCAGGCATGCTTGCGCGAACTTGTCGTCGCGCAGGGAAAATGAAGCGCGTAACGCACGCACGAGCAAGAGGCCCACGCCCGCGACATACATCAATCCTCCGGGCCAGCCGAGCACGAACGGCACGTTCATGAGGCCGCTATCGAAGCTGCCGTATTTGCCAAGATCACCGTTTGCGCTCGCGAGTTTCGTCGAGGTTCCGGTAGCGCCAAAACCTTCGCCGGTGACATCGGTGAAAGCGGTCACCATGAAGTTCGCATAGAACTCGTTGCGTGCGGCGTAGCTGCTGTCGTCGCTCAGGTTGGTCATGGTCTGCAGACGCGTGCCCAGACGGTCGGCAATCGGGCCGACGGTCATCAAAGGGATCGAGATTCCGACGAGCACGATGGCGCCAAGCAGTATCCGCAAGCGCACGCGGTTGCTTGCCTTGATGAGCTGCAACACCATCGAGATGATCCATCCGCCCCACGCCGAGCGCACGAGCGAAAGACCGAACGATACGAAGCCGAGACCGCCCGCGATCCATTTGACGCGCTGCGTGCCCGCCATCACGAAGGTCAGCGCGGCCATGACCACGAGCGCAAACGGCCCTGACGAGTTCATCGTGCTGAATACACGCACGCCGAGCGGCACCGGTTCGCCTTGCGAGTTCATCTGCGAGCCGATCATCCACATGGCGTCCCACGGCGGCATGACGAAGAATTGCACGATGCCGTATGCGCCCATGATGAAGAGGCCCCACACGAACGTATCGAGCATGACCTTGCGATACTTCGGATACTCGTGCGCATTCACGAGAATGTGAAAGCCGATCAGCACCGGATAAAGCCAGTTCGCGAGGTCGTAAGTCGCGGCCATCGGCCCGCTCGCGGCCACGCCGATGAGATACGCATACGCAATACCGAGCAGCATCAGCAGCACCGGCAGGCCGCGCCGTTGCGCAAGCACGCGATATTGCCGCAAGAGCGTGATGCCGCAGATCATCGTGACGACGAGTGGCGCAATCTGAATGAGACTCGTCGGCGTGAAGCCGCCCTTGCCCCAGTCCGCGAGACGCCGCACTTCGGGGCTCAGAAACCAGACCCACCACATGAAGCCCACATAACGCGCAGGGCTCTTGAAGTAGAGCCATAGCGCGGCAAGCGTGGCCATCAACGGGAAGGCGAGCGTGAGCACGGTGCCTTGCTTGGCGAGCACGAGCAGCGTCGTCAAGCCCCAGACGATGGCTTGCGCGGTCCACTCCGGTGCGCCCTTGCGCGTGTGCGTCGAGTCCTCGCCGACCTTGCCGATGCGACCGGCGAGATCGCGTGGGGCGCGTGGGGAATGAGGAAGCGTGGGCGCGGTCATCGCATCAACTCGTGCGGTGCGTCGGTTGTGAACGCGTATGCATGTTGCGTCCGAACGAAGGACGCAGCGCCTCGCGCGTAATCCTCACGTGCTGCAGCGCGAATTCCCGCGTGGTGTAGTCCTGCTCGATGAAATGCCGCAGCGCCGCTTGTGCGCGATGAAGCGCAAGCGCCGGGTTCGAGCGCATGTCATCGAGCGCGCGGCGCATGGCAGCGGAATCGTGCGCGGGCACATAGGCGACATGTCCTGCGCCGAAGTAGTCGCGCAGGCCACCGACATCGGTGACGATCACGGGCTTGCCAAGCGCGATGGCTTCGAGCAGCACCGTCAGCCCCGAGGCATGCGTATTCGCGCGCAATGGCACGACGATCACGTCGGCCCAATCGTAGACCTCGCGGGCGGCCTTGAGACCGATTGCAGGCGCCACATGAACATTCGATGCGCGCAAGGCCGCCGGCACCCGGCGACGCGTTGCAATTCGCACTTCATAACGCGCGTCGTTACGAAACGCGGCGGCAAGCGTCGGCCAGTCGCGGTCACGGTCATTGCCAATTGCGCCGATGCGCACCGGCGCGTGCGGCGTCCATTCGCGCGGCGCTTGCACCGTGAAGTCCTGCATGTTCAAACCATAGAAGACTTGGGTCGCTTCACGGTCGAAGTATTCGCGCACCAGCGCTGCATTCACGCTGGAATGCGTGGTGAGAATATCGGCCCGGTCGATCAGCTTGCGATACACCCAGCGACGTAACGCGCCATAACCCCCCCACTTGTCGAGCAACCAGATCGACTGCGCGAGCAAGAGCGGCGAGCCTGGCGATTCCTTGCGCCGGCCTTTGAGAAGCAGCAACAGCGCGACCGAAAGATGCTCGTGCTCCGTATGCGTCCATACGACATCCGAGGACAAGATGTCATCGCGATTGCGCCACGTATGAATGAAGTCGAACCCTACGATCGCCTTCAGCGCGCGCCGCAAGATGCGCATCGGCTTACCTTCGGCGGCATCGCGTGAATAGGAAAGCACGAACTCCGGCGATTCGGCATGGTGATAGCCGTAGAGGCAGCCGATCTTGTCGCCGGAACGGTAGTGCCGTGGGTCCGCGCCATGAAAGAGATGCACGTGCACGTGAGTCATAGCGTCCTCGCGGCATGAATGGATTGCGTGGCGTCATCGCGCGAATGTCGTGCATCGCGGCGCGCTTCATATGCGCCTCGTCGGACCGCGCGCCAGCGTTGCCATGCGCGCGGCAATCCGAAACGCGCGGCAGCAAGCGCGTGCAGCGCACCCGGATACACGCGCGTACCGATCAACGCATACCAAAGCCACGCGACCTCGCGATTGAACGATGCCAGTTGTTCGCTCAGGATCAGATGGAAGTTGTAGGCCGCGTCCTTTAATGCGTTGAGCGTTTGCGCGTCGCGGCGGTCATCGTCGAAACGTTCTGCCGGGAAGTGATCCACCGCGATCAGCGGGTCGTACATCACATGCCATCCCGCGCGCTCCACGCTCATGCTGAACGCCATGTCGTTATGCACTTGCGCGCCCGCGCCGCGCAAACGCGTATCGAAGCGCAGCATCGCCACGGCCACGCGCCGATAGCTCATGTTCGCGCCCTTCAGCATGCGTACACGGCGCGCCGCGCCCACGCCGAGATGATGATTGCCGACAATGCGCCCCGTGCGCCGGATCACGCCCACCTCCTCGCGCGACGCATCCAGCACGCGGCCTTTCTCGTGCACCCAGTCGCGTCCGCCGATTGCGCCGAGCCGCGTATCGCGCGCGAATGCCGTGACGATGCGCGCGGTCCAGTCGGGGCGCGGCGCCGCATCGTCGTCCGTGATGGCGATGATGTCGCCCTGCGCGGCCTCCAGCCCGCGATTGAGTGCGGCGACCTGGCCGCCCGCGCCGGTATCGATCACGCGCAACGTAAAGCCGTTCGCGCTTTTCATCTCGATCGCGAGACGTCGCGCGGTCGCATCGTCTTCCGGACGCGCAATGACCAGCACTTCATCGGGCAAATGCGTCTGCGCGCGCAATGCGGCAAGACAGCGCTTAAGGTCCGCCGGGCGCCGATAAGTCGGCACCACCACGGAAACTTTCAGAGTCATGGCTCGTTCCTCTCGAATCGACTTCATGCGCTCAAATATTCTTCCGTGCTCGCGTAATGCGAGCGCCCGTAGCCGCGTGCCCGCAATGGCGTGCCATTGAGAATCGCGCCCTGCACCGCGATGCCCGCCGTGCGCAAACGGCGCGTGGCTTCGCTGATCTCCGCTTCGTTATGTGCGCCGGAGCGCAGCACGAGGAAGTTGGCGCCCGCGAGCTTGCCGACGATCAGCGCATCCGTGACTGCGAGCACCGGCGGCGTATCGACGATGATTGCGTCGTACGCGCGGCTCAGGCCATCGAGATACTGCTGAAGACGCGGCGACATCAATAGCTCCGAAGGATTCTCCGGACGCTTGCCTGCGGCAAGAAACCCGAGCGATGGAATGCGCGTCGTGCGTATCGCTTCTTCGAGCCCGATGTTCCCCGCAAGCAACTCGGCAAGACCCGGCACGCGTTCGCCGTCGAAGGAACGTTCGAGCTTGCCGCGTCGCATGTCGGCGTCGATCAGCAAGACTTTCTTGCCGGTCGCCGCGAGCAGCACGGCAAGATTCACCGCCAGAAAGCTCTTGCCGACGCCTGCTGCTGGCCCCGTGAACATGACGACGCGATTGCGCGATTCCATCAACGCGAATTGAATCGACGTGCGCAGGCTGCGCATGATCTCGACGGTGACATCGTTCGGACGCATGGTCGCGAGGATCGGCGTCTCGCGCAGACGATCGCCACGGTTCTGATAGCGGCGCGCGTCGGTATCGAACTTGATCTGTTCCGCGCTTTGCGGCACGAGGCCGAAGATAGGCAATGCAGCGACACGTTCGAGTCTTTCCGGATCGTCGATGCCCTTGAAGATCGCGCGCCGCGCAAACACGAAACCCGTGCCGAGGATCAAGCCGAGAATCACGGCCGCCGACATGATGAGTACTTTCTTCGGCTTGACCGGATCGCCCGGACGCAGCGCGGCATCCACGATATGCACGTTGCCGCCCGTTCCCGCGCGCTGCACGGACAATTCCTGCACACGATTGAGCAGGAGCACGTAGATGTCTTCGGCCACTTTTGCATCGCGCTGCAAGGCGACCGCCTTCACTTCGGATTGCGGCAGATCGCGAAAACGCGATGCATAACGTTCGCGTTGCACTTCGAGTTGCGAGAGCTGATCGCGCGCGGTCTGCAACGCGGGATGCGCGTTACCGTAACGCTGCTCGAGCGACGAAATCTGCAAACGTAGCGCGGAAATCTGCGCTTCATAGTTGATGCTGCCTTCGAGATAGACCTTGGCTTCGTCGCTTGCGTTGATGACGCCCGCCTGTCTTTGATACTCGGTCAAAGCCGCTTCCGCGCGCTGAAGATCGGACTTCAGACGCGGCTCTTCGCTGCGCAGGAATTCGAGCATCTTGCTGGCGTCGGCCTGCTTACTCTCGATATGCTGACGCAGATAAGACTGCGCAAGCGCATTGGCGATTTCCGCCGCCTTGTCCGGATTCTGATTTTCGAGCGATATCTGAATCACGCCGGTTTGCTTGCCTTGCTCCGTCACCGTGATACCCGATTGAAACGCGCCGATGGCGCTCAGGTCGTTCGCGCGCATTACCTTGAACTGCGTGCCGGGGCGCGCCACGAGCTTCGTCACCAGCAGCGTCACGCCATTGCCGCTTGCGCTTGCGCCGGCCCTGCCTTGCAAGAGCGCATGACCGTCCGGATCGACGAGCGAAAAACGTTCATCGCCGAGTGCGGTGAGGATCAGGTCCTTGCCTTCGTAGCGCGGCTCGACATCGACGGAATCGACGTCGATCACCTCGCCGCCCCATGCGTATTTCGTCATGCCGAACCAAGGTTTCGCGGGCTGGCCGGGCGTCGCGAACCGCGCCGCGATGCTGCCGAAAAACGGCATCGTCATGGGCGATACCGCGAAGTTCAGCTTGCATTGATCGACCACCGGCGCGACCACGCCACGGCTCTTGATGATCTCTATTTCCGCATCCGTCGGCAGCGCGCTCGATCCGCTGTTGATGGCCTGACCCGTCTGCGTCTGCGTCAGCGCTTGCGACGTGTTGTCGTTGGTCTCGACGCGCACGTGCGCGTCGGCGGAGTAGATGGGCCGCGCGAGATAGCAGTACACAGCCGCCGCCGCGATGACGAAAGCAGCGACGCCGATCAGCCACCAGATATCGTCGATCACGGCCTGGATCAGATTGCCGAGGACCACGTCCTCTTCGTCCGGCTTTTGCAAATAAGGATGAGCTTGCATATCCACGATTCGACTCCCGCCACGGGTATGGTTGAAACGCTCAGCGCGTCAGTTGCTTCAGGTAGAAGATCGTCTGCAGCGTCGGCAGCACCTGATTGATCAGGCGATTGAACTGCACCGCGCCAGCCGTTCCGACATAGACCACGTCTTGCGGACGAAGCTGAAACTGCGTCGACAGCAAGAGCGAATCCGGTTGCGACATGTCCAGGCGATAGATATCCGGCTGCGAAGGATTCGCACGCACGCCGCGCACGACATAAATCTGGCGCACGTTGGCGTCGGTATCGAGCACGCCGCCCGCTTGCGTGAGCGCATCCGCAATCGATGCACGGCCGCGCACCATGTTCACCGGCATCGGCGTCTTCACTTCACCCATCACGAAGATGCGGCTGTCGTAGCGGTCCGGGATGTTGAGGATGTCGCCCGATTGCAGCATGACGTTCTGCGAGACATCGCCGCGATCGAGCATGCCGTTTGCATCGAGTACATAGAGCTTGCCGCCGCGCGTGAGGCGCACGCGCTGCAGGTCGGCTTCTGTCGTCGTGCCGCCAGAACGCGTGATGGCATCGACGAGCGTGAGCGGTACATCGCTCACGGCGAGCGGACCCGGCGTCTTCACTTCGCCCGTCACCGCGATCTTTTGACTGCGATAGGCCAGCACGCGCACATCGAGCTGCGGGTTCTTGATATACGGCGAGAGCTTGGCCGCAAGTTCGTCGCGAATCTCGCCGACGGTCTTGCCCGCCACACGCGTCTTGCCGATGAACGGAAAGAAGATGTAGCCGTCCGCGGAGACCGTCTGACCGTATGGATCGGCCTGTCCCGGCAAAGCCTGCGTATAAGGCTGCGCCAGCGCGCCCGCGACGGTTTGCGTGGTGTTGCCGCCCATCGACAGGGTGCTGCCTTGCGGCGTCGTCAGTTCGGGGTGATCCCAGAGCGTTACGCCTAGAATGTCCTGCGGCGCCACGCGATAAACGTATTGCGATTCGTCGGCGAAGCGCGCGGGCGGCAAGGGTTGCGCGACTTCTGGCGCGGTCATTTCCTCTGCGACGACTTGCGCCGTGATCAGACGCACGGGATAGGTCGCGGTCGGCGTGGGGTCATTGTCCTGCAGACGCGATGTGTTCAGGAAGTTTCCCGGTGTGGCGGCACATCCGGCAATAAAGGCCGACAAAAAGGTCGTCAGCAAAATCGAGTACTTAGACAAGCGCGAAATCAGCATATTTTGTTTAGCCATCCAAGGACCAGACGTTCGATGAGTCCGAAACTCTCCCGATAAGCGGCTTCATGGCCGCCATACGGGTCTGTCACCTCCGAGTCTTCCCACTTGCCTAAGAGATGCACCTTGCCGCGCGTCGTGGGCGCGAGTCGTGAAATCGCATCGATCTGTTTGCGCTCGGGCACGAGGATCAATTCGGCATCGCGCGCCATTTGACGATTGAAGCGGCGCGAGCGATGCCCCGACGAATCCAGCCCGAGTTCGGCGAGCAGACGCTGCATGGTCGGGTCGATGTCGTCGCCTTCATGCGCATAGAGACCCGCCGAACGGAACTCGATCGGACGGCCACCGCACCGCGCGAGATGCGCACGAAAGAGCGCTTCGGCGGCGGGGCTTCTGCAGATGTTGGCGTGACAAACGATCAATACGCTTCCGAACATGCGCGCGCTCTAGGCCACGCTCGCCGTCACGTCACGTTCGACGTGGCGCACGCCGCGCCCGATCGCGTGATACTCGATGCCCATTTCCTGGAGGGTTTCCGGCTCGTAAAGATTGCGGCCATCGAAGATCACGGGTGTCTTGAGACGCCGCTTGATCGCGTCGAAATCGGGGCTCTTGAAGACTTTCCATTCGGTGACGATCACGAGTGCATCCGCGCCGTCGAGCGCTTGCTTGTGATTGTTCGCATACGTGAGACGTCCGAGCGCATCGGGCTTGTCGTGCAGGTCGATGGCAAAGACGCGGCGCGCCTCATCCACGGCGACGGGATCGTAAGCCACGATGGATGCGCCGCGTTCGAGCAACGCAGCGGCCAGCACGCGGCTCGGCGCATCGCGCATGTCGTCGGTATTGGGCTTGAACGCGAGGCCCCAAAGCGCGATGGTGCGTCCCGTGAGATCGTCGCCGAAACGTTCGACGATCTTGCGCGTGAGCGTATCTTTCTGCGCCTCGTTGACGTTCGAGACCGCCTTGAGAATGCTCATCTCATGGCCGAATTCCGTCGCGGTCTGGATCAGCGAACGCACGTCCTTCGGAAAGCACGAACCGCCATAGCCGCAGCCCGCATAGAGAAAGTCATAACCGATACGCGGGTCCGAACCGATGCCGCGCCGCACCGCTTCGATATCGGCGCCCACACGGTCCGCGAAATTCGCGAGCTCGTTCATGAAAGAGATGCGCGTGGCGAGCATTGCGTTGGCCGCATACTTCGTGAATTCCGCCGACTGCACGTCCATGTGGAGCGTGCGTTCGTGATTGCGGTTGAATGGCGCATAGAGGCGCTTCATGCGATCGCGGGCGCGCTCGCCGGGCACGTCGTCGTCGCAACCAATCACGATGCGGTCGGGCCGCGTGAAGTCTTCTATCGCCGCGCCTTCCTTGAGGAACTCGGGGTTCGAGACCACCGAGAACATGTGATCGACGCCGCGTCCGGCCAACTCGGTTTCTATCGCAGCCTTCACGCGTCGAGCGGTGCCAACCGGAACGGTGGACTTATCGACGACGACCTTGAAGCCATTCATATAGCGGCCGATATCGCGCGCGGCGCCGAGCACGTATTGCAAATCGGCGGAGCCGTCTTCGTCGGATGGCGTACCCACCGCGATAAACAGCATCTCGCCATGTTCGACCGCCTGCTGCACATTTGACGAAAACGAGAGCCGCCCGGCTTCGCGATTGCGATCGATCACTTCCTTGAGTCCCGGCTCGTGGATCGGAATTCCGCCGCTGTTCAGAATGGCGATCTTGCGTCGATCGACGTCGAGACACAGTACTTCATTGCCGATGTCCGCGAGGCATGCGCCGGTTACGAGCCCCACGTAGCCGCTGCCGATGATCGTCAGTTTCATGGTCCTGCTCCAGGTAGTGAAAATATCGTTGCATCGCTAACTACTTTGTCCGCCGATCAATACGCGTTTGCGCCTGCAAAGCCCTTCCACAGCGTCAGCGCGACGATCTTCATGTCGAGTCCGAAGGTCCAGTGCTGCATGTAATAGAGATCCAGCTTCACGCGTCCCGACATCTTTTCGATGCGATCCGTCTCGCCGCGATAGCCGTTCACTTGCGCCCACCCCGTGATGCCCGGCTTGATGCGGTAGCGATGCATGTAGCCTTTGACGAGGTCCTTGTAGATATCGTCGTGTTCGAGCGCGTGCGGCCGCGGCCCAACCACCGACATCTCGCCGCGCAGCACGTTGATGAACTGCGGAAGCTCATCCAGACTCGTGCGCCGCAGGAACGCCCCGACCTTCGTCACGCGCTTGTCGCCGCGACGCGCTTGCGTTATTTGCCCGCTGGCTTCGGTGTGTACCTTCATCGAACGAAACTTGTAGATCTCGAACTCGTATCCGTCGATCCCCTTGCGCTTTTGCTTGAAAAACACCGGTCCAGGCGACGAGAGCTTCACCATCAACGCGATCACCGCGAGCAACGGCGCCATGCCAAGTAGCACCAGAGCGGCGAAGACGCGATCGAAGACGAGCTTGGGGAGCACTTTCACATCCGTGATCGGCGATGCCGCCAGGTTGATCGCGGGCACGCCGAGCAAATCCACCACCGCGTTGCTGAAGAACGAGAGGCTGCGGACATCCGGAATGAAGCGCACGTTCACGAAGTCGTCGCGAAACTCGTTCACGAGGCGGTGAATGGTCTGCTCTTCGGAAATCGGCAAGGCAAGCCATAGTTCGCGAATCGCACGGCCGCGCACACGCTTGGTCAATTCCGCGAGATCGCGTTCGATAGGCACGCCCTTGAAGGCATCGCCTTGCATGGGTGAATCGTTTGCGTCGAGTTGCAAGTCGAAGACGAGCACGGGGCTAAAGCCCGCTTCGGGACGATTGCGCATCTGGCCAATCAGGAACTTCGCATAAGGCGCCGAGCCGACGATAGCCACCGTCTTCTGATTGAAGCCTTCGCGGCGGATAAACCTGAGCGCCGTATAAATCACGGTCTTGGTGACGATCAACAAACCGATGGTCGACGCAGCCCAGTAAATCAGCCACAAGCGCGACAGCGACTCCGCGCGATGAATGCTGAAGGTGAGCAGCACGCCCGCGCTTTCGACCAGAATCCACGCCGCGATCACGCGCAGCAGCAGGTCATAGAACGGCTTGCCGCGCCATGATTGATAGATGCCGAGAGACGGAAACGTCATCACCATCAGCACGCATGAAAACGCGAGCATGGTGCCTTCCA
Source organism: Caballeronia sp. GAWG1-1 (assembly GCF_023631465.1). NCBI lineage: Bacteria > Pseudomonadati > Pseudomonadota > Betaproteobacteria > Burkholderiales > Burkholderiaceae > Caballeronia > Caballeronia sp. GAWG1-1. The sequence continues at coordinate 240,708 of NZ_JALQDB010000034.1, forward strand.
CGTCGTCGACCCATACGAAAGCGCCCGCATAGAGCGACGCGCCGAGCGCTGCGCCCAGCACCGCCATGGCAATGTCGACGACTCTCGATAGCACGCTCAGCATCGCTTTACCCCTGGAAGAAAGATCGCCCGCATATTCGTCTTGTCGCGGATGGAGTCGCCAGCAAATTGCTTGAGTGCTCTTGTCCATCCGCTGTTCAGGCATATGGAATCGGAATAATTAAGGCGCCGCAACCGCGAAAATATGTCTGCGTGTTCAGCCTGATTTTTTTAGAATTATTTGCTCAAGACCCCCTTGCTGGACGGGGCTTTGCAGGCATCGGCTCGCTTAGCAAAAAATATTCGGGCACTCGAACGCATGACAGTCGCGGTTGCTTTCAACGAATAAATGCAGCGCCGCGTCATGATTTTTTTGTTTTAACGTCTCTTTTGCTGCGTGCTAAAAATTGCCTTACCGAATCAGGCGATCAACGCCAGGAGGCTTTTCATGAACGCTTCAGATACCGTGCTCGCCACGGTCGCCGCAGACACGCGCCTAGCCATTCAACCCGTGATCCTTGCAGGTGGTTCGGGCACGCGTCTTTGGCCAATGTCGCGCGAACATTTTCCCAAGCAGCTCATCGGTCTCATTGGCGAGCAGTCGTTGCTGCAGGCCACTGCCAATCGGCTCGATGGTCTTGGCTCGGTGTCCGCGGAGAAGACGTTGCGCGTGGCGGATGCCATCATTGTGTGCAATGAGGAGCATCGCTTCACGACGGCTGAACAACTGCGCGGCCAAGGCCGGCGCGCGCGGCTCGTGCTCGAACCCGTGCCGCGCAACACGGCGCCCGCGCTGACTGCAGCGGCCATTCATGCGTTACGCGCAGGCGAAGATGCAGTGCTCGTCGTCATGCCCGCCGATCATGTGGTTGCAAATCAGGACGAGTTTCATCGAGCGATTGCGACCGGCGCGCAATGCGCGGAGCAAGGGGCGATCGTCACCTTGAGTGTCGTGCCTTCGCATGCGGAAACGGGCTACGGCTACATCAAGAGCGGTGAAGCTCTGCCGTGCGGCGCGTGGAAGCTGGAGCGCTTCGTCGAAAAGCCGCATCTCGAACTCGCGCGTCAGTATCTAGAATCGGGCGAATATGGCTGGAATGCCGGCATTTTCATCGTGCGCGCATCGACTTGGGTTGCAGCTATCGAACACTATCAGCCGGCTATTCATGCAGCGTGCGTCGCGGCATTCGATAACGGCAGCGACGATGACGAGTTCTTCCGGCTGGATCGCGATTCGTTCGCGGCGTCGCCGTCGGATTCGATCGACTATGCGGTGATGGAGCAACTTGCGGGCGAACGGGCCACGGAGGCCTTCACGGGTGCTGTCGTGCCGCTCGACGCAGGCTGGTCCGATGTCGGCTCATGGGATGCGATCTGGAACATATTGCCTAAGGACGATTCCTCGAATGTCGCGCGCGGACGCGTGATGTTCCAGGGCGCTTCATCGACTTATGCGCATTCCGAAGGGCGGCTGATTGCGTGCGTGGGAACGCAAAATCTCGTGGTGGTCGAAACGGCCGATGCAATCCTCGTTGCCGATAAATCTTGCGCGCAAGACGTTAAGGCAATCGTCGGGCGCATCAAGTCCGAGCGCGGCACGGAGGCGGCGGATCATCGCAAGGTGCACCGGCCGTGGGGACATTACGATTCGGTCGATCAGGGCGACCGCTTCCAGGTCAAGCGCATTGTCGTCAAACCGGGCGCGCGCCTCTCATTGCAGATGCATCATCATCGCGCCGAGCATTGGGTCGTGGTGCGGGGAACGGCGCTCGTCACACGGGGAACGGAAACGTTCATTCTGGCCGAGAACGAGTCGACGTATATCCCTATCGGCATTCAACACAGGCTGGAAAATCCGGGGAAGATGCCGCTTGAAATCATCGAGGTGCAGTCGGGGACTTATCTCGGCGAAGACGATATCGTGCGATTCGAAGATACTTACGGCAGAAATTAAGCTTTAAGCAAGAGCGCGCGGGCCAGCCTTGAGAAGCTGGTCCGCGCGTTCGCATTTTTAGTCGCGCATCTCGAGCGTCATGCGCTCGACCGGTCGCTCTTCAGGCTGCATGACTTGAGCGGACTCCATGTCCACTTCATCGGGTGTATCGCCGCGCGTGGCTTCGGCCGCGATCCAGCGCCGCGCCCATTCGAGCGCATACGTGCGCGCTTCATCCGACGAAGCGAAGCGCGGCCCGATCAAACCGGAACGCTCGATACGCCGCCCGTCTTTCACGATTTCCGCCCAGCCGCGAAACATGTTGCCGGACACCGGCCGCGCGATGGGATAGATGTTGTAGCCGCGCGCATCGACGACAGGCGGACACGCCGGTTCGAAGGGCAACGGCGCCTCGTACGGCCGCGCGGGACGCGATGCGCGCATGCGCCTGACCGTCAGCACGGACGCATTGGCTTGCGCCACGTCGCGCGCTTCCGGCAGACGCCTTGGCGTGCTCGCGAGACTGTTGAACGGCAAGGCGCCCGGCGTTTGCCACGACTCCGGGTTCTGCCAAAACACACCGCGCAGACGGTCACATTCGTACGCCACGGGCGCAGGACGCGGCGCCGCTTCGGTGACCGGCTGACGCGGTACATAGGCGAAAGAACGGCCCGCGTTCGCCAGTACCTTGACGATCTCGATGAGAATGCCGTTCAGTTGCCATTCGACGAAACGGCGCCGGCAGGTTGGAACCGTTGGGTAATGGCTTGGCAATCTGGACCAGGTTTCGCCTGTGGTGAGAATCCACAACACGGCATTGACTACTGTGCGTGGATGAGCTTTGGGACGCCCGCGCCTATGCTCGCGGACTTCGCTCTCTCCTATGATTTGGGAGACCAATACCCACTCTTCATTGCTGAGTTCGCTAAAAAACATTGCTTTGCTCCATGCAGTCGACTGCGCTGCGGATATCGGTCTGCGTACTGGTCAAGCACTGACGACGAAGCACAAACCCCGGCTTTGTCAGCACGCGAACGAAGGATCTCGAGGTACTCGCAAACGTTTGCTCGAACAACAAAATGGTGCATTCGTCCGATAAGGTTTTCGCTCTTGGTGCAGCAATTTAACCAAACCGGCGCACGACGCGTAGTCCAGCTCGTGTATGAAGAATATGTGCAGGAAGCATACCATTACTATGGTTTGTCCGAATATGACAACACAAGACTTTTTGAGCGAAACTTAGCAGTTTTTTCACTAAGACCTTAAGCATGGGCTAGCGCGGCAGGACGGCATTCTTTAGCGCAAAAAATAATCTTTGTGAAGCGCTAAAAAAACCTTGGTGCTCAAGTGCTTCAGCGTGCTTCCCCGCCGCTTAATTCGGCATTGGCCGGACCTTGCACTGACACCCGCATAAAGCGCCGATTCTTGAGCCGTAAAATCGGTGCTTCGATAAAACGCCACGAAAGCCGCGCCAAAATCCAGGTCAGCGCAAACGACGCAAGTACGCAAAGAACACGCGCCCACCATGGAACACCCGACGCGCCAAACAGCGCCTTGAGGCTCGCGCTCTTGTAGAAGTCGGGAATGAAGCCGTGGTAAAGATAAAATCCATAGCTAATCTTTCCTAGCGCCGCCAATGGCGCCCACTCAAGCACACGCAAGAGCGGACCGCTTGCGCTACATGCTATCGCGCAAACGAGCATTGCGATACATGCGCCATAGAGAACATACAGCGCGGTGTATGAATAGGGATTGGCCAAGCGCTCCCACTCGGGTTCCTGAAAACACAAAAGCGCGATCACCGTAGAGAGAATGACGACCGCGTAAAGCGGCGCGCGCAAGCGACTGCGCTTGACGAACGCGGCTCCTATACCGCCAAGCGCAAGCAACCAAAAATTGGTTAGCGGATGCGTGTAGATTGCAATCGGTGACTCGTGCAGCGCCTTCATGGTAAAGAGCGAACCCACGCCAAGCGCAATCACTAGCCAGCATATGCGCCCGTGCCAATCTGCCCGAAGACCAAGCAACAGCGGCGCGAAGACGATATAAAACTGCTCCTCGATCGAGAGGCTCCATAAGTGCGAATAACGGCCCGGCCACGCGTGCAGCACATCCGCAATCCAGAAGTTCGACAAATAGGCGAAGTGATACGGCATGCCGCCCGCCAACTCGGGGCCGGCGAAACCCATGGTCATCAGCACCGCGAGCGTGGCGAGCAGCAGATAGTAGATCGGGAAAATGCGCAACGTCCGCCGATACAGAAAGCGTTTCAACTCCGCGCCGAACGTACTCGTGCCTGCATCGATATACCGTCGCTGTGTCGTCAATATGTCGGTGATCAAAAATCCGCTTAGCGCAAAAAATATCCATACGCCCAGATGGCCCAAGCCGGTTCCTTCGGCCATTGCCTTGTGATGAAGAAACACCAGGAACACGGCGATGCCGCGCAGGCCGTCGAAGCCGCGAATTTTCTTGTTCATCTTTGCACGATCTTGTCTGGTAGATAGGTGGCAGCTTAAGAATAGAAGGGATAAAAATAAAAAAATCCCTTTGTACTTTTCTTGTGTGCTTGAGCCTTGGGCTGAAGCCGCTAAAGCTGCCGCTACCGTGCACCGGAAATATTTCCTAACAAGCCGCGCTATTTCTTGCCAATTTTTTAGACCGACCATCGAGCTCGAGCGCGTGCGACTAAACGACTAGCCGCCGATCATGACTTCCTTGAGGAATATCGATGAAGAAGCATGTGCAAGAGCTGACAGGCTTGCGCTGTATTGCGGTGATGATGGTCGTCATCGGACACGCGCAGCATATGAGCGATGGCGGTTTCAAAGGCGTCTATGCGCCGCTGCGCCTAATATCGGATGGCAGGCTCGGCGTGCTGATGTTCTTCGTGCTGAGCGGTTTTTTGATTACAGGCATTCTGCAAGCCGAGTGGCAAGCAACCGGCACCATTCGCCTCATGCCTTTTTACGCAAAGCGCGCGCTGCGCATCTGGCCCGCGTTCTATATCTATCTCATGATCGTGTCGACGCTAGCGGCTGCCGGTCTCGTCGATGTCGATCATCGGCAGGTTGCTTTGGCTGCATTGCATCTCTGGAACTATGCCGGCGTTGCGGGCCTTGCGAACGTGAACGCGGCTCACGTCGAAGGCGCTTGGTATCTCGGGCACTTCTGGACGCTCGCGCTCGAAGAGCAGTTTTACTGGTTTTGGCCGCCGCTTCTCTTTTACATCCTGAAGCGCGGCAATCAACGTGTACTCATCGGATTGATCTTCTTCGTGCCACTCGTGAGAATAGCCACTTATTTTGCGGCGCCGAGCCTTCGCGGGCAACTCAGCATGATGCTGCATACCGGTATCGATCCAATTCTCATCGGCTGCTATGTCGCGATGAATAAGGACCGTCTCGCGCAAAAGGTCGCGTCGCTGCCGTTAGGCTCGGTCATTCCCAGCGTGCTGATCGCGCTTCTGATGTTCGTCGTGCCTCCCGTGCAGGACAAACTCGGCGGATTATGGCGCGCCACCTATGGCACGACGCTCGAAGCCGCGATGGTCGGCTTCGTCATCATCGTGTTGGTATCGCAAAAGGGCTTTTGGTTCTCGCGCTTGCTGCGTACCGCGCCGTTCGTTTATGTCGGCACGATCTCGTTCAGCCTTTACTTATGGCAGCAGCTATTCATGCATCCGCATTCGCCGGTTGCATTCGGCTTTCCGGACTGCGTAATCGGTGCGCTCGTCGCCGCGAGTTTGAGCTACTTTCTGGTCGAAGTGCCGTTCCTGCGCATCAAGGAACGCTTCGCGGCGCGGGTGGGCAGAAGCCGGCAGCCTGGCATGACGCATGGCGATGCGCTCGGCACGCAGGGGCCGAAGTAGTTTGCATGCGCCATTGCCCGTGTGCGGCGTGTCGCTGACGCGTAATTGCAGGTGCTTGCAATTGCGATCATTAAGCACCTTACTCACTCTTCGCCCCATACTCCAGCTTTGGATACCAGTCCGTTCCGCGCCCTTCCGGCGTCATGTCGAGCACGGTCCAGAGCGGCATTGGATCGGGCGCGCCGCGCGGGTCCTCGCCGGGATCGGCCGTGGCGAAATCCATCTCGCCGCTCCAGAAATGGCGAATCACGCCGTCGCGCCGCGTGAAGACATTGATGGCCGGTTCGTCGCCGCCGTCTTTCGAAACGCCGTGATAATCGCGGCTGAAATTGCCATTCGTATCCGAGAACAAGGCGAGATCGCGCCAGCCGCGCTCTTGCTTGAACGCGACCAGCCGTTCGAGCGGCGAACGCGCGATGACCGCCAGCGCCACGCGCTGTCCAATGTCCGCCGCCTCCCCTTCCCACGCCGATAGCAGCGACGTACACATCGGGCACGGCCGCTTGCGCTCCGGCCCGAACATGTAGCTATACGTGACGAGCGTGTTCTTGTCGCCGAAGAGCCCGTCGATATCGACCGCGCCGCGCTCGCCATCGAAGTGATAATCGCCCTTGACGATACCGCCAGGCGGCAGCGCGCGCCGCATCTCCGCAACCCGCTCGATATGTCGCCTCAATTCGATTTCCTCGGCAAGCAACGCAATACGCGCCTGCCGATACTCCGCGCTTTCGTTCGGAAAAGTCATGGTGGCGCGTTGAGCCAGTTCTGCTGCGGGAACGAGCGTATTCATGTTTCGTCTCCTGTCATGAAGGCTTAATCGCGATCCGGCGCGCCCGGCGGAAAGAACGCGCGATACGGCCGCGCTTCATCCACCGCACGCGCGAACGAAGGCCGCGCGAGCAAACGCTTTCGATACGCGACGACGTTCGCGTACCGCTCATCGATGCGATGCGTCCAGTCCGCGTAAAACAAAAAAGGCGCCGCGCCGCAATCGGCGAGAGTGAAGGCATCGCCCGCCGCCCATTCGCGCGCGGCCATCAGGCGGTCGAGCCAGGCGTAGGACGTGTCGAGCATCGCGCGGGCATCAGCGACACCGTGCGGGTCGTGCTCGCCATCCGCGCGCATGCAATCGAACACGATCTTCTGCTGCGGCGTGGACACGTAGTTGTCAAAGAAGCGGTCGAGAAAGCGCACTTCCAGTGCGGCGCGCGGATCTTCCGGAATCAAGCGCACCGGGCCGGGATGAAACAACCCGAGATACTCGATGATCACGCTTGCCTCGATCACGGAACGGCCGTTGTCGACGAGCACGGGAAAGCGCTTTATCGGCCACAACTCCGTCAGTTCCCGCATCGCCTCGGGCGTTTGCGGCGAAAGCGCGCGCCATTCGAACGGCGTCGCGTTCTCGTACAGCGCGGTCAGCACCTTCTGACAATACGAGGAAAACGGATGCGCGTACAGAATCAGACTCATCGACAAACCTCCTGTAATGAGCCGAAAGAAGCAAAAAACCGTCGCGACTTTGGCCCTTATCTGCACGACGCGCGGCCACGTTGAAAATCGACAGCGGATCATGCGGAATTAAAAAAATTTTGTTGTGCGATGCAGCGCTGACGTGCCGTCCTTTGTTAAGGTGCGAGACCCGAAGCACCAGCGAAACCCGCGAAACTCTGCATGACGCCCATCTATAAGATAAATATCGTGATAGCGGACGACCAGCCCGTCGTGCTGCTGGGCCTGCAAAGTTGGTTCGAGGCGCGCGGGCGTTATCGGGTGGCGGCAACGGCGCGCAACGCCGCGCAGTTGTTCACGAAGCTCGAAAGGACGGGCGGCGATCTCATCGTGATGGATTGTGCGTTCGAAGGCGCGCCAGGCGGCGAGTTTCCGCTGCTGCGCATGGTGCGCGAGCGTTTCCCCGATGTACCCGTGGTTGCTTTTACGCAGGAAACCGAGCCGAGTACGCTCTTCGCGATGCAAGAGGCGGGCGCGGCGGGTATCGTCAGCAAGTGCGACGAGTTGCGCGAAATGGAGCGCGTTTGTCAGCGCGCGTTGTCAGGGGCAACGGGCATTGTTTCCCGCCGTATCGCGGCGTACTGCAACACCGCGCGCAGCTTCGATATCAATCCGTCGTATCGCGACGTGCGCGTGTCCGTCAAAACAGTCGCAAGTTGAACGCGGGGCGCGTGCCCCGCGCCATTGCTAGACCTTCTGTTTGTCCAGTTCCACCAGCGCGCGCCTGGGGTAACCGACTTCCTTGCCGTCATCGAAACCCTTCTCGTACGCGCGCTGATCGAGCGCCCTGAAAAGCGGTTCGAGCTCGTCGACCTGAGTGCGGATCAACTGCATCAGAGGCTTGATGAGCGCGGCGGACACGACGCCCGCGTCCTCTCCTGGGCGCTTCGCGCCGCATACCACCTGGACCATCGCGCGCAACGTCTGCGCGCGCTGCACGCAGTAATCGGCAAGCGGCATGCCGTGCGTGATGACGGGCTGCCCTTTCTCGTCGATCGACACGGATATGTTCGGCTCCATGAGTCTTCCCCTTTTAGTTGAGTTGGAGCTGAACTCTAGGAGTCTGGGCTTGGCGGCCGCCACGGGATAAATCCTAAAACCGCGCGATAACTGTAAGCCTGCCGTCAAGCAATTGCCCATCAGCAAGAACCCGCCAACTTCGTTACGATGTCCGACTAAACGAATATCCCCAGTCCGCGCGGATGACACGCATCCCGCTCATCGATAAAAACATCATGCCCACGCCGCCCCACGCCATCGGTTTCACGCTTGCTCCGCTCGACCGCGTCTCTGAAAAGCGCGACGACGACAGCTTCGTCGCCGGTCTGCGCGATCAGACGTCCACGCGCTTTCTGCTCTTCGTGAACGATGTGCCGCTCTTCAAGCGCGCGCACGGTCACGATCCTTTGTTCGATGCAGACGAAGCCGCGAAATTCGGCGCGCCGCTGCAAACCGTGCTGCTCGGTCGCGAAGCCGATGGCCGCGCGCTCTTCGCGCACGCGCTCGAAGGCAGCGCCGAGAGTATTGCGAATGCGCTCGAGGCGTCGCCCGTCGAAGCGGTGGAGTTGCGGCCCATCGCAATGCAAGGTCTTGTCGAACCGTCGCTCGTCAGTGCGCTCGGCGAAGCGCGTTCGATGCTCGACTGGCATCGGCGGCACCGCTTCTGCGCGAACTGCGGCCACGCCACGGATGCCGCCGGCGCGGGCTGGCGACGCCTTTGTCCGAACTGCCACGCACAGCATTTTCCGCGCGTCGATCCGGTCGTCATCATGCTCGTCACCGATGGCGAGCGCTGCCTGCTCGGGCGGCAAAAGCAGTTCGCGCCCGGCATGTACTCGGCGCTCGCGGGCTTCGTCGAGCCGGGCGAGACGTTCGAGCATGCGGTGTACCGGGAAGTGCTGGAGGAAGCGGGCATCCGCTCGGCCGACGTGCGCTACTACGCTTCGCAACCGTGGCCGTTTCCATCGTCGCTGATGATCGGCTGCTTCGCACGCGCGGTCGAAACCGACATCACGATCGACTACAACGAGCTCGAAGATGCGCGCTGGTTCTCACGCGAGGAAGTAGCGTCGATGCTCGATGGCTCCCACGCGCAAGGCTTGTCCGCGCCGAAGCCGTTTGCCATCGCGCATCATTTGCTGAAGGCGTTCGCGGAAGAATAGCGATCAGCCGCGTGTCTTGCGCCATTGCGCGTAGGCGGCGAGCGTTTCTTCGTTCGGCGGATACGTGCCGCGCAAGATCGCGCCGTCCGCCACGCGCTTCGCGATGAACTCTTCCAGCAACTCCTGCTCGGCCGCGTCCCTTGCGACCTCGGACGCCATGTGACGCGGCACGATGACGACGCCATCCACGTCGCCGACGACGATATCGCCCGGATACACCGCCACGCCGCCGCATGCAATCGGCACGTTCATATCGACCGCGTGATGCTTCGCGAGATTGAGCGGCGCGCTCGCGCCCGCGCAGAACAACGGCAAGCCGATATCGCCTATCGTGCCGCTGTCGCGCACGCAACCGTCCGAGACCATGCCCGCGACGCCGCGCACCTTGAGACGCGTGGTCAATATCGATCCCGTCGACGCCACCGTGCGGTCGCCGCGGCAATCCTGCACGAGCACGCTGCCAGGCGGCGCCGTTTCGACGGCCTTGCGCTGCGGATGATCGGGGTCCTGAAACACGCCGACGTGATCGATATCCTCACGCGCCGGAATATTGCGCAACGTGAACGCGGGGCCGACGAGGTTCGGCGCACCATTAGCGGGCTTGACGAGCGGCGCGACGCCTTGCAGAAACACGTTGCGCAAGCCGCGCTTGAAAAGCTGCGTGGTGAGCGTCGCGGTGCTGACGTGGCGCAGTTGCTCGATGGTTTCGTCGGCGACGTCGATGTCTTGAATGGTCATGGTGTCAGTGAATTTCCGGATCGTCGTGCGATTTCATTTCAGCAGAGTCATCGGCCAAGGGTTCTTCGAGAAAGTCGAAGTCGCAACCCTTGTTCGCCTGGGTGACGTGCAGTTGATGCATCACGCCAAAGCCGCGCTCGAACGGGCGTTTCGGCTTGATCCACGCCGCCTTGCGCGCGGCGAGTTCCGCGTCGCTTACGTCGAGATGAAGCTTGCGCGCGTGCACGTCGAGTTCGATGACATCGCCATCCTCGACCAGCGCAAGCGGTCCGCCGACGAACGATTCCGGCGCCACGTGCAGCACGCACGCGCCGTAGCTCGTGCCGCTCATGCGCGCATCCGAGATGCGTACCATGTCGCGCACGCCTTGCTTGAGGAGCTTTTGCGGAATCGGCAACTGGCCCCACTCCGGCATGCCGGGCGCGCCGACCGGTCCTGCGTGCTGCAGTACGATCACGGAATCGGCGGTGATGTCGAGTGCTTCATCGTCGATGCGCGCGGCCATGTCGGCGTAATCCCTGAACACGACCGCCGGGCCGCGATGCCGCAACAGATGCGCTTCCATCGCAGCCGGCTTGATGACGGCGCCATCGGGCGCGAGGTTGCCGGTTAGCACGGCGAGGCCATCGTTTGGCACGAGCGGGTTGCTTCGCCGGCGAATGACGTCATCGTCGAAAATTTCGGCACCCTCAATATTTTCGCCAAGGGTCGCAGCATTGACAGTTAGTTGCGAGCCATCGATTAGATCGCCAAGTTCCGCGAGCAATGCGCGCAGACCGCCGGCATAGAAGAAGTCCTCCATCAGATACTTGCCGGCCGGACGCAGATTCGCGATGACGGGCGTGATGCGCGACAACTCATCGAAACGCGCGGTCGTGAGCGGCACGCCCGCGCGGCGCGCGACGGCCACGAGATGCACGATGGCGTTGGTCGAGCCGGACATCGCGAGCACGGCGGTGATGGCGTTATCGAACGACTTCGGCGTGAGGATGTCGAGCGGCTTGAGATCGGTCCACACCATTTCGACGATGCGTTGCCCCGTCAGCGATGCGAACTGCGCGTGCCGCGAATCCACGGCGGGGATCGAAGCGAAGCCCGGCAGCGTGAGGCCGAGCGCTTCGGCGGCGCTCGTCATGGTCGAGGCGGTGCCCATCGTCATGCAATGGCCCGGCGAGCGCGCAATGCCGCTCTCCACGCCCTTCCACTCGTCTTCCGTGATCTTGCCCGCGCGCAGTTCGGCCCAGTACTTCCACGTGTCCGACCCGCTGCCGAGCGTGCGGCCGTTCCAGTTGCCGCGCAGCATCGGGCCGGCGGGCAGGAAGATGGAAGGCAGATTCATGCTGATCGCGCCCATTAGCAGGCCAGGCGTGGTCTTGTCGCAGCCGCCCATGAGCACGCAGCCATCGAACGGATATGACCGCAGCAGTTCCTCGACTTCCATCGCGAGAAAATTGCGGTAGAGCATGGTCGTCGGCTTCTGGAACGGCTCGGCGAGCGTCATCACCGGCATTTCGACGGGAAAGCCGCCCGCCTGCCAGACGCCGCGCTTCACTTCCTCGACGCGCTGCTTGAAGTGCGTGTGGCACGAATTGATCTCGCTCCATGTATTCACAATGGCGATGACCGGCTTGCCCATGTAATCGGACGAGTGATAGCCCATCTGCGCCGTGCGCGAACGGTGACCGAAGGAGCGCAGGTCGTTCACGCCGTACCAGCGGTGGCTGCGCAACTGTTCGGGCGTCTTGCGGGATGAGGTCAAACCGTGTCTCCTTGTGCGGCCGGATCGTCGTCCGGTCTTTGCGTGCGATGGTATCGCTACCATTGAATCGAACCGCATCCTAGCGCTCGCATCGAAGACGCGTCGCCTAGGGTTTACGATTCATTTGATACTGAGCCGCACCGACGCAATGAGATCGGAGAGCCCGAGCCAGAGAATCTGCACGCCGATGCAGAAGATGACGAACGCGAAAAGCCGCATGGCGACCTGCGTGCCGACCGTGCCGAGCAGCCGTTCCAGATGCCCGGCAAAGCGCACGCACAAGTAGATGCTCGCGCACACGAGCACGAGACCGACGATCACGCCGATCAGATGCACCGGCTGCAACCCTTCACGCGGCGACCCGGTTCCGAGCGCGATGGCGACAGCGATGGCACCCGGTCCGACGGTGATCGGCAAGGTCAGCGGATAGAACGCCTTGGCGCGCAGCGAAGCACCGCTACGCGGCGTGGGCGCGGGTTCGGTCGTTGTGTCGTCGTCGGGCGCCTGGAGCAATCCCCACCCCGCCATGGCCACGACGATACCGCCCGCCACGCGCAGCACCGGAATGGAGATGCCGAAGAAGTTGAGCACATAAGCACCGACCAGCAGCGACACGACCAGGATGGCGAAACTATTGATGCAGATGCGCCGCGCGAGTTCGCTGCGTTCGGCATCGGCCAGATGCGGCAGCATGCTCAGCACGACGAGTGCGACCGCGGGCGGATTGATGATCGGAAACAGGCCCGCGACGATCACGAGCACGGTCTTCGCGAACTCCGTGAACATGTCCGCTCACTCCAGATTGAACGCCGTGATCCGAACGTCCGAGTCCTTGCAGGCATCGTCACGGCACACGCCGCTGAACCAGATTTCGCCGTCGCCGATCATCGCGCCTTGGTCGCGCACGAAGAGCTTGGCGTATTGCTGATGCGCGACGGTATCGACGAGTTCTGGCGTGAAGATACCCGCGTAGGCCGCCACGAACTCGCGCTTGTTACGCAGCAAGGCGTTGTCGCCATTGCTGTTGCGATGCACCGCGATCGGATAGTGGATCATACCCGCGACCGCGTTCTTGTCGCCGGCCGCGACGGCCTGCTTGAGCTTGTCGAAGAACGCGCGATATGTCTCGTGGGCGCCGAAGAGCGTGTCGATGCGGGCATCGACATCCTGATCGGTCTGCGCGTTGGCCGCCGGTGGCAGCGCGCCGCACAACGCGGCGGCGGCGCAGCAAGCGCTCAGGAAACGGAACATCGATCGAAGCGGCATGCAAAGGCACTCCGTGTCAAAAGAAACCGCGAAGCATCGCGCCAGGCGTCGCGCTCAGGCGAGCGGCGCGCCGAGAATCAACAGCCATTCGGTCAGAAACGAGCCCAGCCCCACGCCGATCAGCACGCGCGCGAGGATTGTCCAGAAGCGGTTATCGACATTGCCGGAACAACGCCACGCCACCGCGCACCACGCCAGATAGAGTACCGAACCCGCCGCGAATAACGCGAGCGTGCCGGGCCAGAACCAGATGGTGAGCAACAGGAACGTTTCGGGAGCGAGGCCGCTCGACAGAAGGTAGAGATAGAGCGCCCACCATGCGAGATGCAAGGGCAGACCCAGTAGCCACCAGACTTTCCAGAAGCGTTCTTCTCCGCGCCAGGCTCTGGGCAACATAGTCAACATGCGTCGTCTTAACTGCTGGAATGAGGCCCGAATTCTACTCCACGCGCCTCGTTTCCTCTGTCCGCGCTCACGCCGACAGGCTGCGCCGCTTCGCCTCGATGCGCGTGATCAGTCGCTGCAACACGCTTTCCGCCGAGCCCGAAAGCCGCGTGAAGCGAAAGCCGACGACATAGCGCACGTCGCCACGCGGCGTCGTGATACTGCGTGGCGAGACGAGCGCGAGATCCACCGAAAGCGAGCCGCCCGCACCGAGGTTCAAAAGGACATCGGTGAAGAGCGTGCCGATCTCCGTTTCCGCGAGGCGCGGCGTATCCATGCGCAGCGCGACGCCGCCGAGCGAAATGTCGTGCACTTCGCAGTGGAACGGGTCACCGTCCGGATAAGTGCCCTTGGCGAAAAAGGGATCGAGGATGGGCGCCGGCACGCGGAAGTACTCGCGGCGCTGCACGTGATAGACGGCTTCCGGGAACGATACTTCGAACGCTTGTCGTCCCTCGAAGCTCACCGCTTGCGCCGGGCCCGTCGTGAACTCGACGCGTACGCCTTCCGGCGCGCCCTTGAAGTACAACTGCGGCGCTGCGAGCAACGCGCGATTGTCCGACTCCACGCCGCCCCAGTCGAACACGATGCGCCCTTCGCGCGGGTCTACTTCCAGCAGTTGCGTGACGATCTGGCCGTGCGCGCTCGCCACTGTCAGCATGTCGCGCCGCTGCAGGAGCGAACGCAGACAAATGCCCATTTCGGAAGGCGTACGGCGGGCAAAGCGCGCGTAGTCTTCCGCGAGTTGTTCGATGTCGGTAATGGGCGGGGCAGTCTGCGACTGCGTTTCAGCGAGCATGGCGGTCGGGTCGATTGAGGTTTCCAGCAGGAACGACGAACAATGCGAGCTACGTCTCGAATATGCGCAGTTTGCACGAAAAGCAAACGCTTCATAACGCGGGTTACGACTAGGTTTTCGTGTTATTTCAGCGTTTTGCCCGGCAGGAAAGGGTTCGAGGCTTTCAGAATGCCTGCGCCGACGCGCTAGCGTTGCAACATGCGTGCAACAGGATTCAAGACGACAAGCCGCCAGCGCTTTCACAATGGGTCACTTCGAACCGAAACGGACAGCCCTTATGACGAGCGCATCACCGGAACAACATGAACCAAGCGCGCGGCCGCAACGCTGCGTGATCGTGGTGGATAGCGAACTGCCACCCGGCCGGGCGGCGAACGCGGCGGCGGTGCTGGCGCTGACGGTGGGGCAGCGGCATCCGTCGCTCGTCGGCGCGCCGCTCGTCGATGCCTCTGGGCACGCGCATCCGGGGCTGATTCCCATCGGCATTGCAGTGCTGGCGGCAGATCAGGACACACTATCGGCGTTGCGCGCGAAGGCCGCGGCCGCATCGTGCGATGTCGTGACGTTTCCCGTGCAAGGCCAGCAAACGACCGATTACGACGCCTTCCGCGATGCCGTCGCCAGCGTGGAAACCGAGGCCTTGCGCTATGTCGGTCTCGCGCTGATCGGCGACAAGAAGCCCGTCAGCAAAGCGGTCGCGAATCTCGGCCTGCTTAAATAAACTTGCTTCGATTCAACGCGTCGCCGTCTTGTATGCGCCTGGCGTGACACCAAGCATGCGGCGGAAAGTGCGCGTGAGATGCGCCTGATCCGCGAAACCGGTCGCGGCCGCGATATCGCTCAACGCGCCGCCATCGCGGATCAACGCCATGGCGACGCGCACGCGCGCCTGCCGCTGATACTCGTGCGGCGTCATGCCGGTTTCACGACTGAAGGCGCGAAACAAGCGATAGGGCGGCAAATTCGCCGCCTCCGCGATATCTTCCAGATGCACCTGCTCGCCCAGACGTTCGTCGATAAACCCGCGCGCGGCCGCCACGGCGCGCGGTTCGCGCGGCGCTTTTGCGTCCTTCGTGCGATCCGTCATATGCCGGCCGGTGAGACGCGCCGCGAACTGCAAATACCGCTCGTCGCGATACAGCGACGGTCCCTGCTCTTCCGATGACCGGTGCACATCGTGAAGCGCCGCGCACAACGCCGGATCGCGAATGATCGGGCCGATCAGCCCGCCGCCGCGCATACGTTCGTCGCCCGCGAGCGCACGCAGATGCGCGACATCGACATAGAGTGTGCGCTGCGTCCAGCCGGCTTCGTCGACGGGCCAGCCCGCGTGCGGTTCATCGGCGTCGATGGCGTAGAGGTCGCCACGTCGCGCCACGAACTCCGTGCCGCGCATGCGGATGCGGATGGCGCCGCCCGTTAGCAGCGCGAAACAGGCTGTGTCGTGCGCATGGACGTCGTAGGAGAAATCGGCAAAGCGGCCGCGCAGTAGTTCCGCGCCGAGTTCCGGCGCGCGCCAGATGTGCGTGTCGGCCTTGAGCGGCGCTTTCATTTCGATTCGAACGGCAAGCTCGCGATGAACTGATCGATCGCGGCGTACAGCGCGTTGCGACGCACGCCATCCTGCGCCTCGATGGACAAGCCCGCGAAGAGCGTCATGCAAAGCGCGGCGAGCGCATGGATGTCCGCGTTGGCATGGAGCTCGCCGTGTTTGCGCGCATCGTTGAGCCGCGCGGCGATGGCGCTTGCCACCTGACGGCGAATCTTGCGCAACTCGTCGCGCAACTCGCCGTGCTCCGGCGCCACCGACATGCCGCCCAGAAAGATCATGCAGCCGCGTGACCCCGTCCCGCTCGTGAAAAGCTCGATGCTCGTGCGGAACATGGCGCGCAAACCGTCGCGCGCGGACTCGTGCGCGCGCAACTGGCGCACCGCCGCGCCACCTTCCGCGGCGGAATAGAGCGCGATCGCCTCGCGGTACAAGTCTTCCTTACTGCCGAACGCGGCATAAAGGCTCGGCGAGTTGATGCCCATGGCATCGACGAGATCGGCCATGGAACAGGTGTCGAAACCCTTGGCCCAGAACACTTCCATCGCGCGCCTGAGGGCGGCGTCGCGGTCGAAGGCGCGCGGTCGGCCACGCGTCTTGTGAACCGTCTCCAAGACTTCATCTCGATGCAGCGTCATGTCGTCTCCGTTTTTATGAACGACGTGGCACGCGATTGGTGCGTTCCATGGAATTCTGAATTCTGTGTTGATCGTAACAAAATATCTGGACCTTTGCACGGACCAGTGTTTTAATATGTGTGTCGATCATTACACAATTCAGTTTTCTGGAGCATCAACATGAAATCATCTATTACCGCCCTGGCCGCCGCGTTCGTTCTGGCCACGCCGCTGGCTTCGTTTGCCCAAACCGCCGCGCCTGTCGTGTCGCAAGCGAGTCCGGTTTATTCGGTGTTCGTGGATCAACCCACGGGCTACACGTTCGTGAAGATGCCGGCCGGCTGGAAGTTCGTCGGCGCCGTATCGGCGGAAGACACGCAGCATCTGCCTGCCACCGTGCTGACGTCCGGCGCCATGCCCGCCGACTATGCACAGCTCAATAGCGCTGCATCGGTGAAGTAAATGTGTGGCCAAGGCCCGCTTCGTTGTACGTTTTAGCGCGGGCCGTTTCACTCGCGTCGAGCATCAGGCGCACGCGATCGATATCTGATCGACCGTGGCGGCCCGTTCGGCACAGATCGCATCGACGATAAATTGCGCGTCGCGCGCGACGCCCGAAAAGCGGCCCGAGCCCCATGTATGCAACCACGGCAAACCCACGAAGTAGATGCCGGGCGTGGCTGTCACGCCGCGCCGGTGCGTCGGGTAGCCGCGTCCGTTGAAGACTGGCGCATCGAGCCAGCTGAAGTCCGGCGTGAAGCCGATGCACCACACCACCGACGTGATCCCGCTGTCCGTCAACGCAAGCTCGGTGCGCTCGTCTTGCGGCTGCCACACGGGTTCGTAGCGTTCGCCTGCGGGTGCGTCGATGCCATGCTTGTCGATGAAGCCATCGATACTCATGTTGATGCGGTTGTAGATATCGTCGGCTTCGTCGAGGTTCGCGCGCAGGTTGGGCGCAAAACGCAGCTTGCCATCGCGGAGATCCTGCAGCCGCCCGAACAATTCCATGCCTTCCTGTGCAAAGCGGCGCAGGTCGATATCGCGGCCGCCGTCGCGGCCCGTCACGTAGTGATTGGTGTTGTCGCGCACGCCTTCGCGCAACGGATGATCCGTCACGGGCATTTCGTAGTAGCGCATGTCCGCGAGCCAGTCGACCACGTCGCGTCCGCGATAAAACCGCGCGCAACGCGGCGCTTCGCCCACGGCGAGATGCACCTTGCGTCCCGAGAGATGCAAGTCCTCCGCGATCTGCGCGCCCGACTGGCCCGATCCGACGACGAGCACCGCGCCCGGTGGCAACTGATCCGCATTGCGATATTCCGACGACTGCATCTGCGCGATCTCCTGCGGCAAGCGTTCGGCCATGCGCGGGACGATAGGCGTGTGATAGCCGCCCGATGCCACCACGATCTGATCCGCCGTGAACTCGCCCTGCGTGGTCTTCACGGCATAGCGGCCCGCTGCATCACGTTGCACGCGTAACACGGCGGTCTGCTCGAGCACGGGCGCATTGACCTTCGCGATGAAGCCATCGAGATAGTCGATGATCTCATCCTTCTTCATGAAGCCATGCGGGTCCGCGCCAGTGTACGGGTAGCCCGGCAACGCGCATTGCCAGTTCGGCGTGACGAGGCAGAAGGTATCCCAGCGCTGCGTGCGCCAGGTATGCGTGACGGTCGCTTTCTCGATCACGAGATGATCGATGTTCGCCTGCTGCAGAAAGTAGCTGACCGACAGCCCGGCCTGCCCGCCGCCAACGACGATCACGCTGTAGTGCGTCTCTGTGGAAGTGACGTTCGACATGTTCCGATTCCCTTTGATCCAAGGACTTCAATCGAGCGCGAGCACGGTGACGAGCGCGCCGGGTCTTGCATCGAAGCGGCCCGCGTCGGCTTCGATCTGCGCGAGTTGATCCATCGCGGCCGAGCACGCGAAGCCGTACTTCTCGCGCACGCGCTCGGAGCCTATCGTCAGCGCCTCGCGTGAGCGCGCGACGAAGTCATCGACGGGAAAGGTGTTGCCCGGTGTGAAGAATTCGCCGACAACCGTGGACGGCGAATAACAGTTCGCTTCGACGCCATCGGGCCAGCGAATTCGAAAGTGCATGACAGGCATGGTGGCGTTCCTTTAGACGGTCGTGAGCGGCAGGCTTTGCAGCCACTTGCCGTAGATGTCGAGATGATGCGCAGCGCTCGCCTGCCATGTGTAGCGGTCGAGCAAGGCCGGCACGGCTTGATCGAAATCGATGTCGTGTGCACCGTCCATTGCTTTTGCAAGCGCCTTGGCAATCGAAGCGGCGTCATGTGGATCGGTAAAGATGCAGGTTCGATCGTCGAGATAGTCGGTGAAGGGTTCGATATGCGAGACCACGACGGGTTTGGCGCTCGCCAGCGCTTCGAGTACGACCAGGCCGAAGCCTTCGCGTAGCGAGATCATGGAGACGACATCGGCGATGCTGAACAGCGCGGGCATCTGACAGTCGGGCAAGGGACCGGTAAGGATCACTTGCGTGTGATCGAGGCGGAGCTCGGCTGCACGCGCAAGAAAGCGGCGCGTGTAGGCGTCGTGGTCGAGCAGGCTCGCGCCGCCGGCAAGCACCAGTTGCGCCGATGGCCGTTGCGCACGCAGCAGCGTAAACGCTTCGAGCAGCATGAGCGTGTTCTTGCGCGCCTCTATGCCGCCCACAGCCAGCACGACCGGCCCCGCGCCTATCGCAAAGCGCTTGCGCAACTCGTCGCGCTGTCGGTCCGCGCGCGCCGCATAACGCATTCTGTCGATGCCGTTTCTCACCGTGCGCGCATGCACGCCATGCGTGTCGTACATCGTGCGCGTCCATGCATCGCTGACGCAGAGCACGGCGTCGGCGTCTTGCCACGCGCGACGTTGCCAGTGCGAAAGACGCGCATCGTCGAAATTGTCGAGATGATGAACGGTACGCACGAATCCCTTGATGCAGCCTTCCGCTTTAAGCTCGGCGAGCGCATTGCCGCCAATGCTGTCTTGCGCATGGAGAACATCGAAGCTCTCCGCGCCTTCTTCGATCAGCGCATGTTTCAGCGCGCGGATGCGCTCATCGACCATTGCGGCGAGACCATCGCGCGTTCCGACCACGCGCGCCAGCACCACGCGGCACGGCGATGCGCGGAACATGGATTCGCCTTCACGCGCGGGCGCAAAGATCGTCACGAGGTGGCTGCTTTCGTGGAGCGCACGCGCGAGTTCGAGGCTATGCACGACACCCCCGCGCGGATTCACCGAATGCGTGAGCAAGCCTATGCGCATCATGTCGCGCTCCTCGCGCAAATGAAGCCTTCTTCGCGCAGATTCCATAACAGCGCGCTTTCCCCGCCACGTTCGACGACCACTTCGCGCGACGCATCCACCGAGCCGATCGCGGCGCACGCCAGCGAACGGGCTTCGAAACGCGCGCGCACGGCATCGACATGTTCGGGGCGCACCGACAGCACGAAGCCGAAGCTCGGAAAGGCGGTGAGCCAGCGTTCGAGGTCGGCGTCAGCGGGACGCGGGATGGCATCGAGATCGATACGCGCGCCCGCCTTCGAACATTCGAGCAGCATGAGCGCGGTGCCGAGCGCGCCCGCCATGCTGATGTCCTTGGCTGCATCGCAGAGTCCGTCTTCGGCGAGCGCGGGCAGTATCTCGAAGTCGTCGCGCGCACGGCCTTGCGGCGCATCGGTCGACGCATTCCAGAACGGATACGGGTCTTCATACTTGCCGCGCAGATCGACGGCCATGAGAAGCGCGTCGCCGGGTCGTGCATCGAAACTCGTCAAGAGCTTGCGGGCGCGGCCGAGAATGGCCACCGCGAGTTGCGCGCCGTCGCTCTGCACGTTGCTATGTCCGCCGACGACAGGCACGCCGTACGTCGCCGATGCGGCCGTCATGCCCGCGAGCACTTCGGAGGCGTCCTCGATGTTCGCGTTCCATAACGCATCGACTACGGCGAGCGGGCGGCCGCCCATCGCGTAGATATCGCTCACGTTGACCATGACCGCGCTATAGCCCGCGAACCACGGCATGGCGCGCACGAAGTCACTGACCATGCCTTCGATGGCGAAGAGCAGAAAGCCGTCGCCATCGCGAATAGCCGCGCAGTCGTCGCCGATTGCAACCGCTTGCGAAAGATCGAGACGGTTGTCGGGCAAGCGGCTCACGACATCCGCGATATCGCGCTTGTGGCGAAAGCCGCGGCTCTCGCGCAAACGCTCGACCAGTGCAGACAACGTGCTCATGACGGCTTGCGCGCCAGCGCGACGAAGCCGCTTTGCGGCGTGACGCACGGCGGATACGCATCGAGTTGCGCCTGCATCAGATGATGCGGGCGCCCGAAAATGGCTTCCTCCTTCAGCGAATCCCAGCGCAGGCGCGCAAAGAGCGGCGCGTTCTGCGACTGCACGTGCGCGAGAAACGTCTCGCAGCCCAACGCATGCGCGCTCGATACCGCAAGCCGGATCAAGGTCGCGCCGATCTTCGCGTGCGAGCGAAACGCAGCGTGCACGGCAAGGCGCGAGCCGAACCACACGCCGGGCTCTTCCTCGTGGATGCGCACCGTGCCAACGACCTGTTCCGGCATGCCCGCCACGCAACTCAGCGCGACGAGCAGTTGCGCGCGTTCGTCGATAGCGTCGCGGTCATCGCCGATGAATATTCCTTGCTCGATGCAGAACACCGCGCGCCGCAGCTTGTAGGCTTCGCTCGCTTCCCACGACAGCGTCGCCCACTTCACGCGATATTCGACCGGCGAGTAATCGAGATCGGGCACATCGGCTTCGACGAACATGATCACACCTCGTACGATGAAAGCGACGAACACGCGCCGCACTTGCCGCAGCCGGCCTTGATATCGGTCGAGCGCATCTGTGCTTCGGCGAGCATCGAGCCGATGGGCGCCAGCACCGAACGCATGAATTCCGGCTCCGGCGCGGGATGGTCTTCGAGCGGCGTGCCGCTGATCGGCACGAACGGCACGACGAACGGATACACGCCGAGCGCAATCAACTCGCGCGACATGTCGATGATCGACTGCGCGCTATCGCCGAGGCCGGCGAGAATGTACGTGCTGACCTGTCCGCGTCCGAAGACGGCGACGGCTGCCTTGAACGCTTCCATGTAACGCGACATCGGCACGCTGGCCTTGCCCGGCATGATGCGATCGCGCACGGCGGGCGTCACCGCTTCGAGATGCATGCCGAGCGTATCGATGCCGCTTGCCTTCATGCGCTCGAACCAGCGGTCGTCATCGGGCGGTTCGCACTGCGCCTGAATCGGCAGATCGACGGCGGCCTTGATGGCGAACGCGCTGTCGCACAGCACTTTTGCGCCGCGATCCGGCGTGGGCGGCGTGCCGGTCGTGAGGACCATATGCTTCACGCCATCGAGCAGAACCGCCGCGCGCGCCACTTCGGCAAGCTGCTCGGGCGTCTTGTGCGCGATGGTGCGCCCCGCCGCGAGCGATTGCCCGATCGCGCAGAACTTGCACGACTTGCGGCGGCTTTCATAGCGGATGCAGGTTTGCAGCACCGTCGTCGCGAGCACGTCCTTGCTGTGCAAGGTGGCGATGTGCGAGTACGGCACGCCGTCGAGCGTCTGCATCGCATAGAAACGCGGCGCTTTCGGGAAGCTGATGCTCGCGATAGGGATCGCATTGCGCATCAGCGCGCTCGCGCCGTTCGCGTCCGCTTCGCCCGCGACGAAGGGCGAGTTCCACGCGGTGCTCGTATGCACGGGCACCATGATCGTCACGCCATCCACGGTGACGGCCTTGTGATCCGATGGCCCCGCGCCGCCGCGCCGGCTCGAAACGCCGGCGCGCGGATCGACGAGCCGCAGGCCCGCCGACTGAAGCTCAGTCATCAATTGCCGGCTCGACGCTGGCAGGTTCTCTCTGGCGCTCATCGTATGAGGCTCCGGTGAATGGCATGACGGGCATGGCGGGACGGTCGTTGATCGCAAGACTCAGCAACTCGGGTCGCGCGTAATGGCCGACCGAATCCATCATGCGTTTGCGCTTGGTGATGAGCGACATGTCCAAATCGGCGATGACCATGCCCTCGCCTTCGCGCAATGGCTCGACCACGTGCTGGCCTTCGGGCGAAACGATCGCGGTGTTGCAGCCGCCACGCAGCGCGCGCTGCAGATTCGGATCGGGCGTGATGGCTTCGATCTGCGCCTCGGTGAGCCAGCCCGTCGCGTTGACGACGAAGCAGCCGGACTCCAGCGCGTGATGACGGATCGTCACTTCGATCTGATCCGCGAAGATCGGCCCGACGAGCGAACCGGGAAACTGACTGCAGTGGATCTCTTCGTGCTGGGTCATCAACGCATAGCGCGCGAGCGGGTTGTAGTGCTCCCAGCAAGCAAGCGCACCGACACGTCCAATGCTCGTATCCACGACCTTGAGACCCGCTGCATCGCCTTGTCCCCAGACCATGCGTTCGTGATACGTCGGCGTGATCTTGCGGCGCTTGAGCAACAGCTTGCCGTCGGTATCGAAGATGAGTTGCGCGTTATAGAGACTGCCGTGATCGCGTTCGTTCACGCCGAGCACGACCACGATATTGCCGAGCCGCGCGCGTTCGGCGACTGCATGCGTGACCGGCCCCGGCACCACGACCGCCTGTTCGTAGAGCTTCATGTGATCGGCGCCCATGGCAACCGGCGCGCGCACGAACGAGAAGTACGGGTAGTACGGCACGAAGGTTTCGGGGAACACGATCAACTGCACGCCTTTCGCGGCGGCTTCGTCGATAGCCGTGCACACCTTGTCGAGCGTTCCGTCGGGCCGCTCGAAGTCGGGCGTGATCTGCACGGCCGCCGCGCGGACGATGCGTTTTGCGCTCTGTGCGGCCATGATCGTCAGACGGTCCACGTATGGATGATGAGCGCGTTATCCTTGCGATGGAGCAGCTGGATGTCGAGCACATCGAGCGGACTGATCGGCCGGATGCCTTCGATCAACGACGCTTCGCCGTGCCCATACAGCGCCTGCAACGCGAATCGGCATGCATAGACCTTGCCGCCTTCGGCCATGAACTTCTGTAGTTGCTTGTTGAAGTTGAGATGACCGGGGAAGGCTTCGTCGCCAAGCGTGGGAAAGCCGCGTTGCAGACCGAGCGTGACGCCGGGGCCGTAGAGCAGCACGGAAGTATCGAAACCCTTGCGTTGCAGACGCGTTGCCTGCAGCAGATTCACGAAGCCGATCGAGCCTTCGAACGCGACCGTATGAAACGTGACGAGCGCTTTTTCGCCGGGCTCGGCTTTGACATCCTCGAAGACCTTCTCTTCGTAGTCGACCAGATAATCGCCGTTCTTGTGAAGCGGTTGCGTGACTGCGGGCATGGCATTCTCCGATGGTGGTGTCTGATATGGCGCGCATCGAGTTGTCGCGACGGCGAGCCTACAAACGCAACGGATATGCCAATGATTGGCCCGCGAAATGCAATCACTTCGCGATCAATAAAAAGCGCTGCGGCGATGCGCGCCGAAAAAAATTTTCGCGCGCCATGATGGGTAACGCTTCGCGACGTTTTGTCGATGCAATCAATGAAGATCGCGCGCACGAATTCGGCGCAGACACGCATGGCGCTGGTGCGCGCAACACCGAAGCCGTGCATCGATGCGATCAATGCAATCAGGTTGCCCAGGCTTATGCGATCTTTTTTGATGCGGCATGCTTGGCTGATCGCATGCACACAAGGGAAATCGCCCCTATGAATCAGCCCGCGCATCACTGGATCAGGAAGCTCGAAGAGAGCCGCAAGCCTGCTTATCTGACGATTCCCGATCTCATCGAGGAAGATCTCGCGAGCGGCCGCTTGCGTCCGCGCGATCGTCTGCCGGGACTGCGCGATCTCGCCGATGTCCTGAATCTCAACTACACGACCGTGGCGCGCGCTTATGCGGAAGCACGCAAACGCGGCTTGCTGGATCTGCGCGCGGGCAGCGGCACCTTCGTGCGCGGCCGAACGCAGACCTTGCCGCTGGCGGGCGGCAGCAGCGTCGAGATGTCGATGAACATGCCGCCCGAGCCGCCCGGGTTGACGGCGCGCTTGCGGGCATCGGCGGCCAGTTTGATGCAGAGTGCGGACCCGTGGCAGTTGTTGCGCTATCAGGACTTCGGCGGGACGGCGGCGGATCGCGCGGCGGGCCGTGCGTGGCTGCGCATGCGACTGCCCGATTGCGAGGACGATACGGTGCTCGTCTGTCCCGGCATTCATAGCGCGTTGGTGGCACTTGTTTCGCAGCTTGCGCGACCGGGCGAGATGATCTGTCTCGATACGCTGGCGTATCCTGGCATCAAGGCGATCGCATCGCAACTCGGAGTTCGCTTGCAGGCGTTGCCGCGCGACGACGAGGGGCCGCTGCCGCATGCGTTCGAAGCGCTTTGCAAGACGGAGAAGCCCGGCGGTTTCTACTGCAATCCGACCTTGCAGAACCCAAGTACGTTGACCATCAGCGCGCAACGACGCGAGGCATTGGCGGATGTCGCCATGCGCTATAACGTGCCGATCATCGAGGATGAACCGTACGGCATGTTGCCGCTCGATGCGCCCGCGCCGCTTGCCGCGCTCGCGCCCGAGCTGACTTATCACGTCACGGGTTTATCGAAGACCTTCGGTGCGGGCTTGCGCGTGGCGTATCTCAAGGCGCCGACGCCACGGCAGACGCAGCGTATCGCGGGCGCGTTGCGCGCGACGACGGTGATGCCGAGCCCATATACGGTGCTGCTGGCGACGCACTGGATCAACGACGGCACCGCCGCCGACGTGCTCGATGCCATGCGCGAGGAATCGATCGCGCGGCAGGCGATTGCGGCGCAGGCGTTGCGCGACTTTCCGTATAGCGCGCATCCGCATGGCTTTCATCTCTGGTTGCCCGTGCCCGACTTGTGTGACTGGAGCGCTTCGGAATTGGCGTTGCAGTTGCGTAATCAGGGGATCGGAGCCGTTGCGGGCGCGGCGTTTTCAACGGATGGCAATCCGCCTAATGCGTTGCGCTTGTGTCTGGGTGGACCGCAGAATCGCGAGGATTGCAGGGAGGCTTTGAAGCGGGTGGCCGATATGCTGGCCGATCCGCATCATTTGCATATGCCGATGCTTTGACGTTCACTGCGCTCTGTTGATTGAATAGGCATCGAGCAGATCTTTGACGAGCTCGTTCGACACATAATGCGGCCCATCGAAAAGATAGGTTTTATATCCGCGATAAGCATCGATCTGCGGCTTCAATTCATCGACCGTTGCGGAGCGAAATCCGCCACCGACGTTCGGTCGAAACGCCTCCGCGATTATTCTCACGCGATGGCGCCCCAGGCGCGCCGCAAGCTGATCCGCATATTGCCGCGCCACTCGCGGCTCGCGCGCATAGACGCCGCATCCATCCTGCAAGAGCACACCGACATCGCGCGGCAGCCAGCCATCGAGCCATTCGGCGATCGCATTCCCACCCACGTTCGCGCGATCGTAGACGCTGATCCAGAGCGGCCGGGGCAACGCATCGAGCAAGGTGCGCAGCGCGCTCGCATCCTGCCAGGTCGGATCGATCTCGACGGGAAAGTAGTAGCCCGTCACGTGCACCGGCAAGACGACATCCGCCAGACGCATCGACTCGATGGAAAGCTGCGCCGCATTCGCACGCGCCACCGCTTCGCTGAAACGTCCCGACAAGCCGATGATCACATCGCGTGCCCAAGGCTCACGTCCAATGCGCTCCCAGTCCGGCATGCGCGGCGCCGGCCGAAAGCCCGCGCCGGGCACGAAGGAGATGCCATCGACCGCCGTCCATTGGACGATCAGTTCGTGCGCGCCGAGCTTGTCCCAGTCGCCGTGCGGATCGTAAAACGTGTTGTCCGGCTGCCAGACGATGCCGGAGACGATGCGCGGCGGTTGCGCCGGCGCCGCGCTCGCGAAGCATATCGATGCGAACACGCACGCCGTCGTCATCACACGGATAACGGCGCGTGAAGTCCGCGCGGGCAACGCGCTTGCGGTTGCATCTGCCTGCGAGCCCAATCCAGGCGACTGATCGACGCCGCCGCCCGCACTTAAACGCGACGAAGCAAGCGACCGAGCGCCGCGCACACTGAGCCCCGCGAACAACGAAGCGCGTAATCGCCGTGCAAACGCATGACCCGCGAACATGTCATAAACCTCGTACATGCAAGACCTGCACTGCATCCAACCCATCGGCAGCATGAGCGCCATCAGTACGAGAATACCGCACCGAAGAACACGCCCTTCGCGCGATCGTCGCCCGCCACGCGCACGCGATATTGCACCGATATATCGACGAACGAGCGCGTCGTATCGTAACCATCGCCACGGAACCACCAACGCGCCGCCACGCCCGCGCCGATGCCCACCGGCACGCTGCGATCGATTGCAGAATCGTAGTCCACGCCGACCACCGCATGCGGAAACACGGTGAGGCGCGGGCTGATCGAATCGATACGATACGTGCGTCCGAGCCGCGCGTTCGCGGTCGCATACGTCGACGGATTCACAAGGTAATGGCCCGCCTCGCCGTAGAACGTGCCGGTCCACCAACTCGGCACGTCGAGGCGGCGCGTGTCCCCGAAACCGGTCGAATAGGCCGCGCGCGCGAGCCAGTCGGAGCGCACGTCCGAGCCTATCGGCAAGATCTTTTCGATGGCGAAGATTGCATTCACCGATGCAAACGGCTTCACGCGCGCACCTAACGCGGCCTGCAACGTCGATGCCCCCGACGGTCCGCTACCCTGCACGCCGAAGTTCTCGTAACCGCGCGCATAGACTTCGAACATGCGGTCGCCGAGGCTGCCGAACGGGCGCCAGTACGCCTCTGCGCCCGCTTGCCAGTTGCTCGACAGGCCGGGCGTCGGGTTGAACGCAAAGCCCTGCTGCGCGCCGCTGCCGCGATAGTTCACGTTCATGCTGAAGCCCCAGTCGCGGGTGGCTTCGGCGTGGGCCGCGCGCGCGTCGTACACGGCTTGAGGCGTGAGCGCGTCGTCTGCGTGAGGCGCGCTCGCGGTGCGATCCATCGCGCGTTCGAGATAGCGCGCGCCTTCCTCGTTGCGATGCATCGAAAGCGCGGCATAACCCGCATCGGCTTGCGCGCCCGGTGGCAATGTCCCGCTTCGTTCAGCGCGTGCAAAACGGTCCAGCGCAAGCTGCCGCTCGCCCGCCCGCGACGCGATGAAGGCCGCCTGCAGGTCGCTCATCGAATCGAGCAGATTGGCGTCGATGGCCGCGCGCGCTTCCTTCGATGCCTCGCGCGTTTTTCCCGCCGCCGCGAGCGCATCGATCAGCGCGATGCGCAATTGCGGATCGTCGGGTACGGCGGCGATCGCATCGCGCCAGTGGTCGATGGCCTCGCCATGCTCGCCATCGCGTTCGGCCAAGCGTGCGGCGCGCGTGTCGGCGAGCGCGCGGTCGTGGGCGTAGACATCGCACGATGCGCCGTAGCGGTCTTCGCGGCAATCGAAGGTCGGCCGCGCACGCGGGTCGATGTCGTTCTGCGCGGCGGCGGCCATTTGCAGCATCGTCTTAGCGCGCTGACGGCGTAAAGCGATGGCGGCGTCGGCATCGTCGAGCGCGGCGGCGTTTCGTTGCGATACGGACGGCAGCGCGTCGAGCGCGGCTTGCGGACGGTTCTGCGCGAGCCGCACATCGGCGATGATCGTGCGTGCCACACGGGCATCGCGATATCTACGTTCGGCTGCGGAAGCGGCTTCGCCGCTCGTCGAGGCCACGTCATTCGTGGCTTGGTTGCCGCGCGACTGCGTTATGCCCGCAATCGACGGATTGGCGCGGCGCGCATCGGCTTCGTCGAACATCACGTTTTCGCCGGAAGCGGCGGCTTCGGCGCGGCGCGCGTCGCCTTCGGCGATCAACACGCGTTCCAGTTCGATGCCCGTGGGGTCGGCGCGCATGGCGCTGCCTTGCGTGTCGGCGTTCACGTTTGCATCCGTAGCTTCGCTGCCGCGTGGTCGATGGCGCACTGCCGCCGAATCAGCGAGCATCGTGCTGTTTGGGTCTGAAGAGTCGGCGCTTGTCTTTGCACTGGCAGCGTCACTTTGGCGCGGATTCCGCAATGCCGAGGAAGCAACGCTCATCGCGCCGCCTTCGTTCGCATCATCCGCCTGCGCCCCAACGTTCGCCCGCGTATCCCCCGCCTGCGACAGCGACTCCGGCGCCACCGCCAACGCGTGCGCGAAATCCGCGTCCGCATTCGCGCCGCGCGCCGCACGCGCATAACCGCGCAAGGTCCACCAGAGCGCGTCGTTGCGATCGATAGCGATGCAATCGCTCGCCGCCGCTTCCACGCCCGCCAGATCGCCACGCGCGAAGAGGGTTTCGAGCAACTGCGTGCGAAACTCCATCCGCGACGGCGCGAACGCCACCGCCTTGCGCGCATGGCTTTCCGCTTCGACGAAATCGCCATTCGCACGCGCCGCATACGCCGCCTTCGATTCCACCGGCGCCAGCCGATCGCCGATATAACGCCGCCGCGTGCGCAATTCGTTGTTCTCGCCGAAGCGACGCGCGGCATCGTCGGCGGCGGCGTAGGCGGCGGGATCGTCGCCGGAAGCGGCGAGCGAATCGACGAGCAGATAGCGCAAGCGCTCGACGTGCGGCGCGAGACGCACGGCTTCACGGCTCTCGCGCACGGCCGCCGCGTAATCCTTCTTGCCGAAATCGCGATACGCCGCGCGCGCGGCCACGAGCGCCGGACCTTGCAGATCGCCGGCGCCGCCACCGCCCGGATGCCCTTCGCCACCGCCCGCGATCAACGTATCGATCTGCCGGCGGCGCGAGATCAATGCGGGCACGGGTCCGAGTTGCGCGATCGCATCGGACAGTTCGTGGCTCGCTTCTTTCAGACGGCCACGCGCCGCCAGCGAATTGGCCAGCAGCACGCGCAAACCCACGACGTCCGGCCGCTGCCGAATCGCCTCGCGCGCCGACGCGGTGGCATCGGCATATCGATGTTCGCCGAACGCCGCGTAAGCGTCGCGCGCAATGCGATACGGCGCGCCGCTCAATTGCAAGGGCAAGGTTTCATCGGCGTGTGCGTGACCGCTCGCGCACATCATCGCGGCGGTCCAGAACATGACGCGAGCGACGCGGGATGTCGCGCGCGTTGCCGGCGGCGTCATCCGGCGCGCGTTCGGCACCTGACGATCGGGCATCGTTCCGGTGTGCAATCGAGCCCCATGCTTTCTCGCAACCAAATCGATTCTTTCCCGCAAAGCCGATTCTTCGCCACGCAGGCGCGCACGATAGCGCTTCATTGCCCACCCGCCCGCTTCGCATACCGGCGCCGTTGCTCGCCCACCGCCGAAGCGAGCGCTTCGCTCGTGATCACGCGTTCGGCGACCATGTAATCGCCGATACGTCCATGCCGCTCCGGCCGATAATTCTGCAACGCCGTTTCGAACGCGCGGCGCGTGACGAGGCCCATCTCGATCATGATGTCGCCAAGCAAGGGCACGCCGCGCGCAGCCTCGTCGTTCACCGCCTTCGCGGCCGTCTGCTCGTCGCCGGAAAGCGCCGACACGCCCACATCGCGCAACATCCGCAAGCCTGCCGCGATCTCGCTTTCGCGCACCACGTTGATCGATACCGCGCAGCCGGTCGCTTCGCGCAATTCGGCGAGCGCCGCGTCATCGAGCAGACTGGCGCTCACGAAGATCGCGTTGCCGTTCGCATCGGCGCCCTGGGGCATGGCGCGCAGGCGCACGAGCGTTTCCGGCGGCACCGCGACGCCCGGCTCGTTCTGCATGCGAGCCACGTCGAACCTTCCACGCGGCAAGTCCGCCTGAAACGCGATCGCTTCCGCGAGCGTCTCCTCGTCGAGCCAGCCGCGCGTGACGAGCACGCGTCCAAGCGGCGCTTCGCGCGCATGGTCCGTCTGCTTCGCCTGTTCGAGCCGTTCGGGGTCGATCGCCTGCCACGACACCAGCAAGTCGCCGAGGTCCTGGCGCGTGCTGCGCAAGCCATCCACGCTCGGGAAATCGTGCATCGTCTTGTCCCACGCGAGCCGCCTTCCCGTCACCACATGCACGATAAAAAGGCGCCACGCGCGCGACACCGCCATGAAGTTGACCACGTTGCCGATCACCATGCGCGGCACCGCCAGAACGCCGTGCTCCCAGCCGTAAAGCCGCGTCGTGAAGATGATGCGCTGCGTGACGCGCAGCAAGAGCGCGACGAAGTTCGCGGCGAGCAGCGCCTGCAGCCAGCCGGAATCGATGAACGGTGACGGAAAGAAATCATTCGTGAAGCCGAAGTACGAAGCGCTCGCGAACAGCATGAACTGCACGGCAAGCAGATAGGCCAGCATGCCGACGAACGCCGTCACCACGCCCTTGCGGTCGCGCAGCAAGAGATAGCGGTTGGCGAGCGTGCCGCTCCAGCCTGTCAGCGCCCAACCTTGCAAGCCGATGCCGAGCGTCCAGCGCGCCCGCTGCCGGTACGCGGTGCGAAACGTGTCGGGGAAAAATTCGCGCACGCATAGCGGCATGGTGGTCGTGATCTCGCGCTCGGGACCCAGGCCGAACCACACCTTGCGGCGCGACGTGAACTGCACCGGAAACAGCGGAAAGATGGACTGCATGCCCATCTTGAGAATGCGCGCGCCGATATCGTAGTCTTCGGTGAGGCTCTCGGTATTGAACGGCTGACTCTCGGTCTGCCGAACGAGCGCGAGCATCGCGCGGCGCGAGAAGCACGTGCCCACGCCGGCGGAGGGCACCGCACCCGCGAGACTTTCGCGCACGACCAGATCCTTTGCGTGCCATTCCGCGAACTCGTCCATGTACGTGCCCGCGACCAGTTCGAACCAGTTGCGTTCGAGCGATGCCACCGGCAACTGAATCATGTCTTTACGCGGCAGCAGATAGTTGAAGAACTTGAGTTCGATGGGATGCAGCACGTCCTCGCTATCGTGCATGACGATCCCCGCGAACTCCACGCCCGCCTCGAACTCGTAGCGCAGAATCGCCTGCACGAGCCAGTTGAGACAGTCGGCCTTGCAGGTCGGCCCGTCGTGCGGCACTTCCACGCGATGCAAATGCTTGTAGCGATGCCGCATGCGTTCCACTTCGCGGATCGTCGCCGGATCGTTCTGATAGGTGCCGACGAAAATCGTATAGCTGCGGTAATCGAGCACGCGCACGAGGTCTTCGATCATCGGCGCGATGACATCGTGCTCCTGCCAGGCGGGCACCATGATGGCGATCGGCTGCTCGTCGCGCGCGTAAAGCTGCTCGACGGTGAGCGGCGCGTAACGGCGTTCCACCGTCACGCGCCGCCAGAACTTGCGGGTCCAGAACCAGATATCGATGAAGAGATCATCGAGACTCGACAGCAGGATGATCGTCGCCACCACCGCCGCGACGTATTCAAGTGTCTGGTAGTACTCGGCGACGAGTATCTGGCCGTACCACCTGATCGTTTCCAGGATCACGCGCCGTTGTCCTTCTTCTGCCGGCGCAGATGCCTGCGGCGCGCCTGACCCGCCAGCGCGATCAGCACCAGCAACAACACCACGAGCACGGCCGGAATGCCCCAGCGCGCCCAGTGCCGCGTGATCCAGTCGGAGCTGCCCGCCGGTTCATCGACGAGTTCATCGGGATTCACGGTATCGAACTGCTTAAGGACGCCGCTGCCGTCCACCACGGCAATGTCGCCGCGCGAGAGTTGCAGCTTGTCGCTGAGTACGGGCATGGCGCCCGCCGAGCGATAGACCACGCCGCTTTGTCCGTTTGAGCTCGCCACGCTCACCACCGCGACACGCGAAAGGCCCGACATGTCGAGCAGCATGTCGCCCGAAGCGGACTTCAGCGAAAGCCTGTCGGCCGAATAAACGGCGGGATTGTGCTCGTCGGCAAGCGGGACATCGGCGGCGAGGAACGCGCCATCCGGATGCACGGTCGCGCCCGACTCGCTCACGGCGAACTTCGCCTGCACGGGAGCGACGCCCGCCGCGCCTGTCAGATAAGCGAGACGCGGCACGCTGTTCAACGCATCGTCGAGCCAGGCGTGCGGCACGTAAACCGTCGCCGCCGATGCAAAGCGCGCCGCCATGCCCGCGAAGGTGTTGTCGAGCGTGGAGTTGCCGAGTTGCAGATGGCTCGTCGGCAACACGGCGACCGGATAGGCCTGGCGCGCCTGACAGCCTGCATCCGGCTGACGGCGAAAGCTCACGCGCAATTCGTTGGTGCGTGCAAGCGCATAGCGCGGAATCGGCACGATGATGCGTTGACGCACGCCATCCACGTTCAGGAGGCGCGCGCCGATCATCACGTCGTTGAAATACACCGTGGCGGTCGCGCCGCCGTTGGAGAGTGTCGGCGATGCCGCGAGGTCGAGCACCACGTTCTGCGGCAGACGGCCGTTGCCCGAAGCCGCGGCGAGGTCGAAGCGCGCGGACCACGACGCGTTGGTCTGCACGTCGATGCTGCGCGGATCGCCGCCGAGCTCCGAAAGCGCGATGTTGTCGCCGCGCACGCGCTGGTCGGCATCGATCGAATGCACGATCAGCCGGTTCGATACATCGATGGGCCGCCAGCTTGCCGCCAGCGCGCCGATGCCGCGCGTGTCGCCGACCACGATCACCGCGCGTCCGCCGACATGCGCAATGCGCACCTCGCCCGGCGCGAGCGGCGCGGTCAGCGTGTTCATCGTGCGGGCGCGCCATTCGTCGAAGGCGGGCACGGCATCGGCGGAAGCGGTGGCGACTTGCGCGCGCAACGCATCGAGCGCGCCGACGATGCGCTTTCTCATGCCGTCATCCGCCACGATCACGTCCGGACCGAACGCCGCGCGCGCTCCGAGCACGACAAGCGCGCCGAGTTCGGCGTCATCGCTTATTGCATGCTTGCCGCCCGAGGCCAGCGCGCTGAACGCGGGAATCGCGCGCAAAGCCGCGGGCACGTCGATGCCGGTCAGGTCGGCCGTATCGCCCACGGCTGGCAGCGCCTGCACGAGCGGGCGCTTGCCGTCGCGTTGCAGGAGCGCATCGGTGCGCCAGGCCGTGTCGTAGGCGTCGCTGGCGAGTTTTGGCGACGACACCGCGAGCACCGGCGCGTAAGGCAGCGCGCTCCACGCCGTGCGCAGATCGCGAATATCGGCGGGATCGAAGCTGAAGGTCAGACGCGTTTCCGGACGCACGCGCAGCAAGTTGCCGATCGCGGTCTGGTCCGTGCACACGTTCTGGTTGATTACCGAGGCGAAGCCGAGCCCGAGCCGCACGAAACCGGCCGAACGCGGCGCGCCGTCCACGCCGATGTTCACCGCGACGTTGCCCGCGTCCTGCGTGAAGGCGCGCGAGAGCACGGGCGAGCCGTCGAGCGAGAGCAGCATCGTCACGCGTCCGCCGTCGCCGCGTACGTAACCGCCGTCGAGTTGCAGCGTGGCGTCGCTGAGCGGGACATCGGCGGGAACGGGGAGATAGAACTCCTGGCGCGTGTCGGGTGCGCTCAGCGTGACGTCTTGCAAGAGCCCTAGCTCGCGCAGTGTCACCGTGCGCGATTCGCGGCCGTTGAGCCCGAGATGCGCGAACGTGCTTGCAAGATTGCCGGCGGCGGCGAGCGCCGCGCACGGAAGCGCCATGAAAAAGGCCGCCCATGCGGCGGTCAAAGCGAGTGCGACGCGCAATCGGCGCGGTTTGATGATGTCGTTGATCAAGGCGAATGGCTCGAATTTTGGCGCATTCTCACGCACAGCCGCTCTGTCGCCCGAAGAGGCTCGAGAGCGCGAACGCGCGAGATTGCGATGGTCTTTTTGGTGCAACGCCCAAGCTGGCAGTTATTTCGTTCGATATCCGCATCGTTCGCTTCGCGGCCTTGCGGCGCTTCGCGCGATGCGCGCACTGCCGCACTACGCAACCGCCGCGCGCATCAGACGATGCTGCTCCTCGGACACGCGCAAGTCGGGGCGAAACTCCTCGAAAGGACGGTCCAGCAACGCCGAAACGATGCGCGACGAGGCATGGCCGTCGCCATAAGGGTTCACGCTGAGGGCGAAGGCGGCGCGGGCGCTTTCATCGTCGAGAAGCAGCGACACAGCGCAAACGATTGCATGGCGATCCGTGCCGACGAGCCGCGCGGTGCCGGCCTGCACGGCTTCGGGGCGCTCGGTGACATCGCGCATCACGAGCACCGGCTTGCCGAGCGCGGGCGCTTCTTCCTGCACGCCGCCCGAGTCAGTCAATACGATGGACGCGCGCTGCAGGAGACGCACGAAGCCCATGTAGTTCTGCGGCTGGATGAGGAACACGTTCGGCGAGGCGCCGAGCGCGCTGATCACCGTGGCCTGCACGTTCGGATTCAGATGCACCGGATAGACGATCTGAACATCGTCACGCCGGGCGATCTCGCCGAGCGCCGCGCAGATGTCGCGCAGACCCTGGCCGAAGCTTTCGCGCCGATGACCGGTCACGAGCACGAGTTGCTTCGAATCGTCGAGATACGGGAAGCGAGCATCGAGCGAGGCTCGCAGCGTGGCGTTCGAGTCGATGCGCTTCGTCACTGACAGAAGCGCGTCGATCACCGTGTTGCCCGTGATGATCGAGCGGCCTTGCAGCGTCTCGCGCGCGATGTTCTGTTCCGAGCGCTGCGTCGGCACGAACATGAGGTCGCTCATGACATCGACCACGCGGCGGTTCATTTCTTCCGGCCAAGGCCGCGTCATGTCGCCGGTACGCAAGCCTGCTTCGACGTGCGCCACCGGCACGCGCCGATGAAACGCCGCGAGCGCGCCTGCCGTTGCCGTGGTGGTGTCGCCGTGCACGAGAATGCGGCACGGCTTTTCTTCTTCGATGACGTTATCGATCGCGCCGATCAGCCGCGCGGCCAGCCCGTTCAGACTCTGGTTCTCGGACATGACCGCGAGGTCGTACTGCGGAGCGATATCGAAGAGATCCAGCGCCTGTTGCAGCATCGAGCGATGCTGACCGGTTACGCACACGATGGACCGAACGCCCGGCTCCGCTTCCAGCGCCTTGACGAGCGGCGCCATCTTGATGGCTTCGGGGCGCGTCCCAAAAATGGACAGTATCGTTGTTCGCTTCGTTGTCATTGGTCCCGACGGCTACACAATCTTTAACAATTTCGATTGTATTCAGACGTTTAGAAACCTTCTGCCAACTAAAGTGTAAAAAAGTCTAACGAGAGTTTCTGCTCTCGCGTGGCCATGTTTTGTCAAGGCATGGACGGTGGTTTTTACCGGAACGGTTAGTTTTTTCCCACACTTCGAAGCGCGCAGCCGCCTCATGCGCACGGCCGTTTTATACGATCAATCGAAGTCGATATCCAGTAGTACCGAACTCATGGATTTCCCATGAGCGTCGAGGGCGAGGGACGTCGGGCACTTGCCTGGGAGCGAATGCTATTGCCGCGACACAGCCGTCTTCTATCATTCGCTGCGCAGCCCGCCATGCAGACTCCCGTGAGCATGGATAGCGGGCGGACATTGTCCGTAGTGAGGAACGCGGTTCGCGAGCGAAATGTCCGTCGAACTGAATCAGTGCCCCGGTGCGCAAGTCTATTTCTTGCCGCTTGCCTTAGTATCGGTGAGCTCCGTTACTTGCCGATCGGATAGCTCGAGTTTGAGCGGAGCATCGGCGGACAGCTTCTTCGCCTCGACGACCTGCTTCCAGCTTCCGTTCGCAGGCGGATCGCGATAGAAAGCGGCGATCGCTATGTATGCCGTTTCCTTTTCCAATGGCTGTGAAAGACTCACCGATGCAGCTGGGTTGACCACCACGCCTAGGCTTGCCTGGAGATCCTGCGCGAGCATGGTTTTGTCGTCACGAATGAGATCGCCATAGGCCGCGCTGTCGAATAGCTTGCGGTCCTTCAGTTGATAAATGCGTACCGCCACTGAAGTCGAACGACCCGCCGCGTCCTGATTCAGCCCGGCGCGCGCGGTCAGATCCACGTCGAGCACTTTCACCCGTTTGTGGAAGACTGCGTTATAAGCGTCGACCGAGGTATCGGAAACGGTTTGCCAAGCGCCGCATCCGGAAAGCAGCAGCGTCGCGGCGACGCTTGCTGCGCTAAATCGTTTCAACATGATTGCCCTCTGCTTGATTCGAAGTCACGCCGCGTGCGGGCTGACATATGGCTTGAGATAAGGATTGATGCCGGGAGCAGGAAGCGCCTCGCACACACCGAGCGATATCTCGATGTCGCGTTCCGCCTCGGAGGGCAGCACGACGGTCCAGCCGAGCCGCGGGGCGCGCGCACCCAGCAGGACGCCAACCGCCGGTGTCGGAACGAAACGCGAGGACATCTGCACGCGCAAATGCACATCGGCCTTGACGCCGATATAGAGACGCACCAGTGCCATCAGATCGCGATGCAGCCACCCACCGGGCAGGAGATCGTTGGCCTGCTCGGCGTCGCGCGGACGCATCGTCACACGCACCGCACGGCTTCGATAGGTAATTCGCTTGCCGAGCACATAACCTCCGCCGAGGCCACGTCGCTTGCTGCCGGCGCTTGCGGCACCCACGTCTTTCGCGCTTAGCGGCGAACCCTGTTCCGTGCGCTTCGCAACCGGCCAGAACTCATCGACCCTGACCTCCACGCCGGGCGCACCAAGCGCAATGACGCCAGCCAGACCCTCCGGCGTGCGAGTACGTTGAACCATCAGACTTAGCAAGGCGAGCATGCGCGAATCTGGCAAACCGGCGCGCGCGGGCTTGTTGCCCCAGCCGAAACCAGCAAGACACAAAAGCTTTTGCGAGTGCTGGTCCGTACCGCCGTGGCAAAAACTTTCCGGATAGCGATACTTCTTCCACGCCCGATAAAGCAGCGTCGCCAGCCGATGATTGAATTGGTCGAGAAACGCTTCGACTGCTTCGTGCCCCTCCTCGCGCTGGACGATATCGTCGAGATAATGCGTCGGCATCGTCGCATCGACGCCGTACAGACCCATGAACGTAGTGCGCACGGTAGGCGCAAGCAGGGCATCGCCCTCGTCCGCGAATTCGACACTCGCCATTTCGCCTGCGGGAAAGCCCATGCGCGGGCGCGGCCTGAAGCGCACGGGTTCGTGTTCGGGCGTGTCACGCTCGCCGAAACCCGGCCTGTTCGGCTCGCTCGCCTCAAAAAGACGGCACAGTTGCATGAAGCTCATTCGCGGCGCGCGCGCGAGCAACGCGGCGACGAACGGTTCGACCCCCGATAGATCGCGCGCCGTCATAGCGGAGCACGCCGCGTCTTGCTGCGCGGCCATTCGATGCGAGCCTGCGAAGGCAGACTCACGATGGCGAGCTTCGTGAAGAGATTGATTTCCGCATACAGTTCGAAGAAGCGATGCAGCAGTTCGGCGAACAGCATCACGTCGCCTTCGCCCGAGAACGCCTGCGAGTCGAGCGTCACTTCGATCAGCACGCCGCGCTCCACAGCGCCGCCGGAAATCTCCTCCAGCAGTTGCTCCGAGACGTGCAGAATGCCGGCGAGCCGCCGCCGGTTGAGTTCGTCGTTGGTCCAGTCATAAAGTGCGAGCGCGCCGCGCAAGACCTCGGCGTTGAGCATCGATAGAAAATTCGGCGCGCGATGTGACAACACGCGCCACTGAAACCGGTCGCCGGTGGGCGGATAAAGCGGCAGCGTCGGCGCGACGAGATTACGCACGCCGCCCACGTTTGGCGTGCTGAGCGCGAGCTCGTCGATGCGCGCTTCGCGCAAACCCTTACGCGGCAACATTCCGTTGGTGCCGGTCACGCGTAGCGATATGCTTTCCTCTGGCAGCGTCTGCATCGAATCCCATGCATGTCCGCCAAGAATCACCCACGTCTCGTGTAGACCGTCCATACCCGGCCGCACGCGCGTATGGAAGTATCGTTCGGGCGACTCGTGCCGCAACATGCCTCCGCGATGTCGAAACGTCGCGAAGGGAACATATTCGAAGCGCTCGGCGGTTTCGTGATCGAAAGATTCGGCGGCATCGACCGAATAGGTTTCGACGTGCCCGCCCTGATGCCCCGCGGGCACCACGCGATACTCCGTCTCGTGATGATTGATTACCACCGGCTCGGCGTCGAGGCTGAACAGGTTGATGACCGGCGTGCAAAAGAGACGCAAATTGTCTTTGTTAAAACGCTGATCCGACGGATATGCATGCTTCAACACAATTTCGAACTCGAAGCGCGTCGCGCCCACCGGAAGCATGTCGATGTCGAGCCCGCAAAGATCGACGAACAGAAACTTCTCGCGGAACGTGAAATATTCGAGCAGCAGCTGATAGCCCGAAAATGCAGCATCAGACTTAGGCCACAACCGTTCTTCAGGAGAGAACCCTGCTGGTTCGATGCTCACGCCTTTGCAAGGCAGGGCCTCGCCGTTACGAACCTCGGGGATGCGCCATTCGATGGCGTCGACCTGACGGGTCAGCGCAAGGTGCATGGCAAACGCCGTCGGCTGATCCGCGCTCAGGTGTAGCCGCAGGCGCGAGAGATCGGTTTCCGTGCGGCGCGCCGAGTTATCCAGTTCAAAGGCTATCCGAATGACCGAACGGCCGTCGTGCCGCACCGCGGGGCCTGCCTGCAAGAGGCGCAACGGTTGCATGGCGACGGGCTGCGTCGTGCGGTAGAGGCATTGCACCGTCCGAGGCGCAGCGGTTGTGCCTGAATCCGTCGGCACAGAAATCGGCGCGGAGCGCACCGCGACGCCTGCCGGGACATATGCGGTTTTTTGCATCCGCTCGCCTTGCGGCAACAGTTCCACGACGGACAGCGATGGGATCATCCGCAAGTAGTGCGGCCAGAGCAGGCTTACGATGCCTTCTGTCAGCTCCGGCAGTTCGTCGTCGAGTTTCTGCCGAAGCCGGCCCGTGAGAAACGCAAAACCTTCATAAAGACGTTCGACGTAGGGGTCGCGATCACCCACGCGATCGAGATTGAGCATGCGCGCGCGATCAGGATGCGCCCGTGCGAACTCGCGCCCAGACTCGCGCAGATAACGCATTTCTGCTTCGTAGTAGCGCAGGACCGGATCGCCGCGCGAGAGGTCCTGATTGGGGTCTTGTGTCGATTCGTCGTTCATCTATGTTTTCATGACAGCGTGAGCGCACGCGCCGGGTCCAGCACGATCAGTTCACTACGCAGTTCGCCGATACGGTTGGTCAGCGTTGTCTTGTCGGCGTCCTTGCGGACGCTCATCGTCTTCAATGCACGCATCAATTGCTGCTTGACCTCAAAAGCGAGCGCCGGCTCCCAGCGTGCGAGAGGCAAGGTGCGCGTAGCGGCATCGAGTTCCGCGAGAAGTGAGAGTGCGGTATCCGCGCGGCCGGCCTGCTCGGCCAGACGCGCCATCATCAGGCGCTGCAGATAGCGATGCTTGTCTGTCTTCATGCCCGGCAGCGCATCGAGCCAGATAAATGCAGCTTCAATACCATCGCGCGCGGACAAATCACGCGCCTGTGCTTCGATCTCGGGCCAGTCTCCGGCCGCACCTTCCGCGGCATTTGCCGACACCGGCAACGCCGCGATACTCTCGCCTGCGTCAAGATCGCGCACGACGGCGTGACGCGCGATCCACTCGAGCGTGACATCATCGGCGAAAGGTGTACCGTCAGTGAAGGCAAGCCGCTCGATGCCGGGAAGACGTTCGAGAAAGAGCGCGAAATCCGCGCGCAGCAAATCGCGCCATGCATCATAAGGCGTGCCTACGTTATCGAGCGCAACGTGCTGAAAATGTTGCAGATCGAACCAGAGGTGATTGACCCCTTCCATGAACGCCGCTTCGACGCGTTCCAGCAACTCGTTCCACTGCTTTTGCAACACGAGGCGCTTGAACTGCTGACGCAATTCGCCGCGTGGCGCGGCGAGGCGGGTTCGAGCGCCGGCATCCGCGGGCGGGACTTCGTGAAGCGTATCCCAACGGATACTGCGCACGAGTCGCGCAGAAGGCAGATAGCCGTTTTCCTGATCGCGCAACCATGCTGCCATGGTGCGAGCCTGATCGAGCAATTCGCGCTGCGATGCGATCGGGGCGCTACCGGCAAGCGCCGGAGCCGATGGAATCGGCGCGGTCGTGCTCGGCTCGGCGCTTTGTATGCCGTCGTCCTTGCGTTGGAAGCGAGAGGCGAGCATCTGCAAGTTGGGCCGCGCCGTTTCCGGCCATGTGAGTGTCTTTCCGACGATCGCATCGAGCGCGGCGACCGCGCGTTCCACATCACCAGGATCGAAAGCGTCCCGGCTGTCGAGCAAGTCCAGCGTGCGTGTCGTGGCGAGCATTTCGAGCGCGCCCTTCCTGGCTTCGGGACGCAAAGGCAAGATGGCATCGCCGAAGCGGTCGATCATGGCAGCAGCGAGTTCGAGACCATCGACGAAGCCTTCAGGTCCATCCTGACGCAATCGCGCAAAAGCGTAATGGCCCGCGACACGCAGATCCTTGCCGACTTCTTTCGTGATTTGCTCGCACGAGCGGACAATCAACGAATCGTCGATGCCCGAAAGTTTTCCTGCTTCATCCTTCAAGCTGAAGAAGGCGTCTTCGTAACCGGGATCTCGACCGACGCCTGCATCTCCGGGAAGCGGCGCGAGCCAAGCCTCCCAAGTGTCGAGGCGAGTGCGAGCAAATTGGGCAGCATCGCGCGAAGGGAAAAGCGTTTTAAAAAGACCAGCAAACATCAATGCATCTCTATGGTTGCGCCTTGCGGCAAGGGAATGCCCAACTGATTCGCCGCAGTGAACGCTCCGGGAGGCAGCGGCGGAGGGTTCGAGGCCGCCGACGTCGCCTTCGTCTTCGCGGGGTTATTGACCAGGAAGACGCGCTCCGGCAAAGCGAAGTGTCGTAACACAAGCACATCGAGCGGACCCGCGCCGCCTTCCGCGCGCATCTGCACCGAAAGCGGCAGCGCCTGACTTTGATCGGGTGTCCAGGAAAGCAAGTAGCGCGCGCTGTCCTGTTGCGTAACCTTCGCACGCTCGAGCAGGCGTATCACGCCGAAACGGCCTTGGGCATCGAGGGCCGAGCGCAGGCCGCCTTGCGCCGTTTCCCATTCCAGATGCGTGACGTTCTCCAGCGACTGGCCCGGCCATTCGAAGGGCATCCATTCTTCTTGCTGATTGAAGTACTTGAACGTGCGGCCCGCAAGCACGAACGTCATTTCGGTGACGCCGGGAGTTGGTACACCACGGAGATCGAAGCGGACGTGTGCATCGCCGGATGGAAACATCACGGTCGAGACGCGCGTGAGCTTGTTGAGCGCGATGAGGAACGCGGGATC
The DNA here is from genome assembly GCF_023631465.1 of Caballeronia sp. GAWG1-1. Classification (NCBI taxonomy): domain Bacteria; kingdom Pseudomonadati; phylum Pseudomonadota; class Betaproteobacteria; order Burkholderiales; family Burkholderiaceae; genus Caballeronia; species Caballeronia sp. GAWG1-1. Next base: position 282,644 of record NZ_JALQDB010000034.1, read on the forward strand.
GAGCGTAAGCGCGCCCTGATTCGCGCCCTGCGCCGCGACCCAGTGATCGCCCTGCCGTTCGATGATGCCTGCAAGTTGCGTCGCGACAAACTGCGCAATCACGCCATTGTCGAGTCGCAGGAAGCGCGCAAGATCGGGCAACGATGCATCGTTGTCAGAATCCGCGAACGGATAGCGGGATGCGAAGTTGCGATTCCAGTCCGCGAGAATGGCCGTGCGCCAGATGTCATTCAGACTTGCGGACGCGGGGCGCACGACAACCTGCCACGTCTGGTCGAAGGGAGCTTCAAAGAGTTTGCCGAAACCGGCCCAGCGCTCGCCGAGGCTCGCGGACACACGGCTTGCGTAGTCGCGGCTGTCAGCAATATCCGAAGTCTTTCCTTGCAGCATCGCTTGCGCCGCGGCGCGCGACATGGCGTCCGGGTCGGGACTGGACATCATCTGCTGCGTTCTCAGGCGCATGGCGGTGACGCGTTCGAGATAGCGCGGCAGACTGAGGTCGCCGACAGGTTGCGGCACGCCTTTCCCATTCGCGGACGCAGCGGCCCCGAGATCGCTTCCGGTCAGGCGCAGGACGGGGCCGAATGCTTCGGCGAGCGGGGTGTTTCTAGCTTGAGCGCGCTTCGATGGGTCTTTCTCGTCGGCGCCCACGAGTTGCTGCGCCTTCGTGATCAGACTGTCCGACAACGTTTGCGTCGATGCGCCGGCGCCGGCCTGATAGACGATTGCGTCCATCAACGCGACGAGCGGCGAGCGTTGCGGGTCGCCGAGCAGTGTCAGTTGATCGACCGTGCCTGAAAGCGACGATGCATCCTGCCAGCGAATACCGTTAAGAAATTGCGCCCAGGCGCGGGAGTAGTCATCGAAGTAGCGTTGGCGAAGCTCGGCCTTCAGCGCCAACGGCGATGTATTGTCGGCTTTCGCGTCTGAGAGCACCCAATCGCCTGCGACGGTGTGATGTTCGCTCGCTTCGTCGATCGCTTTGGGAATGCGTTCTTCCCAAGCGGCGCGCGTGAAAACGCCCGGGACCGTGGCGCTCGTGCTGAAGAAGCCGCGACTAGGATGATCCCCGAGGATGCCGGCCAATGTCAGCGGCGGATATTTGGGCTTGGTTTCATCGATGATCTGCTGGTAGATCGCATCCGTCGAATTCTGGATTCCGCGCACGCCAATGATCGTCTGACGCGCCGACGCTATCAGTGCCGCGTCGGGCGTCAAGGCCGGCGACGCCCCGTGCTTTAAGTGGCTTGCATAGAATGCAATTGCGTGCTGGCGCAGGTCCTCCCACGCGCCTTGCGTGAGCGTCGCATCTTGCTGACGCGCAGGTTCGTTGGTGGCGAGTAGCTGCGTCGTAAGGAAGGTTGCGTCGGCGTGCTCGGGGTTGGCGAGCATGAGATATGTTCTCAGCGTGTCATAGGCTGCCTGAACTTGTGCGTTGCCGCCACTGGCGATTTCGGCATCCGATAGCGAGGCAAGTTGGCTCAGGCGGTTTTCGAGTTTGGCTTTGATGGGAACGATCAGGACGCGTGAGGCGGCGTTGAGGTAAGCCGGCCAGAGCCGCTGGTATAGGGCGGCGTCGTGGTTCAGACCGAAGCGGGTGTAAAGCGGTGCGCCTTCCTTGCTGCGGATTTCGAGCGTGTCGAGTTGTTTGTCGAGCGCGTCGAGGGAAAGCAAGGCTTGCGTGGGATCTTGGGTAGATGAGACCCGACTCGATGTCGACGCCGCCTCTTGCATCGCCGACATGTTCGCCGCACCTGAGATCGCGGACCCCAGAAGCCAGACTGCTGTTGCGGCGATCAGCGCCCACGCCGCTGCGCCAGGCCACGAGAGGCCGACGCGATAGCCATGGACCTTCCGGCTGTGGTCGGCGATGGCGCGCCAGACCGCTGGATAACGCGCTTGTACGTCACTCGTGGCCAAATTCTGCGCGGCTAGCGTTCCTGAAAAAACCGGAGCGAAGAGAAGTCCATGAACATCGTTTCGCCAAACTTCAGATGCAGCAATCCTTGACACGAGACTACTCAATTTCTCGCGCGCTCCGTCGATGTGCTGCGATAGCTCCGCGATGACTCTATCTCGCGGATCGCTCGCAAGACGAGACACACCCACGCCAGCGAGGTTCGTAGCCAGATCAGAAAGCGACGCTTCCACGTCCATGCCGGGAATGAGTCCGCTCGACCAGGTCAAGCCAATCGCATCCTCCACAGTCCGCGGTGTACCGCGACACGCCGCAACGCTGACCACGTACACGGGAGCGACCCAGCGCATAGTGCGGGAATTTCGCGCAAGCTGCCGCGCCAAAATCGCTCCGTCGCGCGACTTATTAGGTTCATCGTCAACTGAGATGATCGCCGCCACTGCGTCGATTGAGCGCCAGCGGCGGAGCCGTCGAACCCGCTCCATCCACTCGTGGTCGGGTTCATCATCCATGTTATTCGCATAAAGTAAAACGATGTCACCGCGAACCGCATAGCGCGACATCGTCAGTCCAGGCACGAAGCGATCCACAACCGCTTTCTCTCCGACGACGAGGAGCCAACGCGTCCGGCTACGCCAGTGACGAACGCCCTCCAGCAAGCGCACCAGTTCCCGTGCCGCCGCAACAGGATCGAAGCGAATCATCTTCCTTGTCTCGGAGGTCGCAGACGCCTGCGAGGTTGCCGCACTGATCCAGCGCGCCCTCAGTGCCATACGGTCTACCACAAGCGTCGAAGCAACCACTGCCAACAGAACGGCAAGTAGACCGAAGCCGATTCCGACAAGGCGATCAACACCCCAACCGAACTCCCACCCAACAAATCCGATGACACATGCGACAGCGACTAAAGTGCCCGCCGCCACCCAGAGCAACAGCGCTTGACCGTTCTCGCTCTGCCCCTCTTCTAAATTGTTCTTCGACACAATCATTCTCTGATATTGCTCTGGACATCGATGGAACCAAACTGGCCGCGTCGTTCCCTTCATTCTGCCGGTGGCAACCGCCCGCCCAGCGCATGAACCAGCTCTATTGCCCGCGCCTGCACCAGATACGGATGCAGCAATCGTAGCGACAACGCTAGGACCACTGCACCCGCGACACCCATGGAGACCCATGGAAACAGATCCGCTGCCTTGAAGAGCAGCCCAAGAAGGAGCGTCAGAGTGGGCAATGCGCACGCAAGAATGGTCGAACCATGCTGCCCCGAGGAGGGCGGCTTGCCTCCGCGCTCTACGGGAACCGCCTCGTCCGCAGCGGCAATATAGAGTCGTGCGTGCTTGCCTTCCTGTGTCGCAAGTAACTGCGGACCTTGCCCGTATTGAACTAGCTCAGCCGCGAGAGCCAATGAAAGCCACGGACTTATTGGACCGGTTGGGCCAATAGAATCGCCGATGTTGATCATGCCGGTCGTTCCTCCTTCGAACACCAGGCCACAGTCACCGACAGCGCGAGCGAGCCCGTAGCCTTCGGCCTTTCCGAGATTGCAGTTCCAGCCGGAGCGGATTTGCGCAAGCGGCAACGCTCCGTAATCTCCGAGTTGATTGAAGTCCGCGATCATCGTAGCGGTGGAGGTCGGGATGGAACGATAGATTCGAACAACGGGCTCGCCAGTGTCAGTTCGCGCAAGCTGCGGCAGGAAAACAAGCGCAGCCGCCGATTCGGTAAACTGCGCCAATTTCCCTGCATCGTCGTGAATCTGCATGGTCAGAACGAGCAGCGGTACACCATCACCGAGCACGTGTCGCTCTATCATCGACCAGTTCAGAGCAGAGACCACCTCTACCGACGCAACCAGATGCAGGCCCGAAGCGCTCCATAGTTTTTTGACACAGTCTTCGATTGCTACGCCATCCGCATGCTCTCCCGCCCACGCGACGATTCGCAGAGCGTGATCGATGCCGGAAGAAGTTAATGCTACTTCCACTCCCTTGAGTAGGCGCTCAAGTATCTGCTCAGTGCGGCTTGACTTGAAATCATCCTTGATTTGCTCGAGCCGGCGAACCTCGCTCTTGTTTTCTGGCACCGTCCCTGACAAGCCTGCGATCTTCTCGGCCAACGCGTCTTCAACCAGAATGACCGAGAAGCCGCCAAGTACGACGTACTGGCGGGACCAGTGTTGCCATGCCGAAAGGACCGCGCTCGCGTAGTACTTCACGGAGTCGACGCCAAACAATCTCATGGCCGCGCAATGGCCGACTGCACACCAAAATAAGAGGCCGGCGATCAGTGGGATACCGATGAGGCAAAGCCAGAAGCCCAGGCCGCCGGAGCGGCCGTGAATTTTGAGCCAAAGGTAGAAGATCGCGACGGCAGCCCCGAACACGATGATGAGCGAGCCGACGATAGGCGCCCAAGGAGATGGCTTTCTGAAAACCGGAAGGCGCTCGAATTCTGGAACAGGCCAACCCATGCTTAGATTCCAAATTCATCGGTGCTGGCAAGCACCCGTGCGCCGCAGCTGGTTTTACAACCATGTACCGCGATGGGGCGCCCGCCCTCTACATAGCCATCATCGCCTTCTATGATTTTTACGGTGCCGTGCTCTGGGCACTTCACGAGATCACCGCGCAGTGCGCACGCCCGGTTTCCGATGACGAAAGTCGTCGACGCTTTAATGACGCTTCCCCCGTGCGTGGTTGTGTCGCCATACCGTATAGGTGCTTTGCTCATTCCGCGTTTTCTGGTTGGTGAATCATTGAATTGTCCTTCCGATGCACGACTTGCTCGGCGCTTCAGCTTACTGATCTTCCGTTTTGCCGAGCAAGCGCGAGCCGAAGTAGACCGGCGCGCCAAGCGAATAGGCTTCCAGTGAATAGATCACACCGGGGATTCCCGACAAGCTATCCTTCTTCGGCACGATGCCCAAGTTCGGATCGCAATTCATGTGCGTCCAACCGGTGTAATTCTTGACCTCGGGTGCTTTGCTCTTTAGGTCCTTGAATTCTGGAAGTTCGTA